>CACOIH010000001.1 GCA_902627245.1 uncultured Alphaproteobacteria bacterium
TAAAATCATCATGTATGATGTCATTCATTTCAGCTTCATTTTTTTCTTTCATCGCTTTTTGGTATCTTTCCATTAAAGTCATATTTTTCTCCTATGTTAATTGTTATATATATTTGTTTATCTAAATTAATACTTAATTATCTTTCCTTAATATAAGGTTGGCCTATAGCATTAGGAGCTATAGCTTTACCAACAAATCCAGCTAGCAACACAACAGTTAGTACATAAGGTAATGCTTGAATTAGTTGAACAGGTATTTCTCCAATGGCAGGTAGTTCAACTCCTTGGAGCCTAATTTGAAGTGCATCTGTAAAACCAAAAAGTAAACAAGCAACTAAAGCTGTTTTAGGGTGCCACTTTCCAAAAATCATTGCTGCTAAAGCTAAGTATCCTCTCCCTGCTGACATTTCTCTGAAGAAGTTGGCATTAACAGCAGTTGATAAATGAGCACCAGCAAAAGCAATTAAGACACCATTGATTGCTAAAGCTTTATATCTCATTGCAAAAACATTAATGCCCGCTGTATCAACAGCACTTGGGTTTTCACCAACTGCTCTTAGCCTCAAACCAAAACTTGTTTTAAACACAACCCAGAAAACTATTGGAACAGTAAGATATGCTAAGTATACAAAGATGTAGTGACCACTTAATATATCGCTATAAATTGTTCCTAATATTGGAACATCTCTTAAACTTTCAGCAAAAGGTAAGTTTACTTCTAGAAAACGCTGATCTTCTGTTAGTGTTGGAGTTAAACCCGCCTGTCCAAACCAAGCAGCTGCAAGAGCAGTGGTTAAACCGATGATTAAAATATTAATAGCAACACATGACACAACTTGATCACCTTTATAAGTAACAGAAGCAAAGCCGTGTAACATCGAAAGACTAACACATGCAATAATGGCCAACAATAAACCAAGCCATGGGTTTCCTAAAAAATAAGAACCTACTGCAGCAACAAAGGCTGCCATAAGCATTTTTCCTTCTAAGCTAAAATCAATAACACCAGATCTCTCTGCAAATATACCTGCCATCGCAGCAAAAACTAATGGTGTTGAAATTCTTAAAGTAGAATTTATTAAAGAGGCAATATCAGATAAAAATTCCATTACGCTTTTGCCTTTAAGTTTAGTCTGTTAACAAAGAAGTTTTCAATTTGTGGTCTAAATAGATTTTCTAGAGCACCACTGAATAAAATAATTACACCCTGAACAGCAACAAACATGTACCTAGTAATATTAGGCATATCAAATGTAACTTCAGATCCGCCTTGGTATAAAATTCCAAATAAAAATGCTGCTGGAAAAATCCCTATTGGATGATTTCTTCCCATTAAAGCAACTGCAATTCCAGTAAAGCCGTAACCAGCAGGAAAACCTGCAACTATTTTATGATGAACTCCTAATATTTCATTAACACCTAAAAGACCTGCCAAACCACCAGATATACACATTGCAATGATTATATTTTTATAAGGAGAAATTCCTGCGTAGATTGCCGCTTGTGTATTATGACCAACGGCTCGCATTTCATAGCCCCATCTTGTTTTCCAAACCAAGAACCAAACAAAAAATGATGCAGCAATCGCTAAGAGGAAAGAAATATTAAGTGGCGAATACCTTATCTTAATTCCAAATAGAGCAGCTAAATCTTCAAAACTTGGAAACCACTGTTCTTCAGGTAAAGCAACAGTATGTGGTCCCATTTGTGAGGTATCTCTTATTACATCAACAAGTAGAAATACCATTAAAGATGCAGCAATAAAGTTAAACATGATTGTAGTTATCACTACATGACTGCCTCTTGTTGCTTGGAGATATGCTGGAATAAACGCCCAAGCTGCGCCAAAAACAACAGCACCACCAACGGCCAGCAACCATACTATTGGAACAGGTAGAAAACTAAAATTTATCGCAACTAAAAAAACACCTAGCCCACCTATATACGCTTGACCTTCACCACCAATATTAAAAAGCCTGCAATGAAATGCAACAGCAAATGCTAAACCAGTAAAAATAAAATTTGTTGTATAATAGAGAGTGTAAGCAAAACCCTCGATATAGCCAAAAGAACCATAGATGATTAATCTTACTGCTTCATATGGATTTTCGCCTGCAATAAATATAAAAAGACCGGACACGAACAATGCTAAAGTTAAGTTAACAAGAGGAACAATGAGATTAGAAACCCACCATGGCACTTTAGATTTGTCTACTGTTGCCATTATACTACTCCTGCCATTAATAAACCTAACTCACGGTCAGTAACATTTTTGTTTTCTTTTTCACCGACTATTTTCCCATCAAACATAACGACAATTCTGTCAGACAATGAAAGAACTTCATCAAGCTCAACAGAAACTAAAAGTATTGCAGCCCCTCTGTCTCTCATCTCAATTAATCTTTGATGAATAAATTCAATTGCACCTATATCTACACCTCTCGTTGGTTGACCAACTAATAATACTTTTGGTTTTTCATTAAGCTCCCTACTTAGAATTATTTTTTGTTGATTACCGCCTGAAAAATTTGAAGTAATTAGATTTGGTGATTGGGGTCTTACGTCATACTCTTCCATAATTTTTTTAGAATGAGAAATTATATCTTTATGATTTAAAATTGATGACTTCGAGAATGGTTGTTGGTCATGATAACCAAATATAAGATTTTCATAAGCTTTAAAATCTGTAACTAATCCCATTCTTTGTCTGTCTTCAGGAACATGGGCTAAACCTTTTTCTTTCAACTCTCTTGGATCTAGAAAGTTTTGACTGTCTGATACTTTTTTTCCGTCTAAATATATTTCACCTGACTCAACTTTTCTAATTCCAGAAAGTGCTTCCAACAATTCTGTTTGACCATTTCCAGTAACACCTGCTAAACCTAAAATTTCTCCTGCACGAATTTCTAAATTTACATTCTTGACTCTTGTGACATCTAGATCATCCTTAACGGTAAGATCTTCAACTTTAAAAACAACATCACCAGTTTTGAGTTCTGATTTATCAAGTCTTAATAATACACTTCTGCCAACCATCATTTCGGCCAATTTTTCTTTATTTGTGTCTTTGGTTTTAGTATGGCCAACCATTTCGCCTTGGCGCATAACAGATACTTCACTTGTTAAGTCCATGATTTCAATTAATTTATGGGTGATTAAAACAATTGTTTTTCCCTCTTCATTAAGAGAACGTAATATCTTAAACAATTCATCAACTTCTTGAGGTGTCAAAACACCTGTTGGCTCATCTAGTATAAGAATTTCTGCACCTCTGTAGAGCGACTTTAATATTTCAACTCTTTGACGAAATCCTACTGACAAATCTGATATTGTTGAATTCAAATCAATATTCAATTTGTAAGTATCACATAAATTTTTTAAATCTTTTTTTGCTTTTTCTAAATTTTTTCCAAATACTAATTCTCCTTCAAATCCTAAAATAATATTTTCCAGAACAGTAAAATTTTCGACCAACATAAAATGCTGGTGAACCATTCCAATCCCATTAATTATAGAGTCTTTGGGTGATCTAAGATTTATCTCTTTGCCATTAACTTTTATTGTTCCTGAATTTGCTTGATAAAGACCAAACACGATACTCATTAGTGTAGATTTTCCAGCACCATTTTCTCCAATAATTCCATGGATTGTGCCTTTATTAATTGTAAGATTGATATTTTTATTAGCCTGGACGTGACCAAAAGATTTGTTAATATTTGCTAACTCAAGGATAGGTGAGACCATAAATTTGCTTAGATCCCTGGTCTCACCAAATTATTTATAATACTTCTATTACTCTTGTGACCAGTCAGCAACTTCCATTGAGCCGCTCACAATATCTGCTGCTGCTGCTGCAACTGCTGCTTCCATTTCAGAGGTTACCATACCATCTTCAGTAGCATAGCCAACCATACCTTCGGCTAATCCAAGAATATGAATTCCTGATTCAAAAGTACCTGCAGCTGTTTTTTCAGCTTGTTCAAAAATTGTTAAATCAAGTCTTTTTAACATAGAAGTAAGCATGTTACCTGGGTGCATCCAGTTTTGATTTGTATCAACACCAATACCCATTATACCTGCATCAGCTGCTGCTTGAAGAACACCTATACCTGTTCCACCCGCTGCTTGATACACAACATCTGCACCACCATCAATTTGTGCTTTTGTTAATTCAGCACCTTTTGTTGGGTTGTTCCATGCTTCTGGTGTTGAGCCAGTCATGTTAGCCATAATGTTGATATCAGGATTTACATAAAGTGCACCTTGCTCATAACCGCCTTGGAATTTTCTGATTAGAGGAATGTCCATTCCACCAACAAAACCAATTGTTCCACTTTCAGAAGCCATCGCTGCAATCATACCAACAAGGAATGATCCTTCGTGCTCTTTATAACAAGCTTGATAGATATTATTTGCTGGATCGTCTACCCAACATACATCAACTGCAACAAAGTTTGTATCAGGATAATCAGGAGCAACTGCTGCAACAGCGTCAGCTTGAGCAAAGCCCATTGCTACGATTAATGATGCGCCTCTGTCTGCAATTTTACGCATACCTTGTTCTATTTGAGTGTTGTTTGAAGCTTCAAATTCAACCATGCCCCAACCAAGTTCATTTTTAACTCTTTCAGCTGTTTTAAATGCTAATTCGTTAAATGATTTGTCAAACTTTCCTCCAGAGTCATATACGACACCGATTTTATTTGCAAACGCGCTTGAAGAGAAGACAAGAGCGAAACAAACAAAAAAAATACTAAAAATTTTCTTCATACCAAAAATCCCCCTTAAATATGAATTATAGATATCTCATTGATAACATTTTTATTCTAAAATAAAATTAATTATAAAGTGAGATAGTGGATAAATAATAGGTTTTTTTGCAGATTATATCAAGTTCCCATATATCGATCACCTGCGTCACCTAGACCTGGAACAATAAACTTATTCTTGTCCAATTTAGAGTCGATACTACAGGTAAAAATATGGATACCTCTTTGTTTTTTTTGGATATTTTTAAGACCCTCAGGAGCCGCTAGTAGTGATATTAGGAATATATCTTTAATATTTGCACCCTTATTTCTAATTAAATCAATTGCTGCAATTGATGAATTTCCAGTTGCAAGCATAGGATCTAAAATTAAAATTTTTTTATTTTTTATTTTCGGTAGTTTGAATAAATATTCTACTGGCTCATAAGTTTGTTCGTCTCTGTATAAGCCAATATGTCCTTTCTCAGCATCAGGTAAAAATTTAGCAAAGCCTTCAAGCAAGCCCAATCCCGCCCTTAAAATAGGTACTAATATTATCTGTTTCGCAAGAGTACTGCCCTTTGTGCTTTGAAGGGGTGTTTGAACTTTTATACTTTTGTAAGGAAGATATGGTAGTACATGTGCAGCGATTAAATAACTAGTTTCATTCATTGTCTGTCTGAAGACGGTGTTTGATGTTTTTTTGTTTCTTAATATTGTCAATTTGTGTTGAACAAAAGAAGATTTAATTACTGTAATCATTAATTATAACATATATACAAACGCTTTAAAGAGCAATGCAGTTATTAAGATATTTACTTTTACTTACTTTTTTATCGAGTTGCGCAACAATCGAGGTAACTAAAGAAGTTGTAAAGGTTGGAAATGTAATGAAAGAAAAAGTTGAAGAAAAGTTTGAGAAGAAAGAAACAGAAATTGTTGAAGACAAAACTATTGTAGAAGAACAACAAATTGTTACAGAAGAAAAAGAAGAACAAAAAACTATTGTTAAAACACAACAAAAGTTAGCTAAAATTAATTTTATAGGAAAAAAAATTAATGAAATTCAATCTCAAATAGGAGTGCCTAAGTTATCAAGATCTGATGGTAAAGTGCAAATGTTGAGGTATGACAGTACATCTTGCAGACTTTTTCTTTTCTTCAATCTAGAGGCAGATGTTAGGAGAGTTGAGCATTTTGAGTTTAGAGATTATTTAGGAGACCTTCTTAATACAAAGCAATCTTTGGAAACTTGTTATAGAGAATATAAACTAATTAGTTAATTTCTACTAATAAGTCTTTTGTTTCAACATTATCCCCTGATTCAATATTGACTGATTTTATTGTACCGCTTTTTTCAGCGTTAATTGTTGTTTCCATTTTCATTGCTTCAATTACTAATAGTTTGTCACCTTTGATTACTTTGTTTCCAGGTTGTACGAAAATTTTAGCAACTTGACCTGGCAGTGGAGACCCAACGTGATCATTATTAGTGTCATCGGCTTTAGCTCTTTGGGAGATATTTTTAGAGAATTCTTTATTTGCGATGTCAATTGTTCTTGGCTGTCCGTTTATTTCAAAAAAGACGGAGCATTTGCCATTAGTATTTACGTCACTTTTTGCTAAATATCGTAAAATCAAATTTTTTCCCTTATCCATTTCGATTATGTATTCTTTATCTTGTTGTGGTCCGTAAAAGAATAATTCTGTAGATAAAATTGAGGTATCACTAAACTCTTTGAAGTGGTCAATAAAATCTTTAAAAACCTTTGGGTACATTAAATAGGATGCAAGATGTTTCTGATTAATATTCATCTCAATATCTTTTTCTAAGTTTTCTTTTTCCATTTCTAAATTGATTGATTCCAAGATTTCTCCAGGCCTTTTGGTTAAAGGTTTGATATCTCCCAATACTTTTTTTTGAAGTTCTTTAGGAAAACCGCCGTGAGGTGTTCCAATTTCTCCTTTAAAAAATTCTATAACTGACTCTGGAAATGATATTTCTTTTTTTGGATCAATTATATCCTCTTTACTTAAATCATTGGCAATCATGTATAGTGCCATATCTCCAACTATTTTTGAGGACGGTGTAACTTTTATTATATCTCCAAACAAACTGTTTACTTCAGCATATGTGTTTGCCACAAGACCCCATTTATCTGTTGTAATACCAAGAGATCTCGCTTGTTCCTTTAAATTAGTAAACTGTCCTCCAGGCATTTGATGCAAGTATACATCTGAGCTACCCCCCTTAAAATCAGTTTCAAAAGCCTGGTAATTTTGACGAACCTGTTCCCAATATAATGAAAGTGTACGAATACTTTCTTCATCAAGATGTGGGTCGTGATTATTTTGCTTCATTATAGAGACTACTGAACCAAGTGCAGGTTGGGAAGTTAAGCCACTCATTGAATCTATTGCTAAGTCTACTATGTCAACATTTTCATCTATTGCTGCTAATACTGAAGCGGATGACGTTCCTGATGTATCATGAGTATGAAAATGAATTGGTAAATTTGTTTCTTTTTTAATTTCTTTGACTAAAAGTTTAATAGCCTTAGGTTTTGCAAGTCCAGCCATATCTTTTATCGCAATGATATTAGCTCCTGCTTTTTCTAGGTCTTTAACCAAATCTAAATAATATTTTAGTGTGTATTTCTTTTCATTTGGATCTGTAACATCATTAGTATAACAAATTGTTCCCTCGCATAGTTTATTTTGACTACGAACTTCATCAATTGCAACTCTCATGTTGTCAATTAAGTTTAATGAATCAAATACACGAAATACATCAACTCCAGACTCAGCAGATTGTTTTATAAAATGTTTTACAACATTATCTGGGTAGTTTTTATATCCAACTGCATTCGATCCTCTAAACAACATTTGCTTTAGTAAGTTTGGGGCTTTGCTATTAAGTCTTGCAAGTCTATCCCAGGGATCTTCTTTTAGAAATCTCATTGAGGTATCAAATGTAGCCCCGCCCCAGCACTCAAGTGAAAATAAATTACTTAAGTTCTTACTATAATATTCAGCTATATTAACAATATCATCAGTTCTCATTCTTGTTGCAAGTAAAGATTGGTGTGCGTCTCTCATTGTAGTATCTGTTATCAAGGTATATGGGTTATCTTTTATTTTTTTTGCAAATTTATCGGGTCCGAGATTTTTCAAATCCTCTACATAATTGTTGTTAGATTTTATATTTGCACCACTAGGTATTTGAACTTCAGTAAATGAGTTTTTGTTATGCCTGCCAACGATATCAGGATGACCATTAACTATTATATTTCCTAAATAAGAAACAATCTTTGAGGCTCTGTCCTTTTGAGGTTTGTAGTTATAAAGATCTTTATTAGTATCTACAAAATTCGTATTGTAATTACCATCAACGAAGTTTTTATTATTTATAAGTGATTCAAGGAAAACAAGATTTGTTTTTACTCCTCTGATCCTAAATTCCCTTAAAGCCCTATCCATTCTTTTGATACAATCTTCTTGATTTTTAGCCCAGGTGGTAACCTTAACAAGCAATGAATCATAATAAGGGGTAATAATAGACCCTGCTGAAGCATTAGCCGCATCAAGTCTTACTCCAAATCCAGCAGCTGAACGATATGTCATAATCTTTCCATAATCTGGCATAAAATTATTAAGTGGATCCTCAGTAGTAACCCTACATTGTATGGCGTGGCCATCTAAATGAATGTCTTCCTGCTTTGGCAATGCAGGATGGTTTCCAACTTTCTCACCTTCTGCTATTTTTATTTGAGCTTTGACAATATCAATGCCTGTTACTTCTTCTGTAACAGTGTGCTCAACTTGTATTCTTGGGTTAACCTCAATAAAATAAAATTCTCCAGTTTTTTTATCAAATAAAAATTCTACAGTACCAGCTCCAAAATAATTTACCTCTTTTGCAATTTTTATTGCAGCATCACAAATATTTTTTCTTGTTTCTTCTTTTAAAAAATGCGCTGGCGCCCTCTCTATAATCTTTTGATGCCTTCTTTGTAAGGAACAATCTCTTTCATAAAGATGTAAAATATTTCCATGCTTATCTCCTAATATCTGAACTTCAATATGTGCGGCATCTTCTAAAAATTTTTCAATAAAGACTTCATCTTTTCCAAATGCTTTTAGTGACTCACTTTGTGCTGTTATTATTTGATCTAATAAATCTTTATTAGAATGCACTACTCGCATTCCTCTTCCACCACCACCCCAACTTGCTTTAACAATTACAGGGTAACCAATTTTATCAACTTCTTTTTGAACTGTTTTTATATTATCTTTAGAAACAAGAACAGAAGGTACAGTTTTAACATTAGCATCTTGTGCAACTTTTTTTGCTTCTGTTTTATTTCCAAATCTTTTTAATATTTCTTTACTTGGGCCAATAAAAGTAATATCATTTTTTTCACACTGCTCAGCAAGCTCAGGGCTCTCAGATAGAAAACCGTATCCTGGATGAATAGCATCAACTTTTGCATCTTTTGCAATTTTTATAATTGAATCAATATCTAAATATGCTTGTATAGGGCCTTTCCCCTCACCAACTAAATAGCTTTCATCAGTTTTGAAACGATGAATTGCAAAGCGATCTTCTTTTGAGTAGATGGCTGCTGTTTTGATACCAGACTCTTCAGCTGCTCTAAAAATTCGAATAGCAATTTCACTTCTGTTTGCAGCTAGGATTTTACTTATCTTTTTCATAAGACCACCATTTTTATTAAAGTGTACTTCTTAATATTTAATCGGTGATCCATCTATATCTTCCTATCTTATTTAGCAAGAGATGTAAGGAAATTAGCCATTTTTTAAGGTTTGGAAGCACTCATAAATTAATAATAAACTGCCAATTATCAAGTTAACGTCTGTGCACATTTGTCTCTTTATCACAAAGGTTGTTTTGTATTATTGTATAAATATGAATTCAATGAATGAAAATATAAGACCCTACCAAAGCTGCTCTAAATCAGTCTTTTTAGTTTTAGGAATTATTTTTATAAGTTGGATTTCATTATTCTCTATTTTTCTAATAGTGCAGGGTGCTTGGCCGGTATCTATATTTCTTGGACTTGAATACTTGGTAATATTTTATTTAATTCGTTTATATTTTAAAGAAAAAAATATTAATGATGAAATTCATATTGATCAAAAAGAAATATCTATAAAAAAATACAGAGGTGATAAACTTTTACATTCTTCTAAATTCAGCACTTATTGGTCAAAAGTTTTTTTTACAAAATTTAAAAATGAATCTAAACTATCTATAAGAGAATCAGATAAAGAAACTGAAGTAGCAACTTTTTTACACGCAGATTTAAAAGAAAGCTTATATTTAAGAATTAAAAACCAATTAAATTTCTATTAATTTTTTTTAAAAATTTTAATAAAATTTCAAGATAATTATTTTAAAGAAATCAAATCATTCATAGAAAAAAGTCCTATTTTTTTCTTTGATACAAATATCGCAGCATCAATAGCACCTGTGACAAAAATTGATCTGTTGTTTGCTTTGTGGACTAAATCAACTCTATCATCAATTCCTATAAAGCTTACAGTATGTTCGCCTGCAATCTCACCACCTCTTGTAACAGAAAAACCAATGTCACCTTTTTT
The DNA here is from genome assembly GCA_902627245.1 of uncultured Alphaproteobacteria bacterium. Classification (GTDB taxonomy): domain Bacteria; phylum Pseudomonadota; class Alphaproteobacteria; order HIMB59; genus CACPNW01. Next base: position 10,374 of record CACOIH010000001.1, read on the forward strand.
TCTAGATGTTAGTTTTTTTGTACGATCTAAAACTTTTGATTTATTTAATTTTGTTTTTCTTCCCTCAGCAGCATGCTCACCCAGCGATAATGCAGTTCCAGAAGGGGCATCTTTTTTATGTTTATGATGAGTCTCAGCAATTTCAATATCATAATCAGTATCTTTTAAAGCTGATGCTGTTTGTTTTACTAAGTTAAATAATAAGTTAACGCCCAAACTCATGTTAGAAGACATGAGTATAGGTATTTTTTTAGAATAACTTTTTACTTTCTTTTTTTGAGCATCCGTCATTCCAGTTGTGCCAATAACAACTGCTGTTTTGTTTGCAGAAGCAATTTTTAAATTATCTAAAGTAGATTGAGGCGTTGTAAAATCAATTATGACATTTGCTTCTTTGATTAACTGAGCTGCATTAGTGGTAACTAATTTTGCAGACTGTATACTTGAAACTTTGTTTAAGGGTTTGTTTATATCTTTATGTTTTTTGTGTTCAAAACCACCGACAAATTCTAAGTTTTTATTTTGTAAAATTTGTTTCGATATTTCCTGACCCATTCGGCCAAGACAACCTGCTACTGCTACTTTAATTTTTGCCATAAAAAAACTTCTTATACTTTGATGGATGGTTGTTGAAAAGAAATTAAGTTAAGTCTTCCCAAACCTCTTTTAATTTCGAGAAAAACCCTTGAGATTTGGGGCTGTGTTTTTTTGATGTGCCACCCTCTTTTTCAAACTCCATAAGTATATCCTTTTGTTTAGAATTTAAATTTACTGGAATTTCAACATTGGTTTCTACGTACATATCGCCTCTGGTTTTTTGACGTAAAATACTCATTCCCTTTCCTCTTAAACGAAATTGGGTTTCAGATTGTGTTCCTGCTGGGATATTTAATCTTGCTTTTTTACCTTCAATCGTTGGCACTTCAATTTCACCGCCAAGTGTAGCTGTTGTGATTGATATTGGAATTTGACAAAATAAGTTTTCATCTTCTCTCTCGAATAATTTGTCTTTTTGAACTTCAACGAAGATATAAAGATCGCCGTTACCTGCTCCTCTTTGTCCGGGCTCCCCCTCACCTGCAATTCTAATTCTTGTTCCTGTATCAACTCCTGCTGGAATAGTAACTGAAATTGTTTTTTGTTTTTTTACTTGCCCAGTTCCTGAGCACTTCAAACATGGGTTCTTAATGCTAGATCCTTCACCACCACAAGTTGGACATGGTCTTTCAATAGAAAAAAAACCCTGTTGCGATCTTACTTTTCCTGCACCCCCGCAGGTCGAACACGTACTTGGACCTGATTTGTCAGCACTTCCAGTTGATGCACATAAATCGCAACCAACATAACTAGGAATTCTTATCTGAGGTTTCTTACCTGTAAATGCTTCGTAAAGTGATACAGACATATTGTAACGAAGGTCACTACCTCTTTGTGGGCCTCTTCGTCTTGAAGATTGTCCACCGAAACCACCGCCAAAAAATTCTTCAAAAATATCAGAGAAACCTCCAGCAAAATCTCCGAAACCTTGACCCCCGCCCATTCCACCTTGTTTGAATGCATCATGACCATATTGATCATAAGCGGATCTTTTCTCAGGATCTTTTAAAGCTTCATATGCAGCTGTCGCTTCTTTAAATTTTATTTCGGCAGTTTTATCATCCTTGTTTCTATCAGGATGATATTTCATAGCCTGTTTTCTATAAGCTTTTTTTATTTCATCTTCACTGGCATCTTTTTGAACACCAAGTATCTCATAGAAATCTCTTTCGGCCACTTCGCCTCCTTCTTAGAATTTGGAGTGTTAGTCTTTTTTATCTTCGTCTACTTCTTCAAACTCAGCATCTACAACTTTTTCATCTTTTTTATCATCAGAAGAAGGTTCAGCTCCTGATGGGTCAGCCTGAGGCTCAGCTCCCTGCGGATTTTGTTTATAAATTGCTTCTCCCATTTTTAAAGAAGATTGAACTAGAGCTTCGGTCTTAGATTTAATTGCTTCTATATCATCGCCATCTTTAACTTTTTTGAGCTCTTCAATATCTGCAGTGATTTTATTCCTATCAGCTTCTGGAATTTTGTCTCCGTGCTCTTTAAGGTTCTTTTCGGTCTCATTTATTAGGCTATCAGCTTGGTTTCTTGTATCAACAGACTCTCTTTTCTTTTTATCAGCTTCAGCATTTTCTTCAGCTTCTTTAACCATTCTTTCGATTTCGTCGTCTGATAAACCACCAGAAGCTTGAATTTTAATTTGCTGTTCTTTTCCAGTTGATTTGTCTTTAGCAGATACATTTACAATCCCATTAGCATCTATATCAAAAGTTACTTCAATTTGAGGCATGCCTCTAGGCGCTGGAGGGATTCCAACTAGATCAAACTGTCCAAGCAGTTTATTATCAGCCGCCATCTCTCTTTCGCCTTGGAAAACTCTAATAGTAACTGCACTTTGGTTATCCTCTGCAGTTGAGAACACTTGACTTTTTTTAGTTGGAATAGTTGTGTTCTTATCGATGAGTCGTGTAAAGACTCCACCTAAAGTTTCTATACCAAGAGATAGTGGCGTAACATCTAACAGGAGAACATCTTTTACATCTCCCTGTAATACGCCAGCTTGGATTGCTGCTCCTGAGGCAACGACTTCATCAGGATTAACACCTTTGTTAGGCTCTTTACCAAAAAAATTTTTTACAATTTCAGTTACCTTAGGCATTCTAGTCATACCGCCGACTAAAATAACGTCATCTATTTCTGCTGCTTGTAAGCCAGCATCTTTTAGTGCCATTTCACAAGGCTTTAAACTTTGATTTAATAATTCTCCAACAATTGCTTCTAGCTTAGCTCTAGAAAGTTTAATTGTAAGGTGTTTTGGACCAGATTGATCAGCAGTTATGAATGGCAAGTTAACCTCAGTTTCGGTTGAGCTAGAAAGCTCAATTTTTGCTTTTTCAGCAGCCTCTTTAAGTCTTTGAAGGGCTAACTTGTCTGAACGTAAATCTATACCATTATCTTTTTTAAATTCATCAGCTAGGTAATCAATGATCTTTAGGTCAAAATCTTCACCACCCAAATGTGTGTCACCGTTGGTTGATTTAACTTCAAAAACACCATCTCCAATTTCAAGAATTGATATATCAAAAGTACCACCACCAAGATCATAGACAGCTACCGTTCCAGTTTTCTTTTTGTCTAAACCATATGCTAGTGCTGCAGCCGTTGGTTCATTGATAATTCTTAGAACTTCTAATCCTGCAATTTTTCCTGCATCTTTAGTTGCTTGCCTTTGAGCATCATTAAAATATGCAGGTACAGTAATAACAGCCTGAGTAACAGTTTCGCCAAGATATGACTCAGCTGTTTCTTTCATTTTTTGAAGTATAAATGCACTGATTTGGCTTGGACTATATTTTTCACCTCTAGACTCTACCCATGCATCACCGTTATCACCTTTAACTATTTTGTATGGCACAAGGCCACTGTCTGATTTAACATTTTCATCTTCAAATGTTCTTCCAATTAATCTTTTAATAGCGAATAAAGTATTTTCAGAATTAGTAACTGCTTGTCTTTTTGCAGATTGTCCGACTAATTTTTCACTAGTGTCTGTGAATGCCACCATTGATGGAGTTGTTCTTCCACCCTCTGAATTTTCAATTACCTTTGCCTCTTTACCGTCCATTACTGCAACGCAAGAGTTTGTAGTACCTAAATCAATACCAATTACTTTCGCCATATTTCTAAATCCTCTTTAGTTTGTTTTCGTCTACGTTGTGTGACTACAATGAATATGGGAAAAAAGTTCTAAAATACAAGGATTAGCCAATAATATATTTGAATTATCTATATTTTCTGGGGATTTTATTAATTTTTAAATAATTTTTTAATCAGATTTTACAGCTTTGTCTTCTTTATTTTTATTATTTTCATCACCTTCTGTGTCACTAGAAGGTTTTTTTGAAACTCCGACCATCGCTGCGCGAAGTAGCCGATCATGCATGGTATATCCAGATTGCACTTCTTGAACAACGGTTCCCTCATCTACATCATCTCTTTCAACTTCCATCATGGCTTGGTGAAAATTATGATCAAATTTTTTATCCATAGCTTCAATTTTTTTAACGCCGTGTCTTTCAAGAATATTTTTAAACTCTTTTAAAACCATTTTTAAACCTTCAACTAAATTTTTTATATTTTCAGAATACTCTTCTTTCTCTGGTAATGCACTTAAAGCTCTTTCTAAGTTATCTGCAGGAGATAAGATGTCTCTTGCAAGATTAATGCTTCCAAACTTAATAGTTTCAACTTTTTCTCTTTCAAATCGCTTCCTAAGGTTCTCCATCTCTGCTAAGAGTCTTATTTTTTCTTCTTTAAGTGTTTCAATTTCTTCTTCTAATTTATTTTCTTCACTGTTATTATTCTCTTCTGAATGTAGGTCGTCCTCTTTATCTATATTCTTCTCATTATTTTCACTTTGAGCACATTCACATCCTTGCCCTTCACAAATTGCACAAGTTGGATCTGATGAGATGTCTGGTTTATCAGTTTCTTTGTTATCTTTTTCTTCTTTTTCAACCATTATTCAATCACCTTTCCTATGATTTTTGATGTGTAATCAACAAGAGGAACTATTTTGGAGTAGTTGAGTCTTGTGGGTCCAACAACTCCAATAGCACCTATTATTTCCTGCTCATTGTTTTTATATGGGGCCATTACCATAGAAAGACCAGAGTGTTTAAATAAAAAATTTTTTGATCCAATAAAAATTTGAACACCTTTTGCCTTACCAGCGTTTTCAAGTATTTCAATAAAGCTGGACTTCCTCTCAATTTCATCAAAAAGATTTCTTATTTGATCAAGATCCTTAGAAATAATTTCATCTTTTAGCAAGTTTGATTGACCATGTAAAAAAATATAAGGATTTTTTACATTTGGCGGATTTTCAATAATACCCTGTTTGACTAGTTTTGTAGAAATAATTTCTAGTTGATTTTGAGACTTTTTAACTTCTACTTGTATTAGTCGTTTAATTTGAGAAATATTTTTATTTGTAAATTTTGATGTTAAATAATTAGAAGCTTGGATTAACAGGCTATCGTTATATTTTCCACTGTCTTCAATAATGCGATTTTCTACTTCACCGTTTTCGTATGCAAGAATAAGCATCAATTGACTTTCATTAAGCCTTATAAATTCAAGGTGTTTTAGGTTTTTTTGAAATTTAGGGGCAATAACAATTCCCGCATAATTAGATAAACCTGATATTGCTTTAGAAGCAACATCTAATACTTCTTCATATGATTTTCCTTTTAAAGAACATTGTTGTTTAATATTTTCTTTATCAGTTTTTGAAATTCTTCCAAATTCTAGAAGGCCATCTACAAAAAATCTCATACCTTTTTCTGTAGGCATTCTGCCAGCAGATCTATGAGGGGCATAGAGAAGTCCTTCTTTTTGTAAATCTGAGAGAATTGATCTTATAGATGCTGAAGAAAGATTGAGGCCGCCCATTCTCATGATTGTTTCGGAGCCCGCGGGTGAACCAGTTTTAAGATATGACTCTACAAGTTTTTTAAAAATTAGCTTAGATCTCTCATTCAGTTCCGTGTATAAATTATCAGCCATATTAATTTATTGTTTAAAATAAATTTTTATTTAATATTATTGAATTTATATGAGAAAAGATAGACCCTTCAATCAAATGAGAGAGATTTCGTTTGAAAAAAATGTAAATATTCATGCTGATGGGTCTTGTCTCGTTAAATTCGGAAACACTCACGTATTATGTTTAGCTACAATAGATGAAAAGGTACCTCACTGGCTGAAAAACACTGGCAAAGGTTGGGTAACAGCCGAATACGGGATGATACCTAGATCAACAAATACTAGAATGGATAGGGAAGCAGCAAAAGGAAAGCAAACAGGAAGAACTCAGGAGATTCAGCGATTGATTGGTAGAAGCTTAAGATCAATTGTTGACCTATCTAATCTAGGAGAAAGACAAATTAAAGTAGATTGTGATGTGCTACAAGCAGACGGTGGGACAAGAACAGCATCTATAAGCGGTGGATTTATTTCTTTGTATTTAGCGATAAATAAACTTAAAAATAATTATAATATACAAAAGCCCATTATTAAAAATTATGTGGGCGCAATCTCGGCAGGAATAATTGATGGTAAACCGTTATTAGACTTAGATTATAACGAAGATTCAAAAGCACAAGTAGATGCAAATTTCGTAATTTGTGATACTGGAGAAATATCTGAAATTCAAGTTACAGGAGAAGAATTTTTTTTTAGCAGTAATCAGTTTAATGAAATTTTTAATTTGGCAAAAGATGGTGTTAAAAAAATAATTGATATTCAAAAAGAAACATTGGCATAAATTGAAAGAGATATTATTTTTTTCTAACAACACAAATAAAGTTAGGGAGATAAGAAATCTCTTTAAAAACTCAGAATTAAAGGTTCTTTCTTTAGCTGACGTTAAGTTAGATGCTGAGCCCAAGGAAATTGGAAAATCTTTTTCAGAAAATGCAAAGATTAAATCGAGCTTTGGTTATAACAAAACAAGCATACCAAGTTTTGCAGACGACTCAGGAATTGGCATTGAGGCTCTTAATTGGAAACCAAATGTTACTTCAAAAAGGTTTCTTCAAAATTTTCGGAGTAGTAAAAAGTGTTTTAAATACATAATTGATAAGGTTAAAGAAACTAAAAAAAACAAAGCTTATTTTCAAACCTCAATTTGCTTAACTTTAAAAAAAAATTATCACATAGTTTTTGAAGGTAGGGTGCATGGAGAAATTTCTAAAAAAATATTGGGGGTTAATGGTTTTGGATTTGATCCAATATTTAGGCCTGAAGGATATAAGAAAACATTTGCTGAATTAAATAGTGAGGAAAAAAATTTAATAAGCCACAGATCAATTGCTATTAATAAGCTATTAGATTTTTTATCTATTTAATTTTCTCCGCAGTGCCATTCGATATCATTAAAATATCTAGCTCTCTTTCTATAATGTTTTGATTAAAATAAAATTTTCCATCAACGCCATCAAATTTAATTTTATTATTGTTTAATAATTTAGTTGTTTGATTTATTGATAAATCTTTAAGAAAAACATAATTTAATAGGCCTAACAAATCATAGGGAAGTGTAGAAATTCTATACAAATTTTCTTCATATATTTCTTCGTACTGATTAATTAACAACTGACGCTTTTCTTTTTCAACTCCTGGAAAAATTGTTCCTTGCAATGAAGGTTCCACAAAAAAATTCTCATCATCTATTACTCCAGTTCCTAGAAATTGCACTATGTTTGGATCTATATCATAATAAGGTAGTAAAGGTGCCACCTGTAATAAATTTAGTCCGTAGTCTGCTATTAAAATATGCGTAAAATCATAATCATTTGTTGTATTAAATTTATTTAACTTCTTTAATCTTTTTTTTGATTCTCTGTCGTTTTTAGAAATAAGGATTTTCTTCTGTCTATTAAGCTCATATTTTCTTAGGTTATATTTACCTAGCTCTTTAATAGCATCTCTAACATTTGATAAGTCATTTTTATAAGATGATCTGTTTATAATTATTGCCTCAGTTTTATTTACTATATCATCAATAATAGAGTTAATCATATAACCATATTCATTTTCTGGATACAGCAGTGCAACTTTTGATCCATCACTTAAAGATGAAAAAAGTTGCTCAAGTTCGTTTTTTGGAAAAAAATTAAGAAGATATATACAGTCACCCGCTAAATTAGTATCGGAAGAAAATGAAAAGAAAATTAATTTGTTATTGCAGAAATTTTTTAAAGCCTTTGTGTATCTTGTCTGAATTGGGCCAATAAATATTTTTCCATTTTCTTTTTCTTCAGATATTATTCGAATTAATTCCTCATCATCTTTAAAAAAATTTATTTCGAAAGATATGTTTTGTAACTCTTTATTATAAGCCCCAAGCTCCAATATATTAACAAATTGTCTAGAGATATCTTCTTTTTGATTATTCGAAAAAAGAAGTGTCACATTCTTGCTTAACTTGTAGTCTGCTAAATTTTCTTCACTTTTTATTTCTAATTCAATATTTGATTCATTGTCAGTTTTTTTAATTTTTATTTCATTTTTTTGCTCTTTTTCATTAATGTCTATAATTTCTTTCTCAGTATTGGTTGATAAATTTACTGGAGTACAAGAAATTATAAATGTAAAAAGCAATAGGATGAAAAAAGTTGATACAGGGCTTTTTATAGTTGCCACACCGATTGGTAACTTAAAAGACATTTCTGAAAGAGCTATCGAAACTATTCGAGATAGTGATTTTGTGGTTTGCGAAAATCCAAAACATTCACTAAAGCTACTAAACAATTTAGGCATTAAAAAGAAGTTAATATCATTACATGATTATAATGAAAATAAGGTTATAGAAAGAATTTCTAAAGATTTAGATACAAAAAAAATTGCGTTAATATCTGATGCTGGGTCTCCATTGATTTCAGATCCAGGTTTTAAAATTGTTCAATACTGTATAAAAAACGATGTTAATATAACATCAATACCTGGACCAAACTCAATAATACCGGCCTTACAACTATCGGGAATACCTATTAATAATTTTTATTTTGCCGGTTTTTTTCCAAAAACAAAAAATTCAATTAATGAATTTTTATTGGACATTAGTAATACTGACAAGACCTCAGTTTTTTTTGTATCAAGCCACAAAATAAGAAAGTGTTTGGAGTATTTAGAAAATGAGCTTCAAAACAGATCAATTAGTATATGTAAAGAACTTACAAAACTTAATGAAAAAATTTTTAGGTCATCTAATTACAAAATCAAAGATGATTTTCTAAAAGATGAAAAAAATTTAAGGGGTGAGTTTGTGGTAGTTGTTGAAGGAAATTCTGAGAAAAAAACAAAATCTATTAATCTAGAAGGTTATAGAAAAGAAATTGACAAATTGCTCTTAAAATTTTCTTTGACCGACGTCGTTGAAATAGTACATAAATTAACGGGAATAAAGAAAAACAAAGTCTACAAATGGGTATTGGATATAAAAAAATCTTAAGAACATTTTTAATTATTGGTTTTTTGGCAACTTCTCTTTTCGTTTATTCTTGTTCTCCATCGGGTATTTTGGCAACGGGCGGAAGCACAGCAATGGTTGTTGCAGAGGGAGATCGATCTCTAGGATCAGTCGTGGATGATGCTACGATAAAAGTAAATGTGGCTGCGAAATTCCTAAATGCCGGAAACAACCTTTTTGTTGATATAAATACAACTGTCTTAGAGGGTCGTGTTTTATTAACAGGATTGGTTGATAATCAGGAAATGAGAATAGATGCGGTGAGATTAGTGTGGGAAGTTGAAGGGGTTAAAGAAGTTGTAAATGAGGTCGAGATAGGAAACAGGGAAACAATTAAAGACTATGCAAATGACTTATGGATCAATACTCAAGCACGTGGTATTGCTGCCAAAACTATTGGTTTAAGGTCAGTAGCTTACAACTTCGAAACGATTAAGGGTAAGGTTTATATAGCTGGGATAACTTCAAAACCTGATCAAGTTGATGAGCTTGTTGAGGCTTTGAAAACTATCAAAGGGGTAAAAGAAATTATAAATTATGTGATAGTTAAGAATTAACTATCTAAGAGATCCTATTTTCTCACCAGCTAATATATGTATATGAAAATGTGGCACTTCCTGACCGCCATTAATACCTGAGTTTGAAATAATTCTAAACCCATCGTCTCTAATATTTAGTTTGTCGACTACTAAATCGACACTTCTAAAAAAAGAGCTTACTGTTTTATCGTTAGCAACTAAAATAAAGTCTGGAAAATCAATGCATTCTATTTTTGGAATTCCCAAAACATGAATTCTTGCTTGGGGATTTATATCTTTAAAGAAAAGAGAGTGTTCATTCTCATAAACTTTATTACACGGTATTTCTTTTCTTAATATTTTTGCAAATATATTTTTATCATCATACATATTATTTTCTTTTATCTAGCTCTTTATAAACATCTACAAGTGTAATTTTTTTTGATTTAAGTAAAACTAATAGGTGATAAATTACATCTGAGGCCTCTTCAATTGTTCTTTTTTTAGAACCTGTTAGATAATCTATTAAAAGTTCGGTTGTTTCTTCTCCAAGTTTTTGAGCTATTTTTTTTGGTCCTAGTTTTATTAAATTATTGGTGTAAGATTTTTTTGTTCTTTTTTTAACACGATCTTCAATTACACTAAATAGTTCTTCGATATTCATTTATTTATATTCTTATTTCAATTTCTTTTTCTAATAAATATTCTTTTACTTCTTTAATGCTGATTTCATTAAAATGAAAGACTGATGCGGCTAATAATGCATTAGCTTTTCCCCTGACAACACCTTCGTAAAAATGCTCTAACTTACCAACGCCACCACTTGCGATAACAGGTATTTTTATGAAATTTGATACTTTTTCTAATAGTTCTAAGTCAAAACCAGATTTAGTTCCATCCTTATCCATTGACGTTAACAGTATTTCGCCTGCTCCTAATTCTTGAACTTTTTCAATCCACTCTAAAGCGTATTTATTTGTATTATTTGTTCCACCATGTGAATAGACGAACCAATCATTTTTCTCTTTCTTAACATCAACTGCCACAACAATACATTGATTACCAAAATACTGTGAAGATTCTTTTATTATGTTTGGGTTTTTTAATGCTGCTGAATTGATGGAAACTTTGTCCGCACCAGCTTGCAATAAAGAGTGAATGTTTTCCAATGATGAAATTCCTCCACCGACTGTTAATGGAATAAAAACCTCATTTGCTGTTTTCCTAACAACATTAACCATTGTGTCTCTTTTTTCTATAGACGCACTTATATCTAAAAAACAAATTTCGTCTGCTCCATTTTCTGAGTAATGTTTAGCTTGCTCAACAGGGTCTCCAGCATCAACTAAATCTAAAAAATTAATTCCCTTAACCACTCTTCCATTTTTTACGTCCAAACAGGGAATTATTCTAACTTTAACCATCTGTATTTAAAATTTTTTGTGCCTCAACTAAATCAATATTTTTTACATAGAAAGACTTGCCGGATATAATACCTTCAATATTTTTAAAATTTAACATTTTAAGGTTTTTTAAATCATCATAGTCTGTAAGGCCTCCTGCAATAATTATTGATTTATTTAGCATATTTTTTTCTTGGATATTCTTTGCAATTTTTTTTATAAAATCTAGATTAAGCCCCCTGAGCATGCCGTCATTTTTAATATCAGTTATTACATAACCTTTAATATTAGATTTGTTATATAGTTTTAATACATCATTTATTTTGATGCTAGATTTTCTTTTCCAACCCTTAATCATAATTTCGTTTTCTTTAATATCTAATGAAACATAAATTCTGTATTTATATTCTTCGGCTAGTCTTGTTAGTTTCTCAGGCTGATCAATTGACATTGATCCAATAATTAAGTTTTCTATACCTAAATCAAAATATTTTTTAGCATCTTTTTCAGATCGTATACCTCCTCCAAGTTGTATTGGTATCTTTGTTGCTAATCTTATTTCTTTTATTGTATTAAAATTAATTTCTGACCGACCAAAAGCTGCATCTAGATCAACAATATGTATTTTTTTACAACCTATGCTTTGAAAGTAGGATGCTTGTTTTACAGGATCGTCGTTAAAAACTATACTGGTTTCGTCTTTACCTTCAGTAAGCCTTACACATTTATTGTCTTTAAGATCAATGGCTGGTATAATTTGCACTATAAGTTTTTATAAAAATATATTCCCTTAATGAAACCACCATTAATAAAGGCATAGTAGGGATTTTCTCCCCAAACCTTGTAATCCTTATTTGAAAATAATTGAACTGCAGCCTCTTGTGTTTGTCTAACGGCAAGTTGAATTGATTTAATATTATCCTCCTTCGCTTTAGCTTCAGAAAAGTCAATCATTGATTTTGCCAATCCATAACCACGTGCCCACGGGGCAACAAAATGTCTCTTAATTTGAGCAATATTTTTTCTTGATTCGATGTTGGGTTCCTCATAAGAAAGCTGAAGTGTACCAGCTATAACCCCATTCAATCTGCCTACAACAAGATTTGACAACTTGTCATCAGTAATTTTATTCCAATATTCATTAAGTATTTCTCTTGTTGGTACTCTTAACCAACCAAACCCACCGCCAGCACTAATTGCTTGCTCTGTAATATTGCATAAATCAGCTAAATCTACCTCAGATAGCTTTGTTAAGGCTTCTACAGAAATGTTTATTTTTTCTTTAAGTTGTATTGACATGTTTCAATTCAAAAAATTCTTAATTAAGTTTAATCCCTGGGAGGAGCTTTTTTCAGGATGAAACTGAACGCCATATATATTTTCTTTTCCTACAATTGAAGTAAAATTCATTCCATACTGAGTTTCTGCCAATATATTTTCATTATTTTCACAATCGAAATAGTACGAATGGACAAAATAATAGTCTTGAACATTATTAACAAGTTTGTTTTCCTTTTGTGGTTTCACAGAATTCCAGCCCATGTGTGGCATTTTTAAATTATTTAAGGGCAACGCCTTAATTCTACCCTCAATCCAGCCCAAACCCTCGTGCAGACCATTTTCCTCACTATATGAAGCTAGCATTTGCATTCCTATACAAATTCCTAAAAAGGGTTTTTTTTTAATTATTGCAAATTCAAAAAGCTCATCAACAAGACCTCTGCTCTTCTTAATTCCGGACATACATGTCGCAAAAGCTCCTTGTCCAGGTAAAACTATATGAGAAGAGTTTTTAATATCTGTCAGGTTGTTTGATATTATAACCTTACATTCTAAATTATTATCACTAGCAACTTTAGCAAATGATTTTTGAGCAGACAGTACATTTCCCGATCCATAATCAACTATGGTAACAAATTTCATTAATATTATAGAGTGCCCTTAGATGAGGGAATTTGATTATTTCTTCTTACATCGATCTCTGTTGCAATTCTGAAACTTTTTGCAAAAGCTTTAAAGCATGACTCAATGATGTGATGGTTGTTCTCACCATATAGATTTTCAATGTGTAAGTTACATTTTGATTCATTAGTGAAAGCTTTAAAGAATTCTGTAAATAACTCAGTGTCCATTTCGCCAATTTTGTCCAATCCCAGTTTAACCTTCCATATAAATTCAGGCCTGCCACTAAAATCGATAACGCAACGAGAGAGACATTCGTCCATGGGTATGTAAGAGAAACCATATCTGTTGATACCTTTTTTTTCACCTAGTGCTTTTGTTGTAGCTTGAGCTATGGCATAGGCTGTATCCTCAACACTGTGATGTAAATCTACATTAATATCACCATCAGTTTTAAGTTGCATGTCAATTAGACTATGATGAACAAATAGTTCTAACATGTGATCAAAAAAACCAATACCAGTTGTGATATCGGCGATTCCAGACCCATCTAAATTTATAGTGCATGAAATTTTAGTTTCTTTTGTATTTCTGTCTATTTTTGCTTTTCGCATTTTTGCCTAATATCAGCGAATTTAAATAAATTCTAGGTAAATCACTTGATAAAAATAATTAAATAGCCATTTTAATGATAGGCTTAGTAAATGGAAAAAAATAGAATAAAATCAACTACTATAATTGGTATAAGAAAAGATAATCTTGTTGTTATTGCTGGTGATGGTCAAGCAAGTTTAGGAAACACAGTGATGAAATCTAATGTAAAAAAAATAAGGAGGCTTGGTGCAAATGAAACTGTAATTTCAGGTTTTGCAGGTTCAACTGCTGATGCATTCGCTTTATTTGAGAGATTAGAAGGAAAACTAGACCAGTACAAAAATCAGCTTAAAAGAGCTTGTGTAGAACTTGCCAAAGACTGGAGAACAGATAGGTATTTAAGAAGACTGGAAGCAATGATGATTGTTGCTGACAAAGAAGTAAGCTTATTATTATCTGGTACAGGTGATGTAATTGAATCAGATGACGGAATACTTGCAATTGGTTCTGGTGGGCCATACGCAAATAGTGCAGCTAAAGCCTTGATGAGAAATACAAATCTTGATGCAAAACAAATTGCAGTTAAGTCATTGGATATTGCAGCTGACATTTGTATATACACAAATCATAACATTATTTCAGAAACAATAGAGCTTTAAATGGAATCTAGTTTTAGTCCAAGAGAAATTGTATCTGAGTTAGATAAGTTTATTATTGGTCAAAATAAAGCTAAAAGAGCTGTTGCTGTTGCATTAAGAAATAGGTGGAGAAGAAAACAGTTAGAAGAAGGTTTAAAAGAGGAGATTGTACCAAAAAATATTCTTATGGTTGGTCCAACTGGTTGTGGTAAAACAGAGATATCAAGAAGGTTGGCTAAACTAGCAAACGCTCCTTTTATAAAGGTTGAGGCAACAAAATTTACCGAAGTCGGTTACGTAGGTCGTGATGTAGAGCAAATAATTAGAGATCTTGTTGAAATTAGCATTACAAAAACAAAAGCTCAAATGGGCAAGGAAGTAAAAGCGAAAGCGGAAAAAAATGCTGAGGAAAGAATATTGGATGTTTTGGTTTCTAAAAGCTCAACTCCTGCTACAAGAGATAGTTTTAGAAGTAAATTGCGCTCTGGAGAATTAAATGACAATGAGGTAGAAATACCAGTATCTTCAACCGCTAACTTTAATTTACCAACAATGGACATTCCAGGAATGCCTGGTTCCCAAATGGGGATGATAAATTTAGGCGATGTCTTTGGTAAGGGTTTTGGTGGTCAAAAAAAAATAAAAAAAATGTCTGTTAAAGAATCACACGCTTATTTATTAAATGAAGAGATTGATAGATTGCTTGATCAAGATAAAATTAATTCTAGGGCACTTGATGATGTTGAACAGAATGGAATTGTGTTTATTGATGAAATTGATAAAATTACCTCGAGAAGTGATAGAAGTGGCGCAGATGTATCTCGAGAGGGTGTTCAAAGAGACCTGCTCCCTTTGATTGAGGGAACAGCAGTTACAACAAAATATGGAGTAGTTAAAACTGATTATATATTATTTATTGCATCGGGAGCATTTCATATATCTAAACCAGCTGACATGCTTCCTGAATTACAAGGAAGATTACCAATAAGAGTTGAGCTTGACAGTCTAAACAAAGAAGATTTTAGACTTATTCTCACAGAAACCCAGAACAGCTTAATAAAACAATACAAGGGATTATTAGGAACAGAAAAAGTTGACCTAGAATTTAAAGACAGTGGGATAGAAACAATAGCCACTTTATCAACTGAGATTAATCAAAATGTTGAGAATATTGGTGCAAGGAGGCTTCACACGGTTATGGAAAAACTCTTAGAAGAGATTAGTTTCACTGCCTCAGATATTGGGCCCACAAAGATAACGATAAACAAAGAATATGTTGAGAATAGTCTTGGTGAGTTAATTAAAAGTCAGGACTTATCAAAGTTTATACTATAAAGCTCATTTGTTTTTAATTTGTTTTTAAATGAATGTCTTTAATAACATAAAGATCGAGCTATTTTTATTTCTTATAATAGCCTTAAGCTTTGCTGTATCTTATAACCCCGACATAAATGTTCACAATTATTTTAAGAACTTAAGTGAAAGTCATGAAAAAGTTTTTCTTCTAGGTTTTTTTACTAAGATTACTGAATTGGGCAACTCAGTTTGGTATTTAGGTATCGCTCTAATTTTTTGGTTCCTTTTATTCAGTAATAAAAAAATGGATTTAATAAAAATAACGAATACAGATAAGATTATTAATTTTTTTATATCTTCTATAATTTACATAGTCTCTGCAGGTTTAATAACACAGATAATTAAACACATAGTTGGAAGACCTAGACCAAATTATTTTGATTTTGAAGATGGGGGTGGTTTTAGCTTTTTTACACTTAGTTCAAACTTTCATTCTTTTCCATCAGGTCATGCATCAACAATATTTATGGTTTGTTTAATATTGTGTGCTACTTTACCTAAACTTAAATATTATTTTTTTACTCTAGCGTGTATAATTGGAATTAGCAGAGTTGTTGTTGGGGCTCACTTCTTTACTGACGTTGTGTGTGGGGCGTTAGTTTCATTAATAGTATTTAAATGCCTAAATATTTTCATGGCTTCATACTATAAAAAATATTTGTTTAAAAAAATTTATTTCGAAAGAAAAAGAACCTATTTTTATATAATTATAATTTTAATTGGTTTGTGTCTGTTCTTGACTGTTGCTCCAGATATTGATCTGTATACAGCAAACCTTTTCTATTTAGGTAATTCACAGTTTTCTCTTCAGAGCTCTGATCTACTGTCAATAGTATTTCGTAAAATTTTGATTCCTCTCATCTTAATTTATGTTCTGGTTTTGCCAATTATTTGCAAACTAACTCAATTGGAAAAAATATTTTTTAGATATAAATTTACTTTCAAAGAAATTTTATTGATTTGGTCTTCTTTAATTATTTCAATTTTGATAGTTGTGAATTTAATTTTAAAAAATTTATGGGGCAGGGCTAGGCCAGGAGATGTAGTGGAGTTTGGTGGTGTAGAAGCATTTACACCATGGTATAAAATGAGTGACGGATGTGTTACAAATTGTTCTTTTGTGTCCGGCGACGCCTCTGTTGGGTTCTCAATAGTTATTCTATATTTTATTACTAGGAATATTATTTATCTATACTCAAGTTTAATATTTGGTTTTTTGCTTGGTGTGATAAGAATTTCAGCAGGTGGCCATTTTTTTAGTGATGTTGTTTTTTCAGGGCTTGTTATTATTATTTTAAATTTACTTTTATTCAAAATATATAAAAATCAGTATGGTAAATAGAATACTATTATTATCATTATCGTTTCTAATCTTACTTAAGGTTGTTGCTTTATATTATACAAATTTTGATTTATTTGGTGATGAAGCCCAATATTGGTTGTGGTCAAAAAATTTAGATTATGGTTATTTTTCAAAACCACCTTTGTTACCATGGGTATTAAATATTTATACGATTTTATTTGGTGAAACATTTTTTTCTTTAAAGATATTTCCGTCTATAATTTATTTTTTTTCGGCTTGGGCATTTTATACTCTAGGTAAAAATATTGGCCTAGAAAAACAAAGGGCGTTGTTCTGTTCTTTTTCATTTTTATTAATGCCAGCTGTTTCAATATCAACATTTATTGTAAGTACTGATGTTTTGTTACTGCTTTTTTGGATACTTTCATTGAATGAGTTAGTAAAACTAATCTCACACCCAAGTATAAGGGGTTTTATTTTATTAGGTATTTTTATTGGTCTTGCTTGCTTGGCTAAGTATGCAGGTATCTATTTTGTTATTTGTCTAGTTTTGTATATTTTGTTTGATAAAAAATTTAGATTATTTTCCTATAAGAATTATTTAGGATTTTGTATATGTTTGATTTGTACCACTATTATTATTCTTCCAAATTTAATTTGGAATTTAAATAACAACTGGATAACCATGCAACACACATCTGATAATGCTAATTTTAAAAACATAAGCATTAGTGTTGTGAGAGGTATAGAGTTTTTAGCTATTCAAGCGCTTATGATTGGGCCTTTTTTATTTGTATCGGGCATGTTGGGACTTAAAAAAATTAAAATTAATAATAGTCAAAAGTTTCTATTAATTTTTTCTTTACCTATATTTATTATAGTGGTTTTAGAAGCTGTTATGGTTAGGGCTAATGCAAATTGGGCTGCTCCAGCTTTAATTTCCTTTTTTCTTTTCCTTTCAATAATGGAAAAAAATAATTTTTTAATTAGATTAAATTTAATATTCAACTTTATATTTTGTTTAGTTTTTTTTATCCTTATATCAACATCCTATCCTTTAAAAATGTTCGATAGAATTAATGGTCTGTCTGAGTTTTACAAACAGATTTATTTAGAAAGATCTGAACCAAAAACTGTCGATATTGTTGTTGGTGATAGAATGATGTTTGCAAATATGAAATTTATATTAAGGAAGGAAAAAATCAAATTTCATATGCCTTACCAAAGTGGTAGCAAGGTAACAAATCACTTTCAGTTATCTTCCCCACTGGAAAAAGGAATGAGTGATAATTTTGTTTATATAGGTTCACCAAATGATATCACTTATTTAAAAAACAAACATACCTTGCAAAAGAAAATTGTGCCTACTTATAAATTTACAAACAAAACAATTGAAGTCTATGAAGTTACTTTTAATTAAATTAATTTTACTTATTGTATTTTTTGTTGTTGAGGTTCAAGCAAATGACTTTGAAAGTGAATACGAGGTAAGCACTTCTGGAATAAAAATAGGAAAGTTTAGTTGGTCGCTAAAAACAAGTGGTGATAAATATAAAACAGAAATATACCTAAAAAATTCAGGTTTTTTTTCAAAATTATATAAATTCGAGGGTAAATACGAGTCTAATGGATTAATTAAAGACTCTTACTATAAGGCAATTAATTATAAGCAGTTTTGGAAAACAAAAAAGAAAATAAAAATTGTTGAAATGTCTTTTAATGATAATTTTGTTAAGATTTTACAAGAGCCTGTGGAAAAGGAAACTGCTCGTATAAATTTTGATGAGCTGTTTCAGTATTATGATCCAATAACATCTTTTATAAACATACTTAACGGAAAAAATAATATTAAAACTATTGATGGCAGAAGAATATATGTGATGGAGAAAATTAGATTAAATGAAACAGAAAAAATTAATATTAATATAAAAGATTATAAAAATATTTGGGCAGATCATAAAAGAAACGACCTAAAAAAAATTGAATTTATTTTAAGCAAAGATGAGTTACTACCTGTGCAAATTAATATTCACTTTAAAAAAAGGGTCTTCAAATTAAAAAAAAGTTAATTTCTTTTCTTTCTTAAATAAATAAAAATAGCTCCATCACCCCCGTGTTCAATGCCTGCGTCCTGATATGTTAGAACATATTTATTAATTTCTTCTTCATTAATCCAATTAATAATAGAGTTTTTAATTTTACCATAAAATAATTTTGGATTGAGATTGATATTATCAGGTCTGTCTTTTTCGCCAAGAAACACTCCCTTGCCAGTAATAATTAGCATGCACCTTTTGTTTGTGTTGTATGATTTTAGTATTTCTTTTTTAAGCTTTTCATGAGCTTTTGCTAAACTGTAACCATGTAAATCTATCCTTCTGTCGATTTTAATATTGCCTCTTTTGAGGTCTTTGTTAATTTCACCAAAGGACATTTCAAACTTTGTGTTAATTACTTTTTTTGACTCTTTGATGCTTTCTTTTGCCTTTTGTTGATTGGTGTTAGTGTCGTTTAAGTTTTTGATGCTTGGTTTAGGATGTTTTTTAACTTTATGTGTAGTTTCTTTTTTTAAGATCTTTACACCTTTCATTTTTTTTAAAAAAAAATCTTCTTCCATTTTTAGATATAATGCTTTATCAAGTTTTCCACCCTTTTTGGTGTTTGTTTGTACCAAAGACTATCCATCATTTCTAAGCTGACCATGTACTTATTTTTATTATTCAAATGAAACAACATTTTTTTAAATTTAACAACACCTTTTGGGCCTAGTTGGAAAAGCATCTCAATTAACAGTTCTTTCTCTTTTTTATTGTGATTTTTTTTGTAAAATAATGCCTCATAATGACTTAATGCTCTAGCGAAATCTTGATCGAAAATTATTTCAAAATACTTTTTACTAAAACTTTTCTTAAAATATTTTTTTTCGTTAGGTTTAATTAAATGGCCAAAACCAACTGTGTCAAAACCCAGCTTATCTTTATAAGGTTTCTCTGAATAACCCTCATTATGTTTAATTCTTTGTTTGAGTTTTTTAAAAGACAATTACTAAGTCTGTGTTAGAACCCACATAGGGCTATTTGAGCTTACTGATTTCTCAAATGTCCAAGTATCTTTGTTCTTTATAATTTTGGACTCATCATCATTTAACATTTGCTCACTTATAAAGTTTATTGAAATTGAGATTATGTTGTTTTCCACTTTGGCATCTTCAACACTGTCAATTACAAGAGAGTAAAATTGGGAATTAGGGTTATTTTTCTTTTCGTCTATAGCCTTATCGAAAGCCAAAAACACATCTTTAGAAACTAAGTTTTTTAGTGTTTTCTTATCTCCGTTGTTAAAAGATGTAATAATTATTTCAAATGCCTTTTTTGCGCCCTCTAAAAACTCCTTGTGATCAAAGTTATTTACTTTTTTATAAATTTTTTCTAGCTTCTGCTGATTATCAAGCAAAGATGGTATATCTTCTGTGGTCTGTGCTTTTACCTTTTCTGCTCTTTTTTGTGAGCTATTGTCTTTTTGGAAACCTGTTCTTTTTCCAAGAACGCTTCGCAAACGATAAATAATAAACCCAGCAATAGCGGCAAATATAATTATATCAAAAAACTGAAGATCTCCATAAACCATAGAAAATTATATAATTACTTTTTTCAATATTAATAGTTAAATTTATTCCAAATTGGATTTTTTATTTTTTTTAGCATGGCCTTATGATTGGATATTTGTTTCTCAGAAACTACAATTTCTTTTGTTTTTTCTTTATTTACATTGTTGCTAGATGAATTTTTATCCTCCAGGACAGCGCCGTCAAGTTGCATTGAAAACTGTTTTCCCCCTCTAAGCTCTAAATACACCGATGCCAAAAGTTGAGAATCTAATAAAGCTCCATGAAATGACCTGTCAGATAAATCGACATTAAATCTTCTGCATAAATAATCCAAATTGGCAATTCTTGTGTTTAAGACCTCTCTGGCTAGTGCCACTGTATCAACGATAGGGTTTTTAAGAGGCGGCAACCCTATTAATGACAACTCATTATTAATAAAACCCAAATCAAAATCTGAGTTGTGTATAATCAAGGTGTCGTCTTTAATAAAATCTAGCATTTCTATATGATTTTCTTGGAAGGTTTTTTGCTTGGATAAAAAATCATCCGAAAGCCCGACAATAGATTTTGCTCCTTCAGAGATGTCTTTATCGGGTCTACAGTAAAACTGAAGGGTTTTTCCAGTCGGCACATAGTTTTTCAACTCAACGCATCCGACCTCTATAATTCTATCGCCAGATTTATAGCTAAGACCTGTTGTTTCTGTATCTATAACTATCTCTCTCATTTTAAGATCTGGTCCAGTACATAGTTAATTTTAGCTGTGTATTCTTGCAATGTTTTGTTGTTGAAAACTACTATATCAGAGTTTTTTTTTCTAATCACGTCAGTAGTTTGGAATTTAACAACCTTTTGAAATTGATATGTTGATAATTTCTTTGATTTACCAAGTCTCTCAAGTCTGTTTTTTTTTGTAGAAATAATTGAAATAACTATGTCAAACTGATTTTCCAGTTTGTTTTCGAACAACAAGGGTATGTCTAAGAAAATTATTTTTGTTCTTCTTTTTTTTTCTTTTCTTATAAATTTAATCCTACTTAACTTTACTATTTTAAAAATGAAACTTTCTAACTTAAGTTTTGTTTTTTTATCAGAGAAAATAATGTCTGAAATATATTTTTTATCTATCTTCTTTTTTTTAATAGATTTTCCAAGATTAATTTTTTTTAAATATTTTAAAAACTTAATTGTTGGTTTTTTATATATCTTTGAAACTTCCTCATCAGAGTCTAATAATTTTAAACCCCTTCTCTTGACCTCTTTGGAAAATGTCGATTTCCCTGATCCTATTCCACCGGTTATACCAACAACAATTGTCATTTAAGCTTTCTTTCTAAAAGTTGTTTTAGACCCGTGTCTAAAATTGGTTTATAACCGAACCAAAATTTAAAACTCGGTATGGCCTGTTGCACCAACATATCAATACCATAGATCTTCTTGTTGTTTGGAAATGCTTTTAAGAAGTCTGTTTCTTTAGGCGAGTAAACTATATCACTTAAAATTGTTTGTTTTTTTACTAGTTTTTTGTTTCTTGAATTTATTGGGTTTAGTGGTGTGGTGTTAATTATCAGATCTGCGCTTTCTAAGTAATTTTCAATTTTTTTTAGAGGTACTGTGTAGTTATTATTTTTTTGATACTTCAGCGCTTTTTTTGACCTATTTAAAACAATGATATTTTTAAAACCTTTTGAAATTAATAGGTAATGGATAGCTAATGATGCCCCTCCATAACCTATCAATAAGATATTTTTATTAATAAGGTTTTTTGTCATCGGAAGTGTTTTGTAATAACCTGTCCAATCTGTATTGATTCCTCTTATTTTGGGTTTTGTCGAGACACAATTTACTGCATTTATTACTGTTGAGTGTTTATCTAAACTC
Source organism: uncultured Alphaproteobacteria bacterium (assembly GCA_902627245.1). GTDB lineage: Bacteria > Pseudomonadota > Alphaproteobacteria > HIMB59 > CACPNW01. The sequence goes on from CACOIH010000001.1 coordinate 32,655, forward strand.
TGCAGGTGTTTTATAATTTTTTGCTTGAAAGGTATTGTTATGTTTAAGCCACAAAGATCTTTTTCTTTAAGTTTTTCTCTGATCTTTTTATCAAAATTTTTATTATTTAATTCTAGGTATTCGTATTTTGCTTTTATTTTATATTTTTTAAACCAATAATTAAAAATCACTGGAGATAGGCTCTTAGAAACCTTATTTCCTACTACGTAAAATTTTTTCATTTGATTCCGTTTGTGTATTTTAATAGTTTAAACAAAGGCAGCCCCATAACATTAAAGAAATCACCTTTAATTTCCTTTATAATAGTCGGTCCTAGTGCCTCAACCTGATAACAGCCGACTGATCCAAGTATTTTTTTTCCTGTTTTTTTAAGATATCTGTCAACATCATTTATGCTTAAATCTCTAATTTCTACTTTTGTCTTCACTGAAGTTTGCCATATTTTTTTTCCATTTCTGCAAATTGTAAGGCCGGTTACGATTATATGTTTTTTTCCAGAAAGTTTTTTGATCTTTTGTTTGGCTTCGCTCATTGTTTTGGCTTTATCAAAAATTTTATTGCCTATATAAATTAAAGTATCGCACCCGATTACAAAATGTTTTTGATATTTTTTTATTTGACTTACGCTCTTAGCTTTTTCATAAGATAGTTTTTTTGCTATCAGTGCTGGTTGTTTTTGTTTTAGGCTTTTTTTAATTATGTCTTCATTACAAAGCGGTTCTACTTTATTAAAAATAAACCCTGAGTTTTTAAGAATACTGTATCTTGATTTGCTTGTGCTTGCTAAAATGTATTTTTTGTGAGTATTCATGTTAATAAATTGGTAACTTATTAACATAATTATTGAATATTGGAATTCATGAAAAAATTATCTTGTTTAAACAATGAATTATTAACAACATAATAACTTCATAAAAATTATCCCAGTAATGTTCTTAAAAAACTTATTAATTATTTATAACAGGTTATTCAAATGGTTATTTTTTTATAAATGCTTATTAATTGGGCTTATTTTAAATTATCATTATTATTAAAAACATTGGGTGTTTATTTGTTAAGATGTTAATAATTATTAAAAAAACTATTAAAAATATAAAATTCCACTAATTAAGCCTACAAACACAACAACTACAAATAAATATATATATATTATTATTTACTTTGACATTAATATCTATTTTTTGTAATAAATTGTTTCATTTCTTAACTACTCCACCACTATGAACCTACAAGAATTAAAAAGTAAAAATCCAGAAGATCTATTAAAGCAAGCAGATAAACTTGGTATAGAAAACCCTTCGTCATTAAGAAAGCAAGATCTAATGTTTGCTATACTTAAAACAATTGCTGAAGAAGGTACGCCTATTACTGGCTTAGGTGTTATTGAAATAATGCAAGATGGATTTGGTTTTCTTAGATCATCTGAATCTAACTACTTACCTGGACCTGATGATATCTATGTATCTCCTTCACAAATTAAAAAATTTAGTCTTAGAACAGGTGATAGTGTGGAGGGTGAAATTAGATCACCAAAACAGGGAGAGAGATATTTTGCTATAATTAAAATTAATAAAATAAATGAACAAGAGGTTGATCAAGTAAAAAACAGGGTGAATTTTGAAGACTTAACTCCTCTTTATCCTGACTCAAGATTTAGACTAGAGCAGGAGAAACCAATGCCAGATTTAACTGAAAGGATTATTGATATTATAGCTCCTCTTGGTAAGGGTCAGAGGCAACTAATAGTCGCTCAACCTTTCACGGGCAAAACAATAATTATGCAAAGAATTGCAAACGCTATTACTGCAAACAGCCCAGACACTAAATTAATTGTGTTATTAATAGATGAAAGACCAGAAGAAGTAACTGATATGCAGAGATCTCTAACAAAAGGAGAAGTTATAAGTTCAACATTTGATGAACCAGCGTCCCGACATGTTCAGGTTGCAGAGATGGTTATAGAAAAAGCCAAAAGATTAGTTGAATATAAGCACGACGTAGTTATTCTCCTTGATTCCATAACTAGACTAGGGAGAGCTTATAATACAGTTGTACCTTCCAGCGGTAAGGTTCTTACAGGAGGAGTTGACGCTAATGCATTACAAAGACCAAAAAGGTTTTTTGGTGCAGCTAGAAATGTTGAAAAGGGAGGCTCTTTGACGATAATAGCTACTGCTTTGATAGATACAGGTAGCAGAATGGATGAGGTTATTTTTGAAGAATTTAAGGGCACAGGTAACAGCGAAATGGTGCTAGATAGAAAACTAAGTCAAAAAAGAACCTACCCTGCCTTTGATATTGGTAAATCAGGTACAAGAAAAGAAGAACTACTATTAGATAAAGACGAGTTAGGAAAAATATTTATTTTAAGAAAAATCTTAGCACCTATGGGCACAACTGAGTCAATGGAGTTTCTTTTGGAAAAAATGAAAAATACAAAAACTAACAACGACTTCTTTCAAAGCATGGGAACCAAATAATTATACTTTATTCTTTTTTTTTAATTATTTTTTATTAATATAAACATGTGCTTATTAAGAAATTTTTATTTCTATTAGTATCAATATTTTTTCTTTCTATAAATCTCCAAGCTAATCAGGTTGTAAATAAAGCAAAAGAGCTTGGAGTACTGCTTTCAGGAAAATATATTGATGAAAGTATGAAAAATAAACTAGGAAAATATGTCTTGCCAAGTAGAGACTGGATGAAAAAGTATGTAAACAACGATAGGGCGATCTTTTATAGAGAAGGAGGATTGTTTGGTGATTTAGACGGAAATGGTAAACTTGATTACATAACCTGGGGTACCGGTAAGCCTTGTCAGGAAAGCCAAAATTCTGCAGAAGGAAGGATTGGTTGTAGCACAATCAACGCCTATTCCCTTCCTTTTCAGGTTTATTCATTGGACGAAAACCTTAATTTTAAAAAACTTAACAATAAAGATCTGTTTGACTGGGGAAAGTCAAATGATAAGGGGTATCCTAACGGAACATCACGAATCATTATACAAGACTTTAATGCTGACGGTATAAATGACTTATTTATACCTAATGCATCTGTGGAACTGAATGATGGTAAGTTTAACTATAAAGGAGTTAACCCGGTTTTAGTTTCAACAGGACCATTTAAATGGTCTGCCTCAAATCATAAAGGACATTTAGTCGACAAAAAAACAAAAACGTTTCAAGGATTTTCTCATGGTTCTGACGTAGGTGATATCGACAATGATGGAGACTTAGACGTTGTAACAACTGACTTTACTGGCGTTATTTGTCACTATAACGACGGACAAGGCAATTTTAAAGCAAAAAAATGTATTACTAGAAAGTCAGGAGCTTTTTTTGTTGCTGCTGTGGGTGATTTTAACAATGACGGCAATTTGGATATTGTTAGTGGCAATGCCCATTATAATGCAGAGTATAGAAAGCATTCACCACAAGGAGATGTTGTAAAAGAAACGAAAAATTCTCATTATATCGCTATGTATTATGGCAATGGCAAAGGTAAGTTTAAACAGATTCACAAACTCAAACCTGCAAAAGTTGGTAACTTTATATTTTCTGAAGCCCCAGAGATGACAGCTTTTGACTTTGATAACGATGGAGACCTTGACCTTGTTAGTTCAAATGTTGGTATGTATTATTCGGGGTCGGCTTGGGTTGCTTATGAAAACATAAACGGCAAATTAGAATTAGTTGATACCAACATCATTCTTGAGCCACTTGATGAATGGCAGGATGCTAAAACGTGGGGCTCAATGGTTAAGTCAGAAAGCAACCACCCATGGAACACTTATTGTTCGGAGACTCTGCTAATCGATGTTAATAACGATGGGTTAATGGATCTGCTTTGTGATAATGCTGTACAACACCACCGCATGACTAACACCTTCTTGATTAATCAAGGAAATATGCAATTTGATTTTGTTACCTCTGACCAAGTTAATCAATGGGTAGACTGGTTACAATAAACCAGAACACTAAGAAATACCTGCTAATTTTTATTATTTACTTAATGTCATCTTGGGTTTAATTCCCAAAAAATGAAACCTTCAAAAGATACGATTTTTGCTCTAGCTACGCAAAGGGGTAAATCAGGCATTGCTGTTTTTAGAGTTTCAGGAAAAAGCTCTCACAAACTAATAAAATCAATATCTTCTAAGAAAAAATTTAAAACAAACTTTGCTTCTTTAAATAATATAATGGATGGAAAGAAAATTGTAGATCAAACCCTAACAACTTTTTTTGAATCCCCAAAAAGCTATACAGGGGAGGATATGGTGGAAATATCTTGTCATGGAAGTATTTCTGTAATTAACAAAATAACTAAAATCCTATTGAAAAAAAAGATCAGACTTGCTGAGCCAGGAGAGTTTACCAAAAGAGCTCTAATGAATGATAAGCTTAGTGTTTTAGAAGCTGAAACTATTAATGATTTAGTAAATGCAGAAACTGAAAATCAAAGAAAGATAGCCATTGGGAATTTAAGTGGAAATTTAGATAAATTTATTAATGAAATTTCAAACAAACTAAAAAAACTTCTTGCAGACATAGAGGCGGTTATTGATTTTGCAGATGAAGAACTTCCTAAGCAAATATATATGGAGATAAGAGAACAAAATAAGAACATATATAAGCAAATTGACAATATTATAAAAAAATCATCTTTATCTAGAAAAATATTTGATGGTTACACAATAACAATTATTGGAAAACCTAATACTGGGAAGTCTTCTTTTATAAATTATATTAATAACAAAGAAGTTTCTATAGTAACTAACATTCCTGGCACAACCACTGATTTAGTAAGCACAACACTAGACATTCAAGGTGATAAATATACTTTTGTTGATACAGCAGGAATAAGAAAGTTTAAGAATTTAATTGAAAAAATTGGTATAGAAAGATCATTAGAGAGTGCTGAAAAATCCGATTTAAATATTGTTTTTCTTAAAAATAACGAAAAGAAAAATTACAATAAAATTAAATCTAAAATATTTGTTAAATCAAAGTATGATACTAATAAAAAGAAAATTAGCGGTGTAAAAAGCATTTCATCAGTATCTGGTTATGGTATCGAAAACCTTATTAAATCTATATCATCCAAATTAAAGAAAAAACCGATTTCTGGACCAGTTTTTTCACGTGAAAGGCATATAGAAAATCTTAAAAAAGCATATATATTGCTTAAAAATATAGATTTAAAAGAAATAGATATTGCTGCAGAAAATGTTAGAAGATCAATTATAAATATTGATGGTATTAATCAAAAATTTGATATTGAGAAAATTTTAGATATAATATTTAGTGATTTTTGTATTGGTAAGTAATTTCACGTGAAAAAGGATATGTATAAAAAATTTGATGTAATTGTAATTGGTGGTGGACATGCTGGTGTAGAAGCAGCATGCTCATCTGCAAGAACAGGCTCAAAAACAGCTTTAATCACACATAAAATTGACAAAATAGGAGAAATGTCATGTAATCCAGCCATTGGGGGGCTTGGAAAAGGTCATCTTGTAAGGGAAATAGACGCTTTAGACGGAATAATGGCAAAAGCAACTGATAGGTCTTGTATACAGTTTAGAATGCTTAACTCCAGTAGAGGTGCCGCTGTAAGAGGTCCTAGAGCTCAAACAGACAGAATATTATACAAAAATGCTATAAATGAGCTTGTAAATGAACAAAAAAACCTTCAAATATTTGAGGGATCAGTTGAGGACTTAATTATTTCAAACAACAAGGTAACAGGTATTATATTAGGTGAGAATACAAAAATATCTTCTAAATCTGTTGTTTTGACCACTGGAACTTTCTTACAGGGATTAATAAGAATAGGTTCTGAAAAACAAGAGGCCGGTAGAGTTGGTGATAAACCATCAATAAAACTTGCAAAAAGACTGAAAGATCTAAAGTTTTCAATAGGCAGATTGAAGACAGGAACACCCCCAAGATTACTTAAAAAGACTATAAATTTCAATAACTTAAGTGAACAACATCCAGATAAAAAGCTCATTCCATTTTCTTTTATCAACAGAGATATCCACATTCCTCAAATATCTTGCTTTATTACTCATACTAATAAAAACACCCATGAAATAATTTCTCAAAATCTCAACTTGTCCCCTATGTATTCAGGGGAGATACAGTCCATGGGAGCCAGATATTGCCCTTCAATTGAAGACAAAATTAATAAGTTTAAAAATAAATCATCACACCAGATATTTTTAGAGCCTGAGGGTTTAGATAGTGAGCTAATATATCCAAACGGAATATCTTCATCGCTTCCTACTGAAATTCAAGAACAGTTTGTTAAAACCATTAAGGGCTTAGAGAATGTAACTATTACACAGCCTGCTTATGCAATTGAGTATGATTTTATTGATCCACAAGAATTAACACACACACTAGAAACAAAAAAAATAAAAAATTTATTTTTTGCAGGGCAAATTAATGGAACAACGGGGTATGAAGAGGCGGCAGCTCAAGGGATAATAGCAGGAATAAACGCTTCACTGAGAACAACTACAGATAAAAAATTTATAATACCAAGGTCTTCAGGGTATATTGGAGTGCTGATAGACGATTTAGTTACAAAAGGCACCAAAGAACCATACAGAATGTTTACTTCAAGATCAGAGTACAGACTTTTGCTTCGTGCTGATAATGCTGATCTTAGATTAACGCCCTTTGGAATTGAAGTCGGCTGCATTGGGATAGATAGGCAGAGACAATTTGAAAAAAGATCTAAAAGAATAAAAGAGGGTTTTAAGTTTGTAAAAAGGCACCAATTTTCTCCAGACGCACTGTTTAAAAAAGGGATAAAAATTAACAAAGACGGAAAAAAAAGAAACATTATAGAGCTCTTAGCATTCTCAAATATCACAACCCCTAAACTAAAAAAAATTCTTCCTGAACTAAACAATTTAGAAGAAGATGTAATTGAACAAATAGAGATTGAAGCTAAATACACAGGATACCTTGATAGACAAAGAGCAGACATAAAAGATTTTGAAAAAGAAGAAAGCTTACTAATACCTAAATCAACTAATTATAAACTAGTAGGAAGCTTATCTAATGAGATAGTAGAAAAATTATCTAAAATTAAACCACCAACTTTAGGGGCGGCCTCAAGAATATCAGGGGTAACACCAGCAGCTACAATAGCGCTGTTAAGATATATTAAAAAAAATAAAAACAAAAAAGCAGCATAATTTGGACAAAAAATCTGTAATAAAAAAATATAATCTTAAAAGTAAACAAGTTGATCTTATCGACAAATATATAAACAAGTTAAAAAAAAGTAACCAAATACATAATTTAGTTGGTCCATCAACAATAGACGGTGCTTGGGATAGACATATTAACGATTCATTGCAGTTATCAGAGTTTATTTTAAAAAGGAACACATCAATAATAGATCTTGGCACTGGCGCAGGTTTACCAGGTCTAATCTTAAATATTGTTGGTTACAAAAACACATTGTTGATTGATTCAAAAATGAAAAAAATTAATTTTATTAAAGAGTTTGCTTATGAAAATAACTTTGAAATTAAAACTATTTGTACCAGAGTTGAGAAAATCAAAAATCAAAAATTTGACTTCATTGTTTGCAGAGCATTTGCCCCACTAATAAAATTGCTAGATTATTCACGTTTTTTTACTAAAAAAAATACATCACTACTTTTTCTTAAAGGAAGAAGTGTTAAGAAAGAAATTGATGATGCAAAAAAATCCTTTAGTTTTGAATATGATCTTTACCCAAGCAAAAGCGAAGGTGACGGGTTTGTGTTAAAAATTAATAAATATAAAAAACTATGAAAAAAATAATTTCTATTTCCAATCAAAAAGGTGGCGTAGGCAAAACTACAACTACAATAAATTTAGCAACTTCATTAGCAGCGATTAAAAAAAGTGTTTTAATTGTGGACGCCGATCCCCAAGGTAATGCAAGCACGGGTTTAGGCATTTCCTATAATGATAGAAAACCATCAATATATGAAATGATTCATAAAAAGAAACTTTTAACAGAGGGAATAAAGGAAACGCTAATTCCTGGTCTTAAAATAATAGGAGCTAACACAGATTTGGCCGGCGCGGAGTTAGAGCTTACAAGCTTTGAAGATAGAGAGTTTGTTTTTAAATCTATATTTGCTGATATTAATAATTTTGATTTTATTTTTATAGATTGTCCTCCCTCCCTTGGTTTATTAACAATCAATTCACTAGTTGCATCCCACACCACCCTTATTCCTCTTCAGTCTGAGTTCTTTGCTCTTGAGGGCCTTTCAGCATTAATGCAAACAATCAAATTAATTAAACAAAACTTTAATAAAGATTTAAGAATTGAAGGAATATTATTAACAATGCTAGATAAAAGAAATTCATTAAGCTCATTGGTAGAGAAAGATGTTAGGCATCATTTTGGTGATCAGGTATATAAAACTACTATTCCAAGAAACGTAAAAATATCTGAAGCACCAAGTCACGGTAAGCCAGCCTTGATATATGATACACATGCTGCAGGCTCGTTGGCTTATATAGAGCTTGCAAAAGAAGTAATTTTAAACCAAAATAAAAATAATGAATAAGGATAATAAATTGGGTATGGGATTGGGCGCTCTTTTATCTTCAAAATCTAATGAAGAAAACGACCAAGGTATTCAAAAAATAAACATATCTCAGATACAACCAAACCCATCTCAACCAAGAAAAAATTTTAAAGAATCTGATCTTAACGAACTTGCTACTTCAATCAAAAACCAAGGATTAATCCAACCAATTGTTGTTAGGTCTATTAAAAATGAACAGTATCAAATAATTGCTGGGGAAAGACGTTGGCGAGCTTCTCAGCTAGCGGGTCTACACGAAGTTGATTGTGTAATTCGGGAGTTTCAAGAAAATAATGTTCTAGAAGCAGCATTAATAGAAAATATTCAAAGAGAAGACCTAAATGTAATTGAAGAAGCAAATGCTTATAAAAGTCTTATTCAAATTAAAAATATTAATAATGAAGGTTTAGCAAAAATTATTGGCAAAAGCTCAAGCCATGTATCCAACACTTTAAGGCTTCTAGACCTAGAAGAAAACATACAAGAAATGGTTATTAATGGTGAACTTTCAATGGGCCATGCAAGAGCATTAATTGGCGTGCCTAATGCATACGAAAGAGCAATAGAAATAGTTAAAAAAAATCTTAGTGTTAGACAAGTTGAAAAAATTACATCTCAATTTAAAAAAACTAAAAAACTAAATGATGTTAAAGACCCAAATATATTGGATTTAGAGAAAGAGTTATCTAATAAAATTGGACTAAAAACATCTATTTTATTTAATGAAAACGGCTCATCAGGATCGCTTACACTTTACTACTCTGATCTTAACCAACTTGATGAAATAATGAAAAGGCTTAAGAAGTAGAAATCTTTTTAAAACTTAATAAAAACCTTAAACCAATAACAGCAGACAAATCACTGTTTGTTCTTAGAACTTTTTCAGTTTTATACAATAAGTTCAACAAAGCCTTTTTTTTATTGTTATTATATTTACTAAAAAGATCTAGCATAAAAGGTTTTTCTCTGAACATATACCTGGGAATATTCTTTTCAAAATCAACCCGTTCATCATAGTTTAAAATCAACCCAGATAACTGTTTAATAGAATAAAATAAGTTATTTACATCTTTTGAACTATTTATTCTCTTATTATAGATATCTATTATCTGGCTATTAGATTTGAAAATTTGAAAAAATATATTTTCTATATCCGAGCTGTTGTTAGCTACGACAATATCCAACAAGTTATTATCAATCTTTAAATCTTTTAATTCGAACAGCTTGTTTAATTCATTTTCTAAAAACATAAATCTGTTATCAAGCTTATCAACTAAGGCCCAATACACACCATCTTCTAGTGCCAAATTATTAATACTTATGTGCTTGTTAACAATTTTACTTTTTGCTTCTTTCGTTAGCTCATAACAATCAAACACAAAACTATCTTGCCTTTTTAAAAATATTTTTTTTATTAAATTTATTTTAGGAGAGTTTTCAGAAAAAAAAATATACTTATCATTTGAAGGTAAGCAATCTTCTAAGACACTATCTTCAATTGAAGATAAGTTATTTATTAAGTAAACCTTATTTTTGCCAAAAAGACTCGTGTTATTGTTTCTGAAAGAAAAATTCTTAACTTGTTCAACTACAAAATCACCATTTTCAAGCATATTTTTTAACAAGACATCCTTTATTTTGTTCATCAATGTTGATTCATTTCCCGATATAAAATAAAAAACTTTATTGACCTTAAGTTCTTTTTCTAAAATAAAATTAATTGGATCAATTTTCATTTAAACATTTTTGAAAGGTTTCATCTATTATAAAATTTGAAAATTGCTCAAAACTATTTTTGGCTGTCAGCTCATATAACCGGTCCAATGATTTATCAGAGCCATAATTATAACCCGACGATTTTGGCGTATAGGAAAATCTAGATAAAATACTTCTATTGTATACAACACAATCTTTGGGCTTACTAAAAACAGAATAATCAAAAACTAATTCATAGTCTAATTTAGTAATTGCTTGGTTTGATTGAACCGATCTTTTAAGTTGTTTCTCTGTTATATCTACGTTTAGATTGTACAGCTCTAACTCATTATAACCAAAGTATTTTGAAAAATATGATTTGACCGCCTGTATTTCTTTGCCTGTTTGTGAGATTGAAGAGCTATTATATAACTTGTTATTCGTTCGAATATCATTCTTGTATGTAAATTCTAAACTTTCACAAGATAATAAAAATAATAAAAATATAAAAACACTTCTATTAAAAAAAATCATATTACAAAATTTATTATTTTTGATGGGACGTATATCTCTTTTATAATTTTTTTATTATCTAGATATTTCTTCATTTTTTTTTCGTTTTTTACCATTTTTATTAATTCATGTTTATCCTTAGAGCCATCCAGTTCAATAACATGTCTGGTTTTACCATTTATCTGAATTGCAATATTTACTTTTTTCCTTATCCCAACAATTTTTTCCACAGGCCAAGATTGATCAACACAAAGCCCTTCTCTCTTAGTATTAGACCAGATTTCTTCACTGATGTGAGGTAAAAACGGATGTAAGATTAGCGACAGTTTTTCTAGAGACCAAGCAAAATCTTCAAGACTAATTCTCTCTTTTGATACTGAGTCACTTAAAATATTGCAAAATTCATATATTTTTGCAACTGATTTATTAAACTGAAAATTCTCTATATTTTCTGATACTTGATTAATTATTAGTTTTAAATCATTTATGATATTTTCGTTAGATTTTCTGTCTATACTATAGACTTTGTATTTATTTACGAAATCCCATATCTTGTTAATAAACTTATAAGATGAAACAATCCCTGTCTCTGTCCACTGCAAGTCTCTTTCTGGAGGACTGTCTGATAACATAAACCATCTAGCTGTATCAGCACCATAAAGATTTATAATATCATTTGGGTCAACTACATTTTTTTTTGATTTGCTCATTTTTTCAACTTTTCCAACGATTACATCATCATTATTTTTGTCTAAATAACCTTCGCCATTTTTAACTACTTTGTTAGGCTCTATCCATTCTCCATTTTTATTTTTATATGTTTGATGAGTAACCATACCTTGGGTAAACAACCCATTGAACGGCTCATTCAATTTGAAGTAACCCAAGTCCCTTAATACTTTAGTGAAAAATCTTGAATATAGTAGATGTAAAATTGCATGTTCAATACCACCTATATATTGATCAACTGGTAACCAATAATTAATATCATCTTCATTGAAAGGTTTTTTTGATCTGGCATTACAATATCTAAAATAATACCAAGACGACTCAAAAAAAGTATCAAAAGTATCAGTTTCTCTAACTGCTTTCATCCCCGTTTTTTTGCACGTTGTTTTTTTCCATTCATCAATATTACTTAGAGCGCTTGAGCTCTCATCAAATTTTTTTATATCTGGAAGTTCAACGGGCAGGTCATCATCATCTACAACAATGACCTCACCATCTTCTCTATATATTATTGGTATAGGACACCCCCAGAATCTTTGTCTTGAAATTCCCCAATCCCTAAGTTTGTAATTTATTTTTTTTATACCAATGTTTTTTTCTTCAAGTTCTTCAATTATTAATTTCTTAGCATCTTTTGTAGATAGTCCATTTAAATTTTTAGAATTTATTACAACACCATCTTCAGTATAAGCATTATTACTTATTTCAAAATTATCACCTTTAAAATCTGATGGCTTAACAACTGGAATTACTTCTATTTTATACTCTGAAGCAAAATCTAAATCTCTTTGATCGTGAGCCGGGCAACCAAAAATTGCCCCTAAACCATATTCAGTTAATACAAAATTAGCTACAAAAACTGGTAATTTTTTACCTTCTATTAAAGGATGTTCTACAAATATATTTGTTTCAAACCCTTTCTTTGTTTTATCTGGATTTAAATTTCTGCAATCCTTTATAAATTTTTTTAGACCACTGTTTTCATTTGCTAATTTCTTTGAAATTTCGTGATCAACTGATATCGCTAAAAACGTTGCACCATAAATTGTGTCCGGTCTAGTTGTAAATATTTTTATTTTTTCTGTTGTTCCATATATTTTAAAATCAATTTCTGCTCCTACTGACTTCCCAATCCAGTTAGACTGCATAACCTTGACTTTGTTTGGCCATCTTTCCAGACTATCAAGATCTCTTAAAAGTTCTTCTGAATAATTACTAATCTTTAAAAACCATTGTGATAATTTCTTTTTTTCAACAACTGCTCCAGACCGCCAGCCTTTCCCGTCAATTACCTGTTCGTTAGCTAAAACTGTTTTATCTACCGGGTCCCAGTTAACTTCAGCCTCTTTCTTATATGCTAATCCTGCTTTAAACATGTCTATAAAAAACTTTTGTTCGTGCTTGTAATAATCAGGGTGACAAGTGGCTATTTCCCTACTCCAGTCTAAAGACAACCCCATTTGTAAAAGCTGGTTTTTCATAGTTTTTATATTCTGATATGTCCAATCTGCAGGATGTTTTTTTTCAGTTATTGCCGCATTCTCTGCCGGCAATCCAAAAGCATCCCAGCCCATTGGATGTAAAACATTAAAACCTTTCATTTTCTTATATCTTGATACAACATCTCCCAATGTATAATTTCTAACATGCCCCATGTGTATTTTCCCAGAAGGATATGGAAACATCTCTAAAACATAATATTTTTTTTTACCCAGGTCTTTTTTCGAATTAAAGGATTCATTTTCAGACCATACTGTCTGCCATTTTTTTTCTACTTCTTTATGGTTGTATCTTGATGACACTGTTTAGCTTGATTGCAGTTTTAGTTTTTTAGCTTTATTTAAGATTGCGTTTTCTATCTTTATATTATTTTCATTTTCCATATTTTTATCAACCCATCTTTGATTTTTATAATCTTGGCAGAAAGAGGTAACTTTCAAATTTTGAGTTTTTAAATCAGATCCTGTTATAAAAATATTTAACTTGCATCTTTCATTTTTATTATTTTCTGTAGAATACCAATCTGTTAGTATTGTACCACCAATCGGATCAGCAGAATTTAAAGGCATAAAATTTATTGTTTCTAGAGCACCACGCCATAAATATACATTTATAGGCATTCCAATACTTCCACTAGAAACATTATTTTTTCTATTGCCTGAGACTATACCAGCTACATTTATGCCATCCTTGCCAAGTAAACCTCCTCCACTTTGTAACCTGGTTTGAGCGTCCTTGAGGGCCAGATCTTTATTATTACCAGAATTAAATTTTGTGCCAGATCTGTTTATGATTTCACCAGTAGTTTGAGCTTTTGACCACAGCTCTTTTTTTTCAGCTTCAGTTAAATTCTTATTGCAAGATGATAGAATAACAATTGAAGATAATAGTATTATAAATCTAATGAAATACATTTTGTTTAATTATTGCATTGAATGTAAAATGTAAAACATAAAAAAACGGCACTATAAGAAATAGTGCCGTTATTAAGATAATTAAGTATTATCTAATTAAAATGCCATGTTTGCACCAATGTACCAAGCTGATCCGTCAGTTGTATCATTTGTGCCTTCGTTAGAAGAGTCAACATCTGAATAACCAAGTATAGCTGTTACACCAGAAGCAACTGCATACGATACACTTGCAGAAGTTTTATCATATGAGTCTTCAGTTAAACCTGCAGTACCGATAGTTGTACTATCTTTTGCAGAACCAGCAACAACACCAACATTAAATGTTAGGTCACCGCTTACATATTTAACACCTGCTTTTACAACTTCACCATCAACTTGTACGTCGTTTGAAGTAGTAGAGTCCATAGTAGCAATGCTATCACCATCAGCAAAACCAATAGCTACAGTTAAATCACCAGTTACAGCACTTACACCAACGTGTACACCACCATCATCAGATGTTAATGCAACACCAGTTTTAGCATATTCTGATTGTGAAAAACCAGCACCAATAGTTACAGCAGTGTCACCTAAATCAGTAACATATGTTGCACCTAAAGCTACGTGACCATCAAGCTTTGCAGTTGAACCAGCAGCTGTGCCATCATCAGTTGAAAGTGAGAATGACATTTTTAAACCGTCTGCTAGGAAATCTGCAGCTGAGTGATACTCAACACCATATTTTGTAGCGTCAGTTGCAAAGTCCAAACCAGTTGGAGCGTTGTTAGACGTAGTTACAGTTACTGACTCAGCACCAGCTGAACCTGGTACAGAAATATCGTGTGAACCAGATGCATTACCAGCGTTTAACACGTCTAGTTTTGATCCATCTGTAAATGCTAAAGTAAATCCAGCATCTAAGTCACCGTCAACAGCATCTTCGTTCGCTAACATAAAGCTACTTGAAATAGTCATACCACCGTCAGTAGTTTCAGATAATGATACAGTAAAGTTGTTATCATTTTTCTGAGATCTAGAGTCAGCGCTACCAGTTGGTGAAGAAAATTGTACACCAGTTTGGTGGTTACCACTCATAGTCGCAGTTACCGCTTCAGCTACTGAAGCCGCACCAAGCGTTGATACTAGAGCAGTTCCGATTAATAGTTCTTTTTTCATAATTACTCCTTTTGAGTTAATGAATATTCATTAAATGTAAGAACAAAACTTACATTAAGTCGGTATTTATTAAAAAATTGATTAAATTTCAAAAAAAGCATAGAAAATAGATAATTATTCTTAACAATGTTGTTTTTTTACAACAATTATAAATATGTTTAATGAACTAAAGTTTGCAGAAATAAAGGATTTATTAAAAAAAAAGACAGAATTCTGCCAAATAATTGCTGTTTCAAAAAATCATCCCAAAGAAAGCGTAAAAGAAGCAATTCAGTCCGGTGTGTTTATATTTGGGGAAAATAGGGTGCTCGAAGCAAAGCATAAATTTGTCGAACTAAAGAAGCTTTATCCTGAAATAGAACTACACTTGACTGGCCCATTACAATCAAACAAAGTAAAAGAAGCAGTGAAATTGTTTGATGTTTTTCATACTCTAGACAGAGAAAAAATTGCTGTTGAGTTTTCAAAATATCAAAATGAAATTAAAAATAAAAAAATATTTATACAGGTAAATACAGGTGAGGAACAAAATAAAAGCGGAGTATCTCCAAAACAACTAAGAGATTTTGTTAATTTCTGCTTACATGAACAAAAATTAAAAATTAATGGATTGATGTGCATCCCCCCTATGCAAGATGATCCAAAAATTCATTTTAAAATGTTACAAGAATTAGCCAATTCTAACAACTTAAGAAATCTTAGTATTGGTATGAGCGGGGATTATTTGCAAGCTTTAGATTACAACCCTGCTTACATTCGTTTAGGCACAATACTCTTTGGTAAAAGACAATGAAACAAGAAATAAATTTTTATACAGATATGAAAATAAAAGGTTTCATAAATCAATTGTTTAAAAACTATTTTGTTAGATTTAAGACAGTTAATAATCTGCTAAGTACTAAAAATGATGGCGGAATAATTTTTATAAATGAAAATAAAGAAAACATCAATCTTATGGTTTTTTCTGATAACTTTTTAATTTTTACTAATTCCTGGACAAACTCTTATACAACAAAAAAAAATATTATTAATATCAAAACACCCCTAACACCAGATAAAATTGTACAACGTGTAGAAAAATATTTAACTAATAAAAAAGTTTATTTTGAAGATATTTTTATAACTGATAAAAATTTAGTTAATGTGTTTTCAAAAGAATCTACCTCGATAACTGAAATAGAAAGACAAATATTAATTTATTTATTAAAAAACAAACAAACTAATAAAAATTATATAAAGAGAAATATTTTAAATATTAAGTCGTCAATTGAAACTAATTCAATAGAAAGCCATTTGACAAGAATTAGAAAAAAAATAAATAAAATAAAATCTAATTTAATTATACAATCTAGAAATGATAGTCTAGTAGTAGGACTTAATCAAAAAAACTTGGATTAATAAGTTTAAAAAAATTTTCATCGAAATTTTCATTATAATTATGGTTATATAATGACAAAACTAAATTAACTTCTTCTGAATCTATTTCAATTTTTCTTATTAGAAAAGGGTTGTCTTCAAAAATTACCTTTAAATTATACTTGCCCATATCACCTTCCAGCTCTCTTTCAAAAAAAAGATTATTATTATTAGAATATGTTTTAGATTCATTTATAAAATCTAGGCTGTTAAATATTTCAAAAAAGAAGCCGGCTAGTGTATCTTTTGGGTTGAAAAATTCATCTTCGTCTAGATCGTAATTATAATACATTGCTTTATTTTTGTCTAAAATAATTAATATCTTTGATGGTAATTTATAATCAACTCTTAATCTGTGATCCCCAATAAATATCTGGCCTTCGCTTATTTGTGATCCATCATTTTGAAGAAAGGAAGCAGAAAAAAATTTAAGATCGTCTAAATATTTAATTGCTTTAGATTTATTAATATCATCTGCGTAAACAATTTTTTGAAAAAAAAAAATAAAAAAAGATAGAATTAATATTAGTTTATATTTTTTTAAGTACATGTCTTTTACCTGCATTGTTTGCTTCAGAAATTATTCCATCTTCTTCCATTTTTTCAACAATTCTAGCAGCTCTATTATATCCAATTTGTAAATATCTTTGAATGTAACTAGTAGATACTTTTTGTTGTTTAATTATAATCTCAACAGCTTTATTGTATAGCTCATCATTGTTATCAGCAATCAAATCACCAGTAGCATTATTTGATATATCTTTATCCTCCAAAGATATTTCTTTTTTATAATCAAAAACCGCCTGCTCTTTTATTAGCTTAACTACTTTTTCAACTTCTGTTTCAGATACGAAACCACCGTGCAGTCTTTTAATATTGGCTCCATTTTCTAAAAACAACATGTCTCCACTACCAAGCAATTGTTCTGCTCCCATTTCATTAAGAATAGTCCTGCTGTCAAATTTACTAGCAACTTTGTAACTTATGCGACTGGGAAAATTTGCTTTTATTGTGCCAGTGATTACATCTACGCTTGGTCTTTGGGTTGCAGTAATTAAGTGTATTCCTGATGCCCTAGCCATTTGTGCAAGTCTTTGAACCAAAGTTTCAACCTCTTTACCAGCAACCATCATTAAATCAGCCATTTCATCTATAACAACAACTATAAAAGGCATTTTTTCCAATTTAATTTCTTTTTTCTCAATAATTGGCATCCTTGAGTCTGAATCGATACCAGTTTGAACTTCTCTAAACAACTTCCTTCCTGAAGAAATAGTTCTCAATACTTTATTATTGTATGAACTAATATTTTTAACGTTTACTGAGCTCATTAATTTGTATCTATTTTCCATTTCTCTGACGACCCATTTTAATGCAAAAACAGCTTTTTTTGGATCTGTTACCACGGGAGTAAGTAGGTGAGGAATATCTTCATATATACTTAGTTCTAACATTTTAGGGTCAATTAATATTAACTTACATTCATTTGGTTTAAATTTATAAAGCAAACTCAATATCATTGTGTTTATACCAACTGATTTTCCAGAACCTGTTGTACCAGCAATGAGTAGATGTGGCATTTTTTCTAAATCAGTAAAAATTTTTTCTCCAGAAATATCTTTCCCCAATGCTAAGGTTAATGAATTACTGTTTTCATTGAATCTTTCATCTTGTACTAAATCACCAAATAATACACCATCTCTTTTCTTGTTTGGAATTTCTATTCCTAAACTAGTCTTTCCAGGCTGAGAGGAAATTCTAGCTGATAGAGAAGACATAGCTCTTGCAATATCCTCAGATAATCCAATAACTTTACTCGATTTTATGCCTGCGCTTGGAATGAATTCGAATAGCGTAACTATAGGACCTGAACTATATCCAATAACATTGCCATCTACACCATATTCAGCAAGGGTTTTTTCAAGCCTAATAGCAGACTCGCTATTAATCTTATCAAGCTCTCTATTTATGCTAGTTTTATAAGAAGATTTAATCAGCACATCTGTATTTGGTAGATTAAATCTAAATTGCTCAATTTCTAATTGTTTAAATTGTTTTTTCGTTGAATCTGATATTGCTTTTCTATTAAAAAAAATATTTTTTTTAATAGTGGGCTCATTTTTAATTTTATTATTTTTTTCATAAGGTTTTTTTTTATAAATTCTAATAATTAGAGGAACTATATTTAGATATTTAACAAACTTAAAATATTTTAAAAAACTGTAAGTAATTTTTAATGATTTAAACTTTATTGAAAATGATGTTATTATAAGAAATAATCCAGCAACAAATAAAATTAAGTTAATTATATATATTAATACTTGATTTTCTATACCGTAAAGTAAATGTTTATTTAGTATTTCGGAAAAGAAAAAACCTGATAAGCCTGTATTTATATAACTGACCCCATAAGAATAAAAAAATATATTCACAATCAAACATCCAAATATATTTGAAATTAATCTCAAGATTAAAAATTTAGTTCTTATGCCAAGTAAAGCTTTG
This sequence comes from uncultured Alphaproteobacteria bacterium, assembly GCA_902627245.1. Classification (GTDB taxonomy): domain Bacteria; phylum Pseudomonadota; class Alphaproteobacteria; order HIMB59; genus CACPNW01. The sequence goes on from CACOIH010000001.1 coordinate 51,693, forward strand.
ACCCCTTCGCTTATTATAAAGAAAGCAAATATATATGAAATTCCACCAACTATTACCAAAGAATAACTTGAAATGTAAGAGCCACTAACACCAAAATAATTTGTTATATCAGTATTTAAAACATTATCTGAATATATCGTGAAACCCGGATCATTCTCATTATATGAAAGTAAACTTAATAAATAAATTATACCAAAAGATGATCCTAGGGCACCAAAAAGGAATTTTATTAGAAATAATTTAAAAGAACCATACTTGAACATATAGTAAGATTGTAATACATTTAGATTATGGTAATTCGAAGAAAATTATGAAGGAAATTCATTCAAATATTAATATAATTGGAGGAGGTCTAATAGGCGCTTCAGTTGCTTATTCATTATCTCTGCTTGGTCTTAAAATAACTATTATTGAAAAAAATAAGCCTTATCAGTCTAAAAATCATGAAGATACCAGAACCATCGCAATATCAGAAGGCACCAAAAACTTTCTTGCTAAAATAGATCTTTGGCCCCAAATCGAAAAGTTTGCTCAACCAATAGAAAAAATAAAAATAATAGATAGAAAACCATCAAACGAACTTAAGTTTGACAACAAAAGAAGAGGCTCTAATCTTGGATATATCGTTAAAAACAAAGAGGTATTAAATGCATTATACAAAAAGTTAAGAGAGAGAAAAAACGTAAAAGTTTTTAATAATTCTTCTGTTAAAAGTTTTGAATTTGAAGATGATACGATATCTACTTTTTTAGATAATAAATCATTGAACTCTAGCTTGGTTATTGCGGCCGATGGAAAAAATAGTTATGTAAGAAAAGTTTTCAAAACACCAACCTTTAAAAAAAATTATAAAAAATCAGCATTTGTTACTACTTTTACACACTCAAAAAATCACAATAATACTGCTTATGAATTTTTTTATAAAGATGGCCCTCTTGCAATATTACCAATGCTAAATTTTAATAATGAATTTACAAGCTCAATTATATGGACAAATAATAACGAATATTTAAATAACTTAGCAGAGATTGAAAATATTAAATTATCTCAAATTTTAAATAAGCAGACTCAAAAATCAGTAGGTACTATAAGTAAAATTTTAACTAAACAAATATTCCCTCTCACAGCACATCTTAATACTTCTTTTTATGAAAATAGAACTGTTTATGTTGGTGATTCAGCACATTCCTTCCACCCAATTGCAGGTCAGGGATGGAATTTGGGAATGAGTGATGTAGAAAGTATTTATAATTTAGTCAAAAAATATAGATCTCTTGGAATAGAGGTTGGGGGCAATTCCTTCTGCGAAGAGTACCACAATAATAATTTTTATAATGCATATAGGTTATATCAAATAACAGATAAGTTAGATAACATATTTAAGAGTCAGAATATTTTATTTAGTTTGGGTAGGCGCTTGGGGCTAGGCTTCATTCAAAATAATAAAAAACTCAGCAACTTTATTAGTGATTTTGCTATGGGAATTAATTGATTGTTGAGTTTAATAATTCTCCAGCTAACTCAAGCTCAAGTATTGACAGTAACTTTTTAAAAAAATCAAAAGAGTCTTCTGTTTCAAGTAGAGCCTGCTTATCAATATCTTTAAACGGCGAGACCATTGCAATAAATTTTATTATTTGATCAGTTTCAATATTCTCAATCTCTTGAAGATTCAGTTCAATTTTTTTTGCTTTCATATAATCCTTATATTTCTGCAGAATTATAGACTTTTCTTTATCTGAAAAAACGTATTCTTCTTTTTTATTTTCTAAAATATTAGCTTCAACTAATCTAAAACTATAAATTGGTTTAAGTTCACTTATAACTTTAAAGCATTTAGTGCCCTGTAAACTTATTAGATACCTCCCGTCCCCTGTTTCATTAAAGCTATGTATTTTTCCAACACAGCCAACTTCATAAAACATACCTTTTTCGTTAGTTTGTATCATTCCAATTAACCTATCCCTGGCTAATGAATAATTAATCATTTCTATATATCTATTCTCAAATATATTTAAAGGCAGACTGGTTCCTGGGAACAAAACAGCACCATTTAGAGGAAATACAGCCAGCTCCATCTTATGAAAACATAATTTGTGAGAGTTTTTTTCTATAACTAACCGTATACTCATTAGAATTTCCTAAGACACCAAAGAAATCGACCATTTTATTTTTAATCTTATCTTTATTTTTAGAGTAATTTTTGATTAGTATTTCCATTGCATTTACATAATCTTGTTGAGAAAAATATTTATCTGCAATTTCTATAATTAAATTTATATTATTAGGTTGTTTATCTAACTTATTAATTAGTTCTTCGATATCAGGACCACTTAAATTATCTTTTACTATTTTTATTTTTTTCAAAATCTGTTTGATTTCATCTTTATTTTGCATTTCATTTTCTAATGAATTAATAAAATTATCTGCTTCATCAAATTGTTTTAATTTTATTAAACATTCTAGGTAAAAAATTATCCCCCTAACTTCTTTAGGATTTGAGGCAATAAATTCTAATAAAGTTTCCACAACTTCTTTATGTTTGTTTTCTGCTAAACTAGTCTCAATTTGATCATAAAATTCTGTGAAATCTTCATTAATTTTTGAGCCTAGGCATTTTTCTATGAATTCAACTATTTGCTTTTCAGGAATAACACCTTGAAAAGCATTGAAAATTTGCTTGTTCTTAAATGCATAAACAGTTGGTATTGATTGTATTCTTAGTTGAGCAGCTATTTGCTGATTATCATCAATATTTATTTTAACTAACACAACTTTATTGTCTAAAGGTGCAATGATTTTTTCTAAAATCGGTGTTAATTGTTTGCAAGGCCCACACCAAGGCGCCCAAAAATCAACTATAACTAATTTATTTTCACTAGCTTCAATTACTTTTTCATTAAAATCTGCTTCTTCAACATCAATTATATTCTTAACCTCACTCATAAACTTTAACTATACTATAGTTCTCTAATGAAAAAATATTGATTTTTTTTTTATTTTCAACAATTAAGCTGATTAATTCTTCAGTTTTAATAGATATGGTTGCTGTGTTAACAAGTGGATGAAAATTAATAACACTGTTTTTTGTAAGATTTTCGTCTAAATAAAAAGAAACTTTATTAGTTTCGTCATTCAGCAATGACAAAGCAGACACTGATCCTGGCTTTATTCCCAAATATTTTTGTAAATAAAACTCATTTGCAAAAGAAAGGTTTTTAGCACCAATTGACTTTGAAAAACGTTTTAAATCAATTTTTGCCTTTTCATCACAACTAAAAAGAAAAAACTCATCTTTTTTATTTTTGAGAAATAAGTTTTTTGTATGCGCGCCATCTATATTTCCTCTTAGTTTCTCAGAGTCCTCAACCGTATGTAGCGGTTTGTGATTGTGTATCTGAAAATCAATACCTTTATTTGTGAGTATTTGTAATAAATCTGATTTTGTAAGCATATTTAATATTATATTTATTTAGAAATAGGGTATTTAAATAAAAAAAGTAAATTAACAATGAATAAAAAAGCAATTGTAATTGGCAGTGGTTTTGGAGGCATAGCAATAAGCCTAAGACTAAAAAAACTTGGTTATGATACAACAATCATTGAAAAACTTGATAGCTTAGGCGGTAGAGCACGTGTATTTGAAGTAAACGGTTTTAGACACGATGCGGGGCCAACAGTAATAACAGCCCCTTTTCTATTTGATGAATTATTTAATCTGTTTGGTAAAAAAAGAGAAGATTATTTAAATTTTGTTCCGCTTGAGCCTTGGTATAGGTATTATTTTCATGACGGCAGAACTTTTGATTATTGTTCTACAATAGAAAAAACAAACGATCAAATAAGAAAATTTGATCAAAGAGATGTTAAAGGATATTCTAAACTTTTACATCAGTCAAAAAAAATTTTTGATGTAGGTTTTACAAAACTAGCAGACAAGCCATTTATTTCATTTTTTAAAATGCTTGGAGTAATTCCTAATCTTATTATTCTAAAAAGCTATCTAACCGTATCACAAATAGTAAATAGCTATCTTAAAAATCCCTACCTTAGAAAAGCTTTTTCAATCCACCCTCTTTTGGTAGGAGGTGACCCTCATACAACAACATCAATATATGCTTTAATTCATTATCTTGAAAGAAAGTGGGGTGTATTTTTTTGTATGGGTGGAACTGGCAAAATTGTTACGGAGCTAAAAAAACTAATGATTGAAAGTGGAATTAAAATCAAAACTAAAACTGAGGCAAAAGAATTTGTGCTGAAAGATAATAAAATTACTAAAATAATTACAAATAAAGGTGAAATTATAAACCCAGATCTTGTTGTGTGTAATGGTGATCCACCAATGATATATTCTAAACTATTAAAAAAATATAATTTAAGTAGGCCTGTTATCAAGGAGAAAAAACTATTGTACTCAATGGGCCTCTTTGTACTTTTTTTTGGGACTAAAAAACAATACAATAATGTTGCTCATCACACTATTTGGATGACAGAAAGATTTAAATCATTGCTTAATGATATATTTAAAAATAAAATTTTATCAGAAGACTTCTCTCTATACATTCATCGCCCTACAGCTACGGACAAGTCTTTTGCACCAGAAGGTTGTGATAGCTTTTATGTTTTATGTCCTGTGCCCAATCTTCAAGGTAATGTTAACTGGGATACAGAATCAGAACATCTTAAAAATAAAATAGTTAAAGAGCTCTCAAGAACAATTATGCCTGATTTAGAAGAAACTATAACTGATGTATTTTGGATGAATCCTAATGATTTTAAAAATGATTATAATTCCATGCATGGAGCCGGATTTTCAATTGCTCCAATATTTACACAATCTGCATGGTTTAGATACCACAACAAAGATAAAAAAATTAAAAACCTTTACTTTTCTGCTGCAGGATCCCACCCTGGAGCTGGAATACCCGGAGTTCTTTCATCTGCTAAAGTTGTAGAAAATATTATTAAAGCAGAATTAAATCATTAATGAAGAATCTTGAGCTCAATTCAACTATAGACCTTAAAAGGGATGGAAAAAGTTTTTATTGGGCAAGTTTTTTTTTACCCAAAAATTCAAGGAATAATGCAGGTATATTATATTCAATCTGCAGATATTTTGATGATATTGCTGATAAAAATAATGAGGATAAAACTAAATATTTAGAGGATGTTATTAAAGAAATTAAGATAAACAAGAGTAATAAAGTTAATATTTTTTTAAAAAATAACAAAATTCACCAAGCAATATTTATTGATCTAATTAAAGGGTTAATTATCGATCAAACAAATACTAAAATTCAAAACAAAGAAGATCTTATTAAGTACTCTTATCATGTAGCTGGAACAGTAGGATTGATGATGTCAAAAATAATAGGAGTAAAACATGACATGGCAGCACGTTCTGCAATAGATTTAGGTATAGGTATGCAATTAACTAATATTGCCCGAGATGTTTATGAGGATGCAAAAATGAAAAGAATTTACTTACCTGCTAATTGGATTCCAAATATAAGTTTGAGCGATCTAAATGCCTTAAGTGAATCCAATTTAGAGCAAGATAAAAAAATATCAAATGCAATTCATGATATCATTTCTTTATCTGAAAAGTTTTATAAAAACGGTTTTGCTGGTTTAAAATACATCCCCTTATCTGCTAGACTAGCAATATTTATTGCTGCTAATGTTTATAGGGGTATTGGCATTAAAATAAAAAAAAATAAAAAATATATTAAAAAAAGAGTATATTTGAATCTATTTGAAAAAATATTAATAACAATGAGATCAATCCTATTTTTTATTCTTATTCCATTTATTAATTATCAATATCAAAAAATAAGAAATGGTTTACCAAATGAAAATTTATAAGGCAGCTATAATTGGTTTAGGTGCTAGCGGTTTAGCTGTAAACAAAATTATTTATGGGGAAACTTTTAATGAAATTATAGCTTTTGAAAATAAAGAAGTAAATAGCCGAGATAATTTTTTTGGTTTTTGGCTTGCAGATTGGATGAAGCCCTTTGAAGAAATTATTGAAAAAAAATGGAACAAGTGGACTATTGGAAATTCAAACATTAACGTAACTCATATAAGTAATGAAAAACCATACTGCGTAATCAGCTTCAAGAAATGGAAAGAATATTGCTTAGAAACAAATAATAAATTAGAGATAGTAAATGAGCAAGTCATTCAATACCTTCCAGTAAAAAATTATTTTAAAATAATTACCGCAGATAAAAAAGAATATTATGCAGAAAAAATATATGACTCCAGGTCAATTGAAGAGAAAAAAGGTGAATTAAAACAGCATTTCTTAGGGATTAATATTGACGTTGCTGACAATACATTTGATGAACAAAAATTAACCTTAATGCACTTTACACAGGAAGATAATCTTTTACATTTTATATACATTCTGCCTTTTAAGCATAACAAAGCTCTTGTTGAGTCTACAGTTTTTTCAAAAGAAATTTTTGATGATTCTTGGTACAGGCAAAAGATAATAAACTACTTAATGTTAAATAACATAAACAACTTTGAGGAACAAAGTATAGAAAAAGGAGTAATTCCAATGTTTTTTGTTGATGAGGAAAGATCTGAGAATTCTAATGTTTATAATATTGGCATTAGGGGAGGAGCATGTAAGCCATCTACAGGATACGCCTTTTCTTTTTTTATAAAGCAAATTCAATATCTAAAAGACTCCAATAAAAATTTTGTAAATGTTCATAACTATCTAGAAAAAAGAATGGATAAAATGTTTATTAATTTCTTAAAAAACAATAATGAAAATGGAAATTCATTTATTAAGCTGGCCTCTAATTTAAATGGAAATGAATTCCAAAGCTTTATGATGGGTGAGTCTAACTTACTAACCAAGTTGAAAGTTATTAAAAGCATGCCAAAAATTGGGTTTATAAAAGAAATATTTAGTTAAAATGATAGCTGATCTTACAATCATAAATATAATCTCTTTTTTACTAATTTTTTTTATTGGGCTTCCACATGGTTCATTTGATGGAGCAGTAGCTTCATTAGTAGGTTTTAGAAACAGAATTCAATTTATACAATTTCTTTTTTATTACCTTGCCTTATTTTTTTTAGTAATTTTATTTTGGTTATATTTTCCAATAATATCTCTAATAATATTTATTTTGATGACTGTGGCTCATTTTGGTTTATGTGATTGGACAAATTTTAAAATAAATAAATACAAATATTCAGTAAGTTTTACTTACGGAATGACAATTATTTTTGGAATTATATTTTTTAATGAAAATCAATCTTTTATGATATTTGAATATTTGACGAATGAAAAAATTTATAATTTTCAAAAATATTTTTTTATTCCATATGCTATTACATTTATTTCCATATTATATTTTATTTATTTATCTTTCTTTGAAACCAAATTACGTAAAGGAATTATTGAAATTTCGTTTCTTTTGTTAATCTTTTATATTTTTGATCCTCTCTTGAGCTTTACCATATATTTTTGTTTTTTTCATACTTATAAACACCTAAAGCATTTGATTAAAAATATTTATTTGAATCTGTCTAATAAAAAATTTGTGATTTATTCTACGTTGGTATTTACTGTTATTTCATGGTTCGTTGGATTGGGAATTGTTTATTATTTAGTTCAAAACTATTCATTATATGAGTCAATATTAAAGGTGATTTTTATTGGACTTGCTGCATTAACTCTTCCTCACATGATACTGGTAGATTTTGTTTATAGAAGAAGATTTAAATAAATCATTTTCTCATATATTGACTTATAATTTCAAAATGGTAATTGTTTATTTTAAGCGGGCGTAGCTCAGGGGTAGAGCGCAACCTTGCCAAGGTTGAAGTCGAGGGTTCGAATCCCTTCGCCCGCTCCAAATTTTAATTCCATATCTAAATTTTAAGTTACACTTACAATATAGTTGCAAAATTTTCTTAATAATTTAAGCATTTAGTAAATCCTATTTATAATCTTTGTGTTTTTGTATTCAGTATTAGCGGATCAGGTATATACATAATCAAAATATGAAAAATAAAGTTGCCATTATTAACTTTTCAGATTTTAGACTAGGGGATATTTTAATTAACAGAAACTTTTATAAATCTATCAGCGATTATCATAAGCAGGAAATAATAATATTTTCAAAAAATATATGCCCTATTAAAGAAGTATTAAAATTTGATAACCTTAAATTTATTTCATTAAAAAATGATTTTGGCAAAGGTTTTAATCAAATAAAAGATTATTTTAAGTTTATAAAACAAATAAGAGATTATAATATTAAAACCATCTATGTTTTTGATGACAATCTAAGACCAATATTATTTTCTTTCTTTTCAAAAGTTGATTATTTGTATGGATTTGGCTTTGGAATACAAAAATTTTTTTTGAATAATAGATTTTATTTGAAAAAAAGTTTGATTAAAAAAAACAAACATTTTATTTTAGAGGAATTTTTAAAATTACTTAATATCCCACTTACAATCAGCACAATAAAAATTAATGAAAAAATTATCAAAAACAACAATAACGTTTTTATTAATTTAGATTCATCTTCTCAAACCAAAAATTGGGGTGATAAAAATTTTCTTTCTCTCATAATAAAAATAAATTCGATAAATAAAAAAATTTTTTTTATAAATTGTGTAAATTATAAAACAAACATATTTAAGAATTTAAAAAAAGAAGGAATTTCTTTTAGAGATGTTTCAAATTTTTCAATTGGTGAATTATTTAAAATCATAAATAATTGTCAATTTTCTATTTCAAATGATACAGGCCCTTCTCATATATCAATTTCGCTTGCAAAAAAAACTTTTATTATTTTTTTAAAAAGTAATAAATTTAGTTATAAATATTCAAATTACATGCATCCTATTTTAATAGATAAAAATCAAGATCAAGTTCAAAGTGTATTAAATAATATAAAAGAACATATAAGTATTTAACTAACTCAGACTAAGTAAGTTTATTGTAATAATTAATTTTACCATAAAAAGTATAATCTTAATTAAACTTAACTCATTGAGCGCTAATTCTTAAGTTTTTAAGAGGTAAAATGACTGCGCTCGTACTATTTTCTTTTAAATCAAAATTATATTTAGTATCATCTTTAATAGGATATATTAAGCAATGAGTGTTTCTAGAAATTAATTTATTGTTCAAAAGATTTATAAAATTTATTACTCCTTTTTCACCTCCTTCAAAATCGTCTAAAATAAAAATTGTATCATCTGTAAGATAGCTTTTTAATAAATCATAATCATCACTATTGAGTCTCCCATCTAGATGTACAAAATCAACTTTTTCAAACTCGTTAATCTCTTTAAGCATTTCAAAACTTGTTTTTTTATGAAATTGATTTATTTTTGTTTTGCTTAAATTTGGAAATTTAATTTCATTTGATTCATCGCAGCAATATACTTCGCATTTATGTTCATTTAAATACAAGTCTGCAGCCAAAGACATACTAAATGTTGATTTTCCAATAAATGAACCAATTTCAAAAATTACTTTTGGCTTAAAAAATAGAGTAAGTGAAAATAGCAACCAAGCGGTTGTAGATGAAACTGATCCAGTATTATATGAGCTCTGAGATCTTAAACTTTCCAGACTGTCTATTTTTTCAAAAAATTCCTTTTCTATTATCTTTTTTTTTGAAAAAGAATTATCTAAAATTTTTTTCCAGAAAATTATACTTAAGTCATTAGAATTTATATTTACTAATTTCATTATATATATGTGAGTTCACATAAAATCATAAATCTAGTACATAATCAACAACTACATAGCTTAATTAAATTTATTAAATATTAATTCAATAATATTATTTTTGAATTAATTTAATGTTAAAGCTGATTACAACTCTCTCTTCGTTAGAATTGTTTTGATTCACAGAATGATCTAAATAACTTGGAAATAGTATTAAGCCTCCCTCAACTGGTGTTATTGAATTAACCATTGCATTTAGCGTATTAGAGTTTTTAGATATCGGGTGTGAATAAACGGGAGCAGGTCTTGGATCATAAAAAACAATCTCTCCACATTCTTTAGGAGCTCTGACGTAATAAGCAGCACTCAAGTCGCAATTTCCATGATGATGTCTTGCATTAGATGCACCGCCCATATTAATGATAGCCCACATATTAGATATTTTAACAGTTTGTTTTTCAATATCCCAATTCATATCGTTAATTGCTTCATTAATTTTTGGGGAAATTTGATTTATAAAACTTATTGCTTCAACATCCTTCAAGTTAAAGTCTTTTGAATGCCATCCTTTAATATTACTTTTTACTATACCTGTTTTGTCTAAGTTTTTTAATTTTTGTATATAATTAAATATCTCTTCATTTGTTTCTTTATAATTATCAATTTGTGAAGCCCAGACTGGAGTAGAGAAAAAAAGATTAGGATTACTCATAACTTTAAATTTATTAACAAAATATATCTTAAATGGTTTAAATAAATAAAAATTCATTAAAATGGAAGAAAATATTAAAAATAAATATGACTTTAATATCACCGAAGGTATTAAAAGTGCCAATAAAAGAAATTTAAACAAATCAATAGATTATTTTAAAAAAGCCATTTCTATTGATAATACGCGCTACGAAGCATTTATAAACTTATCTAATATTTATATCTTACAAAAAAATATTTTAAAAAGTAAAAATTTATTAATGAGTTTTTTAAAACAAAATAAATTTAATGAAAATTTTTATAATTATTCTAGTAAAATATTTTATAATTATAATTTTAATACTGAGCTACTCTTTCTATTTAAGTTATCTAAATTACAATCAAATAAGTATGTATCAGAAAAAAAATATCTATTTTTTGTACAAGGTAATTTTTATGAAAGAGATAGTTTTTTTAAAGAAGCTAAGGAGTCTTTCTCTAAATCAATCAATTGTGACAAGAAATTTTTCGAAAGTTATACAAAGCTTATTAATTTATCCGAAAAAACAAATGATTTAGTTTGTCTCAAATCAACAATATATAAGGGTTTGAGAAACTTTTATGCAGATAAAGATATTGCTATACTTAATTTATACAAAGCTATACTTTTAAATAGAGAAAAAAAATTTGATGAATCGCAAAATCTAATAGCCAAAAATAAATTAAAATTATTATTAAAAGAAGATAATAAATTATTATTAAAGTTATTAGATGTGGAATCAAAAAATTTAGAAAAATTATCTAAATTTAATAGTGCTTATAAAAAAGTAAAAGAAAAAAATGATATTATAATAAATTTAGAAGAAAATAAAAAATTTAATAATACAAATTTATCTAATACTATTAAAGTATATAAAAAATTCTATATAAAATCAAATATAAGACTTATTAATAAAAACAAAGAACAGTATGATGACAAAAATTTAGTTTTCTTAGTGGGCTTCCCAAGGTCTGGCACAACTTTATTAGATACAATACTAAGAACACACTCTAGAATTAAAGTACTTGAAGAAAAACCTTTTATTTTAGATTTAAGACACAAATACTTTACGCAAAAAAATAACAATTTATCATCGCTATTAAGCATTTCAAAAAATGAAAAATTAAAAATTAGAAATGATTATTATAATAGCATCATCTCTAATCCAGGTGAAAATAATAAAATTATTATAGATAAATTCCCACTATCAATAATTGAGTTAGGGTTTATTAAATGTATTTTCCCTAATTCCAAAATTGTTTTAGCTATGAGACACCCTTGTGATGTAGTTACAAGTTGTTTCTTCAGTTCCTTCAAAATTAATGAAGCTATGATAAAATTTCTAAGCTGGAAGAATGCTATTAACTTTTATAACGAGGTTTTTGATTTATTTGAGTTTTTTGAAAAACAATTAGAATTAAATTATTTGATGGTAAAGTATGAAAATGTAGTAAAAAATTTCAAAGTTGAAGTTAATTTATTAGTTAATTATTTAGGACTAAAGTATGAAAATAAGCTTGAGAAATATTATGACACTGCAAAGAAAAGAAACAGAATTTCAACTCCTAGCTACAATCAGGTTATAAATCCTATTTATAATACATCAATAGGTCGTTGGAAAAACTACACTGAGGCTAAAAAATCTATAAAAGACCTTGATAGGTGGATCAAAAAATTTAGTTATTAGATTTTTTTAAATATTTATTAATTAACTTAATTGTATTTAATATCCTTAAATGGTGTTTACTAAAATTTTTTCTACCACTTTTTATGTTTGGGTAAGATTTAATTAAATCAATAAGATATTTAGGAATTTTTGTTTTATCGCTCAATGCTTGAACAATCTGTTTTTAGTAAAATACAATGACATTTTATTTTTATCTGCATATTTAATATTTTCATTATCACGAACAGATCCTGATGGAGTAGCAATTATATTGCATCCATAATTATTGAGCTTCTTTAAACTATCAGTAAATGGAAAAAAACCATCGGAAACACAGACTGTCCTATCAGTATCAAGATTCTCTCTTGATTTATTTAATGCATATTTTAATGCATCAATTCTATTTGTCTGCCCGCACCCAATACCGATTGTCTGTTCATTTTTTGCAATTACTATAGCATTAGATTTTAAATGTTTTACAACTTTTAAACCAAAAATAATGTCATCAATTGATTTTTTTGAAGCACTTTTAGTAGACATTAATTTTAATATTTGTTTATTTAATTTTTCTGTGTCACTTTCTTGATAAATTGTTCCAAACATACTTGATTTGAACTCTATTTTTTTTGTCTTTATATTACTTATTTCCAATAAAATTAATTTCTTTTTTTTAGACAAAATTTCTCGACCTTCTTTATAAAAGCTTGGAGCTACTATTACTTCAAAAAAATTTTTCGAAAGTATTAATGCTAATTTTTTATTAATTTTTCTGTTTAGTAAAACAATTCCACCATAAGCACTTTTACTGTCACTTTGATAAGCTTTAGTAAACGCAGACTCAATATTTTTAGAAGATGCTACACCGCAAGGATTATTATGTTTAATAATTGCACATGTTGGTTTATTGAACTCATTTAGACACTTCATTCCATTATCTATATCAATTATATTGTTATAACTTATTTCTTTACCATTAATCTGAAATTCAAATATTGATTTCTGGTTATCATTTATAATAAATGATTTCTGATTAGGGTTTTCACCATACCTAAGCTTTTTTTTAATTATTGTTTTTTTATCATTTTTTAACCATTTTGATATTAACGCATCATATTCTGATGTTTTTTTAAATGCTTTTGATGCCATTCTTTTTCTAAAATTCAAATCAGTTTTTCCAATATTTTTATCTAGATTTTTTATTAGTTTCTCATAATCTCTAATATCCGAAATCGTTGTTACATCATTATAATTTTTACCAGAGGCTCTCAATAAAGATATTCCACCAATATCTATCATTTCAAGAATATTTTCATCCGTACTCCTATTAAGTAATTGTTCAAAAGGATATAAGTCAACGACAACTAAACTTATACTTGGTATTTTTAATTTTTTAAATTCTTCAAAGTGTTTCTCATTATCTCTTTTATAAAGAATAGATCCATAAATTCTTTGATCCAAAGTTTTAACTCTTCCATCAAGTATTGGTTTAAATTTTGTTATCTCTGAAACATCATCACAATTGAAACCTAATGATTTAATTTTTTTAGATGTCGTACTTGTTGAAATAAATTTAAAATTTTTTCTACTTAAATTTTTACAAAGATATCCAAGCTTATCTTTATTATATACAGATACTAATGCATACTTTTTCATCATATTTTCTCTAATGACCACTTTTTAATTTGTTTTTTATTTGAAGTTATGCCTTTGATTACTATTTGTTTTGTTGGAATTGTCATATTATTATCAACAAATATACTATCTTCAACTATTAGTTCAGTATCAGATTTAAATAACCATATAGCATTGGTTTTCGATCTAAGAATTATATTTTTTTTATTGTTAGTAAAATTATATGCAAATCCAGGAACTAAATGAAACCTAATATGATAAATAGTTCTATTTTTATTTTCTTTAACTGATAAAATTGTATCTTCACATAATATTTTATTAGTATCAGACTTAATCTCTAAACTTCTTTTAATAATTTTGCCAAACTTCTTTAAATAACCATTATGTGAACCAGTTAATATTACATTATTATTTTTGTAATTTTTTTCAAATGTTACGGATTGTGGAAACTTAATATGAGGATTATTTTCTTTAATCTCACTTATATTTGTATTTTGTAGTATTATTGTACTATGAGCTGCGCTATATCTAAGATATTCTGGATTTTTGCCAGTATTTTCTGAAGCGCCACAATTCGTTATTATTTTTTCTCCAATAGAACTAAACTCAAAAGAAAGTGTTCCAGCACTTAAGGTGTTTGATATTTTATTTTTATTTGGTTGTATTACATCAAAAAATAATTTCTTATTTTTATCTGAGTAAAATGCTAAGCCATTTTCAACATTTGTAAAACTCCGCGATTTCAAATATTCTTCTTTATTCAAAGAATCGTAAATTATTTTTGTATAATTATTATTTGAACCGTTAAAAAGAGGAATTGAACCATCAACATGAAAATATTCGTTCAAAATTGAAGTCATTTTTATTAACTTATTTTCAATCTTGTCAGATATAAATCTATTAAAATATAAAAAGATATTTTTTAACTCATGTAAATTATTCAAGTACTTTGCGTGTTCAAGAATATTGTAACTTTTGTGCATTCCTAGACTATCTATATGATTTTCAATAACCAAGTTTATAAAATCAACATAGTTATTGTCATTTTTTTTTAAAATGAAACGAGACAATGTGTTCGCAATTAGATCATACGATGTAATTTCATTTATTTTTTTATATCTAAATTCAAACATAACTCTTTGTATATGAACAATTATGATTTTTCTTATAAGTTTGTTTTCTTTTTCAGTTGTTGAGGAATTAATAAATTCAAAATTGTAAATTATGTTTATTAATCTTTTAGAATGATTATCGTCAATCCATGGATATCCAATTTTATATTTGTATAAATTATACCAATCAATTATGGTATTTTTGGACAAATTAATTCCTATTTTGCCACCCAAATTTTTTGAAAAATTTAAAAAATCAAAAGTTTGTACATATTGGTTATTAAGTTTGTAAAAGTTTTTTTTAAAAATGAATCTTTTAATTTGTCTATAGTTTGTAAAATCAAGTCTTTTAAAATTTAAATCATTAAATACTATATTTGGATTAATTTTGACCAATCTTTGAAAAATATAAACAAATATGAGTTTTCTAACTAATAACATTTATTTTACTTTTTTTAGATAAGCTCCAAAAAAACCATCGACATTAAACTTTTCAATTTTGTTTGGTAGAGTGAGCATAAAGTTTTTTTTAATATAAATATCACTGTGTATTTCTTCCTTTTTTATATAAAATTTAATCAAATTAAAATCGCTATTTCTAATTAAAAAATTTTCAATTTGGTCAATAGTTTCTGATTTAAAAAAGGAACAAACCATGTAGAGAATTATACCATTAGTATTTAAAATCTTTGATGATTTGTTTAGTAAATCAGATTGAATATCTGTTAAATTTTTTAAGTCAGGAGATCTTTCTTTGAAAAAAATTTCAGGATTTTTTCTTATAGTTCCTATTGATGAGCAAGGGGCATCAACTATTATAAAATCGTATTTATCTTTATTATTAAGATCTTTAAAATTGAAATTTAAAATAATTGGATCAAAATTAAGCCGGCCTAAGTTTTTTTTTAATAAATCAATTCTTTTTTTACTTTTGTCATTTAGAACTAAGTTTTTTTTCTTTGAAAGGATTTGAAATGATTTACCACCTGGTGCAGCACATATATCTAAGCATTTTTTGCTAATTATTTTTTCATCAATATTATTAAGAGGAAAAAACGAACTAAAATCTTGTATCCACCAACTTCCTTTTTTGTATGATTTTATATCACTTATCTTTTCTGATTTTATTAAAAATCCAGATACACTTGATGTTTTAAATAATTTATTCTCAAATTTATTGAGGGCTTCATTATCCTTGAATACTAAATGCAAACTTGGTTCATCATGAAAAGTATTTAGAAATGAAATTTTATCTTCTTTTGAAAATCCTGCTGTTTTTTCTCTAAACCAATTAGGAAGATCAAAAAAACTTATCTTAGTTTTCTTTAATTTTAATTTATCTAAGCATATATTTTTTAGGATTGCGTTTACAAAACCATGGTAAATTTTTAATTTTTTTGCCAATTCAACAGTCGAATTAATTACCGCATATTCTTTAAAATCTAAATAAACAATCTGTGTGATTGCGGAATATAATAATATCTCTTCACGTAACTTTGGTTTTTTTTTTACATATTTAGTTAAAATTTTTTTAGAGAAAAAAAAATATCTCATAGTGTTTAAACAAACATTATTTATAAACGCTATATCTCTTTGATTGTACTCCGCAACTTTATAATGCTTAAACAATATGTCTGTAGTTTTATTATATTTTCTAATATTATATAAAATGTTGTGAATTATGAATCTTAACTTAATACCTTTTTCCATAAATTTAATAATCTATTTATTACTTTTAATATAAAATGTATTATATTTAACCTGTAAATTATAGTTATTATATGAGAGGTAATTTAGAGACAATAGTTGGAGCAATGTTTGCTGGAAAAACTAGTGAATTATTAAAGAGAATACTTTGGGCAAAACATCAAAATAAAAAAATAATTGTCATTAAGCCTAGTATAGATGATAGATATTCAAATCAAAAAATTATAACTCATAATGATTTAAGTCATGATTGTTACTCAATGATTGATTGGGGCAAAGCTTTAAAAAATTTTAAATTTGAAAAAAAATATGTTGATGTAGTGTTTTTAGATGAAATTCAATTTATGGATACTAAAGATACATTAAACAACGTCGAAAAAATACTTAACAGTGGAATAGATGTAGTTTGTGCAGGACTAGACCAAGATTCAAGAGGTAAGCCGTGGGAAACATCATCCATGTTGTTAGGATTGTCTGATAAAATTTTAAAAATATATGGTTTTTGCAATGTATGTGGTGTTGAAGCAACTAAAACCTATAGAAAAACCGAAGGTGGTGAAAGAACTCAGGTAGGTGCAGCTAACATATATGAGCCAAGATGTTTAAAACATTGGCAACCAAGATAATTATTTATTCTTTCTGTTGTTTACTAAATCATCAACAACAGTTGGATCAGCAAGAGTGGAAGTGTCACCAAGATTATTAAAGTCATTAGATGCAATCTTTCTTAATATTCTTCTCATAATTTTACCCGAACGTGTTTTTGGCAATCCTGAAGTAATGTGTATGAAGTCGGGTGTTGCTATTGGTCCAATTTTTTCTCTTATAGTTTTTTTTAATTCATCAACAAGCGAGTTCGATGTAACTTCTCCAGAATTAAGTGATACATAACAATAAAGACCATTTCCCTTAATATCATGTGGATATCCGACTACTGCTGCTTCAGCTACCTTAGGGTGCGAAACGAAAGCACTTTCTATTTCTGCAGTACCTAAATTATGACCAGAAACTATTATTACATCATCAACTCTCCCAGTTATCCAATAATAACCATCGGCATCTCTACGACATCCATCGCCAGTAAAATATTTTCCATTAAATTGAGAAAAGTATGTCTTAATAAAGCGATCGTGGTCTCCATAGACGGTTCTCATTTGACCAGGCCAAGATTTTTTTATACATAGCATACCTTCACACTCTCCTTCTAGCTCATTTCCTTCTTTATCTACAATACAAGGTTCAATCCCAAAGAAAGGCTTAGATGCAGATCCAGCTTTTAATTCTATAGCTCCTGTTTGTGGTGAAATTAATATACCACCAGTTTCAGTTTGCCACCATGTATCCACAATTGGACATTTAGATTTTCCAGGAATTTCAAAATACCATTTCCAAGCTTCAGGATTAATAGGTTCTCCAACAGTACCAAGTAACTTTAAAGATGATCTATCAGTTTTATTAACATATTCGTTTCCTTCACGCATTAATGCTCTTATAGCAGTAGGCGCAGTATAAAATATATTAACTTTATGCTTATCAATAATTTCCCAAAATCTTGAAAAATTTGGATAGTTTGGTACTCCTTCAAACATTAGAGTGGTTGCAGCATTAGAAAGAGGACCATAAATTATGTAACTGTGTCCAGTAATCCAACCAATATCAGCCGTGCACCAATATATATCTCCACTGTTATAATTAAAGATATACTCATGAGTGATTGAAGTATAAACAAGATAACCACCAGATGTGTGCATAACACCTTTGGGCTTACCTGTAGAACCTGATGTATATAAAATAAATAATGGGTCTTCAGCATCAACAATCTCTGGTTCACAGAAATCTTCAGCCTCACTGGTTAATTGATCTAAATAAACATCTCTTCCTTTTACTAAATTTATTTCTTTCTCAGTCCTTTTTACAATTATACAACATTGCACATCCGGACATTTTTCTAGTGCTCTGTCTGTTGTTTCTTTTAGTGGAATTGTTTTTCCACCTCTAATTCCTTCATTTGCAGTAACTACAAATTTTGAATTACAATCTAATATTCTTCCTGAAATAGACTCTGCTGAAAAACCACCGAAAATAATAGAATGCACCGCGCCAATTCTTGCACAAGCTAACATAACATATGCTAGTTCTGGTATCATCGTGAGATATATTGTTACTCTATCACCTTTTTTAACTCCAACTTTTTTAAGCGCATTTGCAGTTTTACAAACATGTAAAAGTAATTCTTTGTAAGTAATTTTTTTGGTATCTTTTGGATCATCCCCTTCCCAAATTATTGCAATTTTGTCAGGATGATTTTTTGCATGTCTATCAACACAATTGTAAGAAACATTTAGTTGACCATCTTCAAACCAATTAATTAAAACATCTTTATTAGAGTATTTTATTTCTTTTACTTTTGTAAATTTTTTATACCAATCTATCCTATCAGCTTGTTTTTCCCAAAAAGTGTTATTATTATCAATTGAGTCTTTATACATAGATGCATATTCTTCACTATTAATTTTGGCTTGCGCGATCCACGTTTTATTAATTTTCATATAAATTAGATTAATTGTTTAATAATTAAATTTCAACTGCTAATTTATATTGAAATTTTTTCATTATACTTCCAAACTTCTTTTCTATTTTAGATATTTGATCTTTTGTTAATATTTCTTTCCACTGCTCTTTTTTACCAGATGAAAAAAAAACATTATTACCTGTACTTTCTAAAAAACCTTTTTCTTCCTCTTCTTTTTTTAATTTAAAGAAGTCAGTAGTATCTAAAATATTATTTATTTTATCTTCTACATTTTCAAATTTAAAATTGTAATTTGTAATAAAAAAGAAAATAATTTCCTTAATCATTTCTTTTTTATTAGATATTAAATCCTCAAATCTTATAATTTTTATTGGAATTTCCCAATTAATTGATGTCCATGATAAAACATGTTTTTCCCAACTGCTAAGAAAAGACATAGGTCTATTTTCACTCCTAAAAATTTCTTCTTTTGGCTCTACCCATTCTGAGCTTGCTAAATCATTTGTCATATTATCGATGCATTTATCTATAGATAAGTTTAAGTGTTTACTCCAAGAAATACAAACATCACGTGGATCCCTAATGACATATATTAGTCCTTGTGAGTTTTCTTTTTTTGTAAAAGAATTTCCACCAATTTCAAACAATCCACTATGAGTCTTCAAAAAAGTGAAATCTTTATCTATGCCTAACGCCTCTTTTGTTTGAAGTTTTGTGATATGTTTATAAAAAACTGGTGAATTTTTTAAATTAAGATAATCGTCACCAAATAACTTTTTATTTTTTTTAATCCTATCTGTTCTCTCAAATTGATTAATGTTAGATAATTTACTTAATGAAAATATCCCATCTTTTGTAAAAAAAATAGAAGACAAAATACCTCTAACCAAAGTATTCCCACTTTTTGGATAAGATGCGATCCAAAAAATATTTTTGTTCATCTTCTTACAATGTTAAGGAAATATGTAATATTTTATTCCACTCTATTTTATTTACTGGCATAACTGATAATCTACTCTGCTTAATTAAAGCTATATCTTTTAATTTTTTTTCTTTTTTAATCTGTTCCAAGGTAACAGGATTAGCTAGTTTTTTTTTAGCTTTTACATCAACTACTACAAATTTACCTGTTTTATCTGTTGGGTCAGGATAAAACTCCCTTACTACTTCAACAATGCCAACGATAGATTTTTCTTTAACTGAATGATAAAAAAAGCACATATCACCCTTTTTCATTTTCATTAAATTATTTCGAGCTTGATAATTTCTGACACCATCCCACATTGAGGGGCCTTCTTTAACTTGATTTTCCCATGACCAAGCATCCGGTTCAGATTTTAAAAGCCAGAAATTATTTTTCACAATAATAAGTTATCATTTTTTTTATGTAATTATTAACACATAAAACATAAATTATAATAAATCTCCAATTAAATCATAATCTAAAGCATAAATTTTCTTTAATTTACTAATTTGAGAATTAGTTAAAGTGATTTCTTTATTCGTTCCACCAGTTTGTATTTTAGGAAATTCTATTTTTTTCTGAAAAAAATTATTTACCCCATCTATAAATATTTTCATGTTTGAAATATTAGAAATTATTGTAAAATATTCTAAATTATCACCTAGCCAATAACTTTGAGGTAGAAAGTGCTTATTCTCAAATTCATTATTTTCAAGTTTCTCAATTATTTCATTTAGATCTAAATCCTTAAAACCAACATCTTTGTGATATAATATCCTGTTTTTATAAGCTGATATAAATCTTTTTAGTGGATTTCTAACTATACAGCATTTTTCATCAACATCAATTTTTGTAAAAGCAGAATAAGAAGGCAAGAAGTTAACTAGATTATTTTTCCAATCAAAATTTTTATACTTTTCATCAGTTCTAAGAATATATTCTGGTATTTTATCAGATAGAAAAAAATATTTATTTTCTTTTCCTAAATGCCTTAAAAAAAACAATTTTGCTGAAGTATTCGCATTTTTAGCAACTGGATAATAAACAAGTTTTCTTTTCGTTTCTTTATTTACAAATATAATATGATTAATATTGTTTTTCTTCATTTATTTTCTAAAAAGTTAATTTGTAATAACACTCATCCTTGGCTGTGGTTTAAAAAATAAATCAACTTTTTGCTCATTATAATTTTTTATACATGCCCAAGCAATCATAGCGGCATTATCAGCCATCATTTCTTTTAACGGATAATATATTTCAATATTTTTATTAATAAAAAAATTTTCTATTTTATTTCTTATATATTTATTATTTGATACGCCACCTACAATTGATATTGATCTGATATTTTTATTAAAATAATCTAGTCTTTTCAAGCCCCTTTCTAGTTTCTCTATTAGTATCTCAGAAATATTTTTTTGAAAAGATGCTGATAAGTCTTTTGTAAATTGTTTATCAATTTTATTTTTTTTTGTTAAAAGACTAACGTGAGTCTTAATACCTGAAAACGAAAAATTGAAATTTTTTTCTTTAACTAATGGTTTTGGTAAGATAAATTTATTTTCGTCACCATTTAGTGCTTGTTTTTCAATTTCGGCTCCACCAGGATATGGTAATCCAATTAACTTTGCTGTTTTATCGAAAGCTTCTCCAATAGCATCATCAACACTCTCTCCTAATAATTCTATATGGTTCTCATTTTGCATTAAGTAAATTTGAGTATGTCCTCCTGTTAGAAGTAAAATGAGACTTGGATATTTAATGCTATTATTAAAACTTGTAGAATGGATATGCCCCTCAAGATGATTGATTGGAATAAACGGTTTTTTAGAAGAAATAGCTAAAGATTTAGTAAAGGTTGAACCAACCAATAAACTTCCTATAAGCCCAGGCCCGCAAGTTGCAGCGAATAAATCAATTTTTTGTGGCTCAATGTTCCTCTTGTAAAACAGTTGATTTGTAATAATTTGGATTTTTTCTAAATGTGACCTTGATGCTAACTCAGGAACTACCCCACCGTGTTTTTTATGAATTTCTTGAGAAAAAGTGATGTGCTCAACTATACTCTTATTTTCCATTACACATACTGATGTTTCGTCACATGATGTTTCTGTAGCAAATACAAGCATAATTTTTTGGTACAGTATTTTACACTGTTAAACAACAATCTAATAATGTTAAAAACAACCTATGAAAAAAATTTTTGATAGTTTTTATGTTTTTTCCAAATTTTCATTGAGCTTTGTTCTTTTAATGTCTGTTATTTTCTTAATATATCTTCTATATATTAATTATCAAAATGAAGATAAAGTATCTAAAATTTCTCTAAAGTTAGAAAATGAACTTAAAGCAAATATCAATGAAAATTCAGAATTTATAAAAAATATATCAAAAGAAATACTCCAAACAAAAACAGCTTTAATAAATATTGAAAAAATTATCGAAGAAAATTCAATTAAAAATTCAGAAGTTGACCTTAAGGAAATCAACGAAAGTATAGCTCTATTAAATAAAAATTTTAATAATCTTAATTCTGAGATTTCTTCTATAAAAAATGCAAATATCGAATCTAAATCAAAAAATAATCCTGAATTGATAAATCAATCTATAAGCGAGATAGTAGAATTAATAAAAATTAAATATGAAAATACTACCAATTTTGATAAAGAACTCAAATATCTAGAAAAAATTTTAGAGAAAGACAATATTCCCATTTTAGAAAAATTATTGATTTTAAAAAATAATAAATACAAAGGTCATAAATTTTTGGAAAATCAATTTAATGATGAGGTTAATTTGTACTTAAAGAGCATAATTAATGTAAACAGTAGTTTTCTAAATAAAATTTTTTTACCATATATTAACCTTTCCCCCACTTCTGAAAACATAATTATTGATGAAAAAATTTTAATATTAGAAGAGATCAAACTTTACATAAAAAACAGAAACATTAGTAAGGCTTACGAAAGCATAAATAAAATAAAAAATTATGAAGAATTCTTCCAAGTGTCTTTTAATGAAATGAAAAATTACAATAATTTTATAATAGAAATATCAAGGATTAAATAATGTATAGATTTTCAATCTTTGTTTTGCAACTATTAGTTTTAATAATAGTACTAACTTTTATTTTTACTAATCCATTTGTTATATCTTTAGATATTGGTAATTTAAAATACTCTTTTTCTTCAAATTTATTTGCAACTATATTTATAAGTTTTATTTTTCTATTATACTTGCTACTTTATTTATTTTTCCGATCAAGGCTTTCATTTGGTAAATATTTACTTAGAAGTAAATATAAAAAAATTGAAAAGGGATACCTATATTTTGTTGATGCAATGATAGCTATTGCAAATAAAGATAATAAGACAGCCTTAAGATCACACAAAAAAATGAATAGTTATCTTAAAGATGATCCATCATTATCATTACTTCTAAAATCTGAGGTTTTAAAAATAGAAAAAAAATTTCCAGAATTAAATAATGTTTATGAAGATATGATAAAATCTAAAAAGACAGAGACACTTGGATATAGAGGTTTAATGGAACAAAATTTAAGAGACCAAGATTATCATCATGCTTTTTTGTATGGAGAGAAATTATTTTCAATCAATCCAAATATTGAAAAATTATATGACACATTAATTTTTATCGCAGCTAAAACAAAAAACTGGAATCAAATAATATTGCTATCGGATAAAGCTTTTGCAAAGAAAATTATAAGCAAAATTGAGCTCAATGAAAATAAATCTATAGGATATTATGAAATAGCAAAAATAAAGTATGAGAGTGATATAAATGAAGCTTTAAGAAATATTTTGAAAGCAGTAGACCTGAAAAAAAATTTTGCTCCATATATAAAACTTCATTTAGAAATCATTGCTAATTTGAAAGACAAAAGAAAGCTTCTGAAATTAACAAAAAAATATTGGTATTTAGATCCGAGTTTCTTACTTAGTTCTATTATAATAAAAATACTTAATGAAAATAATTTAACTGATATAAAGCTCATTAAAGAAATAATCAAAAATAATTCTCATTTAGATGAATCAAAAAAACTTTTAGTTTATTTTGCTATAAAAAATTCCAAATGGGACATTGCTAGAGAAAATATATCGGGTATGATTGGTTCTAATCCATCCAAAGATATTTGTTATTTCATGTCAGATTTAGAGCTTGGAGAAAATAATGATAAACAGAAAAGCGATGCTTGGATTATGAGAGCTGAAAATGCAAAATTAGAAAATACTTGGATTTGTAGAATTACCAATCAGTCTCAAGAGGAATGGAGTTCTTTATCTAACTCTGGAAATTATAATTCTCTTGTTTGGAAGTCTCCAATGATGATAAGACAAAATAATAATTAGTATGAAAATGCATTTCTTTATAGGTTACGACTCCAAAGAGGATATAGCTTACAGGGTTTGCAAATATTCACTTTTAAAAAGATCAAGTATTGACGTAAAAGTTTCTTCACTAAAATTAGATGAACTAATAGCAAAAAATTTATATACTAGAAGTGTAGATCCTTTAGCTTCCACACAATTTACATATTCAAGATTCTTGGTTCCTAAGCTTATGAATTATCAAGGTTGGGCTATCTTTTGTGATTGTGACTTTATATTTTTAGACGACGTTTCAAACTTATTAAAAAATTTGGACAATTCTAAAGCTGTTTATTGTGTTAAACATGATTATACACCCAAAGAAAAACACAAAATGGATGGGCAAAAACAAACAATATATCCAAGAAAAAACTGGTCAAGTTTTATTATATTTAATTGTTCTCATCCGAGCACAAAAAAACTTACTATTGAAAAGGTAAATAGTGAAACAGGTGCATATCTTCATCAATTTAAATGGTGCCATGATGAAGAAATTGGCTCTTTGGATGAAAGATGGAATTGGCTTGAAGGGTGGACATCAAATCATAGCAACTTGAAACCTTTTGCCGTTCATTATACTCGTGGCGGGCCATGGTTTTCAGAATGGCAAGATGTAGAATTTGCTGATCAATGGAAGAGGGAGAGAGATGAATATCTTTCTCAAAAATTTAATTTATAAATTTAAAAATTTGCTCAACAAATTTTTCTCATTTATTATTTCATTTTTTTCTATGAAAATTATTGATTTATACCAAGGAGTTCTAATACCTGCTTGATTCCAATAATGAAAAACTGCGTGGTTTGTCGGTCTTATCAATAAAGTTTTAACGCCTAGTGACCCAGCTAAATGAGCAGTACTATTACTAACAGTTATAAATAAATCTAAATTTTTTAATAATGAAGCCAAATTTTCAAAATCATTAAAAATATCCAAATTTTTGATTGTAACTAAGTTTCTATTAAATTTCTTATTAAACAATTTAATCTCATTATTAACGTTTCCATATTGTAAATTTATGAAACTACAATTTTTAGTTTCAAATAAATTATTTAAATCTTCAAGAACCAGAGATTTTTCGTTTGCATATCTATTATTAAAACTTTTCCATGATAAACCTATTTTAAACTTACCTTCAAATTTTTCTAATTTTTC
Source organism: uncultured Alphaproteobacteria bacterium (assembly GCA_902627245.1). GTDB lineage: Bacteria > Pseudomonadota > Alphaproteobacteria > HIMB59 > CACPNW01. The sequence goes on from CACOIH010000001.1 coordinate 77,299, forward strand.
TTTTGATTTTTTTAATAAATTACTGTCAGGTTTTAAGTAATAACCATCATCAAAATCTTCAATACTATTTCTAAAAAATTTACCAAGGCTACCAGCATACAAAACTAAATCAAAGTCACTCAGAAGTCTTTTGTTTGATGATATGCTTCCAAATTCTATAAATGAATTTCTGTATTTAGGAAATGAATTACAGAAAATATTTTTTAATCTTGGGTCACATTCTATAGTAGTATTTTCACAAAATTCTAATAAATCTTTATACATAGTCCCATATAAAATTTCATCTCCTACACCTTGTTCTCTAATTACTAAAGTTTTTGATTTTTTATTAAACCTTTTTTTAGATAAAAGTTTTTCTCTTATATTGTTTATTGATGTATTTTTTTCTACAAAATCTGATAAATTAAGTCTGCCATCGAAATAACTCCATCCTTTTGAATAATTATTTTGACGAAGATAAATCAGAGATAATAATTTTTGAATATTACCATCTTTTTTATTTAACGAAAGACCCTGCAGACAATATTTTTCAGATGCTTTAAAATCATTAACATCAAAAAAGGCTTTAGCTAAATTATTTAATATTGTAGAGTTTTGAGGATTAACTTTTAATGCTTGGAGATATAGTTCTATAGATTTAAGATATTTACCTTCTTCTCTATAAAAACCAGCCAAATTGTTAATAATTTCATAGGAATTATTTTTCAAATTATAAGCTTTCAGAAGATAATACTCCGCATTTTTTGAGTCTCTTTTTTCATGATACATCCTTCCCAAAGAATTTAGGACTGACAAATTATTTTTGTCGATACTTAGTGCCTGCTTGAATATTTTCTCAGATTTATTAAATTCATTTTTATCTAAATGATTTAGACCCAAAATATTTAAAAATTCTAAATCTTGACCTGTGCTCAAAAAATTTTTACATAAGCTAATTGATTCTTCATATCTTTTTAATTTATATAAAACAAAAGCTTTATTTTTATTAATATCACTGTCACCCTGTTTATAAATTAACAATTTATTAATTATATTTAGAGCATTAAAATAATTTGCTTCTTGAATATATAATAGATATAGATTGACCATAGCTTTATGGTTATTATTTTTTTCTATTAAATATATATAATTATCTTTAGCTTCTTTATTTAAATTAAGTGATTGAGCAACTATCGCTAAATTAAATCTTAGCTGATCATCATATGGGTTCTTATCAAAAATCTTTTTTAATTTTTTATACGCAGACTTTTTTTTACCTAATGAATATTCTTTTAATGCTAAATTTATTTCAGTTGAATAGTCCATAAAAAAAACCCAGTCTAAATAAAGACTGGGTTTAGTAAATATTTTTCTTTAATTATCTTCTTTGACCAAATAACTGTAGTAAGAGTATAAATAGATTAATGAAGTCTAAATAAAGTTTAAGAGCACCCATCAATGCTTTCTTGGAGCCAACTGCTTCACTGTCTCCACCATAATACATATTTTTTATATTTTGTGTGTCATAAGCTGTGAGACCCACAAATACTAAAACTCCTACAACTGATATAGTAAATTGAAGTGCTGATGATCCAATAAAAATGTTTACAACACTAGCAATAATAATACCAATTAAGCCCATAAATAAAAAACCACCTAATTTGGTGAGATCTCTTTTTGTAGTATAGCCGTATAAACTCATTGCCCCAAAAGTTCCTGCTGTAATGAAAAATACCCTAGCAATTGAAGTTTGTGTAAACTCGATGAATACTGAAGCTAATGAAAGACCCATTATACTTGCAAACAACCAAAACGTGATTTGTGCAGCGCTCACAGACATTTTATTAATTCTAGCGCTTAAATAAAATACAAATCCTAGTGGTGCTAACATAACCACCCATTTTAAAGGTGATCCAAAAAGTAAAGCTCCAACTTGAGTTATGCCTACTATTTGGCCCATTTCATTAGTAACAATTGAAGCTTTACCAAAAAAATAAGCTATAAATCCAGTAAGTAATAAACCAATTGTCATATAATTGTAGACCTTAAGCATATATGCACGTAGCCCCTCATCAATTGCTGCCTGGTCTACTGATTTAGTAAATGATCGTTGATTAAAGTCCAATGCCATAAATTCTCCTTTTATTAATTACTAATATCGCTATAAATCTGGTAAATTCAAGGCATTTCAAAAAAATAGTATGAAGTATAGAAAATTAGGAAATACAAATATTGATGTAAGTGTAATTTGCTTGGGCACAATGACATATGGTGAACAAAACACACAAGACGAAGGTTTTGAACAGATGGATTATGCTCTAGACAGAGGGGTTAATTTTTTCGATACAGCTGAACTTTATGCAGTTATGCCAAGAAAAGAGACATATGGCAAAACAGAAGAAATAATTGGCAATTGGTTTAAAAAAAGAAAAAATAGAGATAAAGTAATTTTAGCGTCAAAAATAGCATCAAAATCTGATGATGGTTTGGAGTGGATTAGAGAAGGATCCAACTCCTTGGGTTTTGATAGAAAAAACATGGACTCTGCTATTGATAACAGCCTTAAAAGACTAAAAACTGATTACATTGACTTATATCAATTACATTGGCCCGAGAGAAAAGTGCCTAAATTCGGAGTTCTTGATTTTGAATACGATCCAAAAGATGAGTGGACTGCAATAGAAGAAGTTTTAGAAAATCTTGACCGCTTAGTTAAAGCTGGAAAAATAAGGTATGCAGGTTTGTCAAATGAAACACCATGGGGAGTAATGAAATTCTTACAAATATCAAAGGAAAAAAATTTACCCAGAATGATGTCTATTCAAAATGTGTACAGTTTGGTAAACAGGGTATTTGATGTAGCAAATTCAGAAGTAGCCATAAGAGAAAGTTGTGGCTTGCTTGCCTATTCACCCTTGGCTGGGGGCAGGCTTAGTGGAAAATACATTGGTAACAAAAAACCACATAATGCAAGATATACTTTATGGCCAAGACGTTTTAGTAGACACCATACTAAAAGAGGTGAAATTGCAATAGAGTCTTATTTTAGACTAGCCAAGAAATATGGTGTTGCACCTTCAACTTTTGCAAATTCTTTTGTTAACGATCGACCATTTGTTACAAGTAACATTATTGGAGCTACTACTATGCAACAATTAAAAGAAAACATAGATAGTATAGATCTAACCCTATCAAAAGAAATACTAAATGAAATTGAAGATATTCATCTTAAAGATCCCAATCCTTGTGTCTGAGATACTAATTTAGACAAGGGACTTCCTCTAATTTTACATAGTTTGAATTAATATTCTTACTTCTGTCTTCAAAACCTTTAATTATTAAAAAGTATTTTATTATGCTCCATATAATATCTACATTTTTTTCTTTTTTAAAATCATTTTCTATTTTAGCTACATTCCAATTCATATTTTTAAAATCCTGTTCTTTCAAACACACTTCAATTATGTTTTTTATTTTACTATTGTCATTTTTGTTTTTATCAATTGGTAATCCCTGCTTAAAATTTTGATTTAAAATATAATCGGGTAATAAATCTTCATAAGATTTTTTTAATATACTTTTTAAATTTCCTCCTCTTATTTTTTGATCTAAAGGTAATGATAATAGAAATAAATAAACATTTTTATCTAAGAATGGTGATCTTATTTCGACAGAACTAGCCATAGCAGCTTTGTTCCACTTGTGAGTAAAAAACTGCAAAAATCCACAACTAGACTTAAAAAATGAAAACTGAAAGTCAACTGGAAAGTTGTCAAGTTCATTTATAAAATTCTCAAAGTAGTAATTTTTATCGGCAAGAATATTATTGTCGAATTCAATATAATCTCCAAAAAAATTAGAAAAGTTTATTATATTATTTAATTCTAGTTTTGCTTTATTATTAATACTTGCAACTGAACCAAAAAATTTTTCCATAATTTTAATATTCTCATAACTTTTATAATTATAATTTATTTTATTGATATCAGAAATTGAATTGAAATAACTAAAAGCAAATTGAGGCATAAAATTTAACATCCCCAAAAACTCATCTGCTCCATGACCATCTATACTAACATTAATGCCAAGTTCTTTTTGTTTTTTATATAAATCTATTTGTCTATTATATTCCTCTATAATTTCTAGTTGACTAAATAATTTTTTTAGATCATCGAAATTATATTTTAAATTTGAATTAACTATATTATATTTTTTATTATAAAGATTAGAAAGCGATATCGCTTGATCTATTGTTAGATTATTTTCAAAATTTACAATTGTAGGACTAAGGTCTATTTCTTTATTAAAACCCTTCTCATTTTCTATCATATTTAAAATTGTAAATATAATAGATGAATCAATTCCCCCACTTAATGAAGTCCCAATTTTTATATCTGCATCTAGTCTTAGTTCTGTAGCTGTATTTAGTCTCTCAAATAAATCACCCTTATTAACATCAAAGCTAGGATGAACTTTTATAAGATTTTTTAAAGGGTTAAACCACTGTGTTGTTAAAACTTTTAAGCTACGCAAATCTACTAACAAATAACTACCCTGTTCCAATTGCCTAATTTTATTAAATTTAGTGCCATTAAAATTTTGAATTGTTAAATTTGAAAATCCAATCAAGTCATTATTTAATTCTATATTTTCTAGAGCTTGAAAACCTTTTATTTCTGAACAAAAACTGAAGTAATTTGCATCTTCATAAATATAAATTGGAATACTACCTAAATTATCTTTAGCTAATATTAATTGATCTTTTTTTTTATCAATTAAACAAATTACCCAGTCACCATTGAAATAACTAAATGCCTTTGTACCCCATTCAATGAAAGAAACTAATGCTACTTCTGTATCTGTTTTGGTAAAAAACTTATATCCCTTTTGTATTAATCTTTTTCTTAGTTCAACAAAGTTATAAATTTCTCCATTAAAGGTAATTGCATATCTTTTATCAATAGACATTGGCTGTCTTCCAAGATTTCTAGGGTCCATCACTGAAAGTCTAACATGTGAAAGCAAAGTATTTTTATGTTGTAAAAATCCAGCTTGATCAGGGCCTCTGTGGGCAATTAAGCTAGTCATTAATTCTAATTTCTTTTTACTAAGATCTCTACTTGACTCATTTTTGGATATAATCCCAGATAAACCACACATCTATATTTTTATGCTTTCTAAAAGGTTGTTTGTATCTGCAATATATGACTTATCCCATAAGTAAACATTCATTAGACTATAATATAGCTGGTATATAGGTTCATAATTTATGTAATCTTGATCTAAACTAATTCGATCACCATATTTATCTAAAAAATTTTCATCAATAAAACTTGGATTAAACCATCTTAGATAAGCCACCTCCATTTCATTATGCCCATAAAAGGAACCTGGGTCAATAAATCCAACAAAACTTTTATTATTAAACAAAATATTTCCCTCCCATAAATCACCATGCAGTAATGAAGCTTTAGGCTTATTGGGAATGTAATTATCAAGATTTTTTAATAATCTTTCTATTTTTTTATTTGTAGAATTTTCCATAATATTAGATGAATTAATTAGCTCAAATATATATCCAAGTCGATTTTCCCTATAAAACTCAACCCAACTTTTATTTTTTGTATTAATTTGTTTTAGACCACCAATCTGTGTGTTAAAACTAAACCCAAACTTTTCTGAAGTAATTGAGTGCATAGCTACAATTGCATCTAGCAAATCATTATGTGTTTTTTCTGGTTTTATTCCATTATTTTCTAAGAATGACATAATCAAATAATTTTCATTTTCTGAATAAACATTTGGAAAAAAATTTAAATTTATACTTTTTAAGAATAAAAGATTGTCCAACTCCATTTTTATTGCATTATATTTTAGATTTGCATTTTGATAAAATTTTACTACAAAATTCATATCATTTTCAGTTTGAACCTTAACGCAATTTATCCTAAAGGAATTTGATAATAACTTGATATCAGTAATATTTTTATTTATGATTTTCTCAATAGTAATAATATCTTTATTATTTAACATAAAATAATGTTTCAACGATTAAATTTTCAATATCTTTTTTCTTATCTTGGATTATTACCATTTATTATTATCATTTTAGATAAATATTTTATTTTTCAAATAAAAGAAGAAATTATTTTTAACTTCTTAATACATTATAATTTAATAATATTTGTTTTTACAGGTTCAATAAACTGGAATCTAGAAGTTAATATAAAAAATAATATAGTATTTTATGGTTTCATACCAAGCCTCTTAGCTACTATAATAATAGTTCTGAACTTATATGAATTTGATTCAATTAGCCTTATTCTAACAATTATTTATCTATTTTTAATTCAAATTATATTAGAATACTTTTTAATTTATAAAAATAAGTTAGATAAAAAACCATTCTATTTTTTGAGATTTCCATTAACATTAATAATTATTTTATTTTCATTAATAATTATAATTTAGTCTCAATCGATCCTATATTTAAATTTGCATGGTTAATTATTTTAAAATTATAAAATTTTTTAAAATCTATTAATTCAGAGGCACTAATCATTTTAAATCTCTTAAAAATTTTGTATAAAATTGAAGGAAGCGCCCTTTCATTTCCATCGGTTATTTTAATCACGCCTACAATTTTGTTTGCTAAATCAGCAAATAAAAAAACACCTTCAGCACCACCTTTACAAAATATTCTTTTTTTTGAAATTATCATTACCCTGCTATCTAAACTATCAGAACCACCAATATATTTTGGATTAGAAGTTATGCTTTTAATCAATATATTTACTTCATTGCTATAAGCAAATTTACCATTATAACTATTTACCAAATTTATTAACATTTTAGATATATCTTTAATTTTAAAAGAATACTGTGGAGCACTACAGCCATCGATACCGAAGTTTTTATTACTTATTTTTTTACCTGTAAATTCTTCAAAAATTTTTCTTATTTCTCTTTGGTGTTCATGTTCGAAATTTAAATAATTGTTAACGTTATAGCCATTTATTAAAGAGCTAGAGATCATAGCCAAATGTTTTCCTGCACAATTATTATGTAATTGATTAATAACTTTATTTGATTTTAATAATTTTTCTGAAGCTTTGACATTTAGAGGGTTATGTATTCCACACTTAAGATTATCTACTCTTATTCCAATTTTTCTAATCCAGTTTGTTAACTCTTTTATGTGATAATTTTCGCCCCTATGTGAAGAGCAAGCTAGGGCAATTTTCCTTGAATTTAGTTTATATTTTTTCACTGCATGTGATTGCATGAAGGGTATTGCTTGAAAAATTTTTATAGAGGATCTTGGGTAAATATAATCATTTTCATTATTAGAACTTAGAAGAATGTTACCGTTCAACCTAGATATTAATATTTTGATATTATGAATACTCTCGACGTGATTTGATCTTATAAAACTAGTTGTAAACTTTTCCACTTGTTTACTATAAACAAGTTTGTAGGAATTACTTAAAAAAAGATCTGATAAAAGTGAATAGATTTAGGAAAGATCCATAACGTCCGAAAAATATTACATCTTTTTCAGTTATAGATAGGCATATACAACCTTCATCGTTTGATGCTATTGGGGTGTGTTTAATTTTTTGGTCATTTATTTGAATATCACCCTTAGAATAAGTCCCATATTCATCACAAAAACTTCCGCTTAAAACTAATATATATTCTTTTCCGCCGTGGGAATGATTTGGTGCTGCTGTTCCTGGCTCCATTTTAATTAACTTTAGCTCATCTGCATCATCAATATTAGGAGTGTACTCACTAAAACCTTTATATATTTGTTTCCACTTTATATCATTTAAAGGTCCAACAATTTTTGAAAGAGGAGAATTGTTGTCATTTGTTGCTTCGACTGGTTTGGTTTTATTGGTTAGACAGTCTGAGTAACTAAATTTTGATAGGGGTATATCGGTATTTTCTAGTAGATTATCACCAAGAACATTTTCGAATGTTCTATGGATACTTGAGGCTTTTGAATTTAAATAGAGGTAGGTAGATGCAAATATTGATTTTGACAACCCCAGTGAACCTGAGGCAAAATCAAAAATTAACTGATTTTTTACAACTGTTCCGTTCATAATATTCTCTGCATTTTAATTAAAATATGCCTTATTCTAGATTTAACTGTACCTAGAGGAATTTCAAGCTCTTCAGATATTTTTTTATGGCTTTTATTCTCAAAAAAATTCATTTTTATGATCTGTCGTTGTTTATAATCTAGCTCTTTATTTATTTTTTCTACCTGATCTCTTATTTCATATTTATCATTCTTATGTTCTGTATTAGCTTGATATAAAAATTCACGAATATCATATTCATTATATTTAAAATCCTTATTTTTCCTTAAAAAATCAACCTTTTTATTCCTAGCTATTGTATATACCCACGTAGAAACAGCTGATTTTGATGAATCGTATAAGTGTGATTTTGACCAAATCGTGCTCATTACCTCTTGGGTTAGTTCCTCAGCGTTATCGGATATTAGGCCATTCTGTAAATAATATGAGTTAATTTTAGGCGATAGAAAATCAAATAATTCAGAAAAAGCTATTTCGTCGCGGTCATTGTTGATTTTAACCATTAATCTATCAAGTCCTGATTTATCCATATTTACAATCTTCCATTAACTTATTCTAAACACCCTTAACTATTTGTGTAAGATATACTAAAAGAGAAAATAGATGAAAATAATTTTAGCAATTTTTTACTTAATTTGCCTTTTTCTATCAGGCCAGACAGTTGCACTTGAGGCTGGGAAGTGGAATTTTGTTAAGACAGATGAATATTGTTACATTGGTAGCATCGCTACTGAGACTGATCTACCAGCAGAAAAAAATAGAGGTGATTACTATGTCCTAGTTTATAAAAATATTGGTAGTAAGGAAATAGTAGTACAAATCGAAGCAGGATATGACTACAAGATTGGCTCTGATATTGTTTTAAATATTGATAAAGGTGATTATATTTTTTATACAACCCAAGATCTTCCCAGTGCAGCTTGGACAAATGAAGACAATAAGGTTATTTTTGCAATGAAAAAAGGTTTAAAACTAATAGTAACAGGTGAGTCTTCTAGGGGAACAGTCACAAATGATGTATATACACTAAAGGGTTTTACAGCTTCTTATAATAAATTGATAGACGACTGTTAATGAAGAAAATTGTTTTAGCTTACTCTGGCGGTTTGGATACTAGCGTAATTCTTAAATGGTTGCAAAATACCTATAACTGTCCTGTTGTTACTTTTACTGCTGACATTGGTCAAGGACAAGAACTTGAACTAGTTGAAGAGAAAGCTAAAAATCTTGGAGTCGAAGAAGTTTATATAGAAAACCTTCAAGAAGATTTTGTAAAGAATTATGTATTTCCAATGTTTAGAGCAAATACACTTTACGAAGGAAATTATTTACTTGGAACAGCTATTGCAAGACCATTAATAGCAAAACGGCAAATTGAAATTGCTAATGAAGTTGGTGCAGATGCTGTTGCTCATGGTGCTACGGGTAAAGGGAATGACCAAGTAAGATTTGAATTAGGATATTATGCTAACGATAACAAGATTAAGGTTATAGCTCCTTGGAGAGATTGGGATTTGGAAACAAGGAACGATTTAATTGAGTATGCGAAAAAATATCAAATAAATATTCCAAAAGATAAGCTAGGCGAGCCACCATTTAGCACTGATGCAAATATTTTACATACATCATCTGAAGGCAAGATACTTGAAGATCCTTGGGAAGAGACTCCAGACCATGTTTTTTCTAGAACCAACGATTTGTTTAATACACCAAATCAACACGAAATAATTAATATAGAATTCCAAAACGGTGATCCAATAAAATTGAATGGAGAAAAACTTAAAGCGCATGAATTATTATCTAATTTAAACAAAATAGCAGGTATCCATGGTGTGGGTAGAGTTGATTTGGTTGAAAATAGATTTGTTGGGATGAAATCTAGGGGCATTTATGAAACACCAGGTGGCACAATACTGCTACATGCTCATAGAGCTATTGAAAGTATAACTCTTGACAGAGGTGAAGCCCATATAAAAGATGAGCTAATGCCTAAATATGCTGAAATAATTTATAATGGTCTGTGGTTTTCATCTGAAAGATTAGCTATTCAAAAATTGATTGATTCTACTCAATTGAAAGTAAATGGAGAGGTTAGAATAAAAATCTTCAAAGGAAATGTAATTGTATTGGGAAGAAGGTCTCCTAATAGCCTTTATGATACATCCTTAGTCTCATTTGACGAAAAAGGTGATTATAACCAAAAAGATGCTGAAGGATTTATTAAGATTAATTCAGTAAGACTTAAAAAAAATAATTAAATAAATTTATTCTTAAAAGCGATTGTTGTATTTCTTAACAAGCAAGCAATTGTCATAGGTCCAACACCCCCCGGTACAGGAGTTATGAATGAAGCATTCTTTTCTGCTTCAGAATAATCTACATCTCCAACAAGTTTATTTTTTTGTTCACCATCAATTTCTCTTTGCACTCTATTTATACCCACATCTATAACTATCGCATTTTTTTTAATCCAATTACCTTTAACAATTTCAGGCCTGCCTACAGCTGCTACTAATATATCAGCTTCACTACAAATTTTTGGTAAATCCGTAGTTTTGGAGTGGGCTATAGTTACAGTACAGGACTCTTTTAATAATAGTTGTGCCATGGGTTTACCAACAATATTTGAACGACCAATCACTACAGCGTGTTTACCTTTTAATTCTACACCTAGACTATTAAGCATTAATAAACATCCATATGGTGTGCATGGTATAAGTAAATTTTCATCGTTAGTAGCACTTATAGACAACTTACCAACATTAAGAGGATGAAAGCCATCTGCGTCTTTATTAGGATCTATGCTATCTAATACAACTTGTTCATTTATATGAACAGGAAGTGGTAACTGTACCAAAATTCCACTAACATTATCTTGCTTGTTTAAAGAATCTACTAAATTTAATAATTCTTTTTGGGTTATCTTTTCATCAAGGTGATGATCTATAACTTTAATTCCAACTTCAATAGCACTTTTAGTCTTTGCTTTAACATACACACTACTAGCAGCAACATTACCAACTTGAACTACTGCTAAACCTGGTTCTTTTTTATAGTTTATTTTTAATTTACTTATTTCTTTCTTTAAATCCTCTCTTAATTCTTGAGCAATTTTTTTTCCATCTATAATTTTTGACATACTATCTTGGCCAATATTCAATTAGTAGACTTTTTACAAACCATAATCCAAGATATAACACAATAGGTGATAAATCTATTGAACCAAATGTTGGTAAATATCTTCTAATAAAACTAAGACTTGGTTCACATAAACGGTACATTGATTCCATTATTAAATAAACAAAACGATTGTTTGTATTTACTATATTAAAATTAACTAACCAAGTACCAATAATATATATTACAAGAATAAGCTGGAACAAATTTATTAATTGTATTAGCAATCCTAATAATGAGTACATCTGAAGTATAATTGGCCAATTTATGATTGAACTCTAAAGGGAAAAAATTTATTTTACCATTATTTTAATCACACAATTGCAAATAATTTTTAATTTTTCCTATCTTTAATATCTTTTAGATAATTTTAAATAAGTCATAAAAAAAGCGGTCATTTAATGACCGCTTCATAGTATATATTCTTTAGATTACATTGAAATATCTCTTCCAAACCATCTTTTAGTTATTTCAGCAGTTGTGCCATCTTTAGACATTTCAGCTATAGCAGCATTCCACATTTCCAAAATATCTGTATCCTCTTTGCGGACTGCGCCTCCAACACCATCGCCAAAAACTCCACCTGAGAAAGTTGGTCCAGTAAATGCTACATCAACACCTCCGTCTGACTCCATAAAATCAATTATAGAACCAACATCAGCAAGTATTGCATCACATCTACCTGCCGCTAAATCTAAATTATGATCATCAACAGCTTGATATAATTTTACATCAACGGCACCCGACATGTGTTTTTCTAGAAAATTTTGATGAATAGTAGATGATTGAACACACACAGTTTTACCGTCCATGGCAGCTATAAGCTGTCCTATTGCAGCTTGTTCTTTACCACCTGCGTTATTTAGGTTTACTTTTGCCATACCTGCGATATTTAAATCAGCTAGTCCACTATCTTTTAGAACTGCAAATCTCGCACCGTCTGTCATATAACCATTAGTAAAGTTTACTTTTTCTTTTCTTTCTTCAGTTATCGACATTCCTGCAATTATAATATCATATTTACCTTGTAATAAAGCCGGTATAATACCATCCCAATCTTGGGTAACCCATTCACATGTAACACCCATTCTCTCACAAGCTTCATTCCCAAAGTCAATTTCAGCACCTTCTAAATCACCAGCAGAATTAATATTATTCCATGGTGGATATGCTCCTTCAGTACCAATTCTTATTGTTTGAGAATTTGCAATCGAGGCTAATCCTAAAACACCAAGAGATAAAACAATTAATAAAAATTTTTTCACGTTTCCCCCTTAAAGAAGTAATTTCAATTTATGAGATGACCATATAAGCTAAATAAAAAAAAACAAAATAAATTGTTAACCCAACTCAATTTTTTCTTATTTTATAACTAATAAAAAACAGGCTAAACACAAGCAATATGAAAGGAAATGCCCAAAGAAACCAATTTTTATAATTTAGCAAAGGCTTGAATAGTATGTACTCTCCATATCTTTCAACTAGAAATTGTTTGATTTCTTTTTCAGATTTACCTTCTTTAAATTTAGATCTTACTATTTTTTTTATATCATTCGAAAATTCAGCCTCAGAGTCGTATATACTTTGATTTTGACATGTCATACAGCGTAGCTCCAATGTAAGTTTTTTGACTTTTTCTTCTAATGTTGTATTCGCAAATATTTCTAAACTAAGAAAGATAAAATAAATTGTTATGAATACTATTTTATAAGAGAGGTATGATTTCATTCTTGATTATTTCTTTTGTTAAAGGTCCCATAAATTTATAAACGATCTTGCCATTCTCATTAATTAAAAAAGTCTCTGGAAGACCAAAAACACCGAATTCCAATGCAATCATGCCGTCACTATCAACTCCTACAAAGTCATAAGGATTGCCATCTTGTGATAAATAATTTTTTGCATCATTTGATTTGTCTTTGTGATTTAAGCCCAATAAATAAACGTCTGGATAAGATTTTGATATTTCAAATAATAGAGGATGTTCCACTTTACAAGGAATACACCATGAAGCAAAAAAATTGATTAACACCTTCTTATTCTTGAGATCTTCACTTTTTATTACATAATCTGAATCATAAAGAGATTTACTTATAAATATTGGAACATTTTTATTAATTAATGCACTAGGGGGCTTATTTGGATCTTTGTTACTCAACAAATACATTAATACAAAAAAGCAAATCATTAAAAGTATAAGAAGAGGTAAAAATATTATTAATCTGTTCATCTTTTACTAATTCCTATAAATCCTGATAAAACCATTATTAACACACCAACCCAAATAAAACTAACAAATGGATTAATATACACCTTTACAAACCAATTATTATCCTTTTGATCTCCTACAATAAAATATATGTCCCTATACCATTGATGAAAAATACCAGCTTCTGTAGTAATCATTTTTGAGACAGGATAATAGTTTTTTCCTGCTTTAATCCTTGCAACTATTTTTTTGTTCTTTTCAATCAAAAAATTTGCTCGCAGTGCTTGAAAATTTATTTCGTTAGTCATTTCTATTTTTTCTAGACTTATCATTGTGTTCTCAATTTGAAATTTATCACCTTCATTTATGTTTAATTCATATTCATTTTTAAAGACACTTGAGCAGGTAATCCCAATTATCGCAACACCAACACCAATATGAGCTATGTAAGGATTTATTTTTTGTAATAATTTAAAATCATAATTAATTTTAGAAGACGATATTATTGAAATACAAGAAGCTAATATAATCCAAATTCCTAAAATTAACCCAAGAACCCCCCATGTGTTAAATGTTGAAAAATAAGATTGTATTAAAACTATAAAACTTATCACAACAAATCCTAAAACATAAAGTCTAGCGTTTCTCACCTTATTAGTCTGCCATGATAAAATTGGAGCGATGCTCATAAGAAGAAAACCAGGTATCATAATTGGAATAACAGTTGAGTTAAAGTATGGACCACCGACTGATATTCTGTCATTTGTTAAAACTTCAACTATAATTGGATAAATTGTGCCTAGTAAAATTGTGAGTGTGGCAATGATCATCAAGATATTATTAATTACAAGTGCCGATGCCTTATTTATAAATAGAAAGTTTATAGGTTTAGAACTTTCTGGAGTCTTTAATAAAAATATTAAAAATCCAAAACCTGTAATTATAAAAAAAATTAATAAAATAAATAATCCTCTAGAAGCATCACTAGCAAAAGAGTGAACGCTTGTTAAAATTCCAGATCTTACTAGAAATGTCCCAAATATGCTTAGGGAAAAACACAATATGGATAGAAATATAATCCATTTTTTTAGTAACTGTTCACCCTTTGCCATCAAAAGTGAGTGTACAAGTGCTAAACCAGCAATCCATGGCATTAAAGATATGTTTTCAACAGGATCCCAAAACCACCAGCCACCCCAACCTAATTCGTAATATGCCCAATAAGATCCTAATGCAATTCCAGCAGTTAAAAATGTCCAGCTTATTAGCGACCACTTTTTAGCTACAGAAATCCAATCTTTGTTTTTATTGTGATTTAATAGGCTTGCAATAGCTTGGCTAAAGACAATTGAGTATCCTACATATCCCGCATAAAGAATTGGTGGATGAACTGCCAAACCTGGATCTTGTAAAATAGGATTTAATCCCAATCCTTCTTCAACAATAACTGAATTAATTAAAAAAGGATTTGATGTAAATATAATAAATAATCCAAAAAGAATATGAATTGACGACTGTATTAAAAGAGTTTCTTGTTTGAATTTAAGATCTATATTTTTTGTAAATGAAAATAGTAATCCATAAATTGACAATATTGATACCCATAAAAGCATGGATCCCTCATGATTCCCCCATGTTCCAGAAATTTTATAAATTAAAGGTTTTTCTGAATGTGAATTCTGGAAAACATTGAAATTTGAAAAATCTGAAACAACATAAGCAAACATTAATGAAAAAAAAGAAATAATTGTTAAAACTGATGATGTTCTAATAAATAGGTTAAATACCTTACCATTATTTTTTATAAAAAAATTTGAAAAAATAAGATAAGCATTAAATAGTATTGCTAAAACTAAAGAGGCAAAACCAATAAGTGAGCTCATTAATAATTTTTATTCCAGTAGCCTGAATTTTCTAATTTTGATTTTATTGAAGCAGGCATATAATTCTCATCATGCTTCGCAAAAACAGTTGTAGCATTAAAAATTTCTTTATTTTGAAAATAACCCTCAATAACTGCCCCTTGACCCTCTCTAAACAAATCAGGTAGTATTCCTTTATAATTTACATAGATAGAATTAATATCATCAGTAATTTTGAAGTTAAAATCTCCAGCAGAAACTTTATTAAAACTATTTTTTTCAACAAAACCTCCTATCCTTATTTTCTTATCTAAATTTATATTCAAAGAACTTAACTCTGACGGGGTATAAAAATATGATATATTTTCTTTAGTATTAAATAAAATTAGTAAAGTAGCTCCTAAAACAAAAAATAAAGATAATATAATTAACAATAATCTTTGATATCTTAGACTCATTTCTTACTTACTTTTTTTAATTTCAGATAACTTAATATTAACAAGCTAAAAATAAGAATAAACGCAGAAGCATAAGCGAATAAAATATACCAAAAATACATATTTTGCTCTTATCAAATTATTTCAATAAATATATCTATTCTAAGGGACTAAAAGTCACAAAAGCTAGAGATTTTGTTCTCTAATAATTATTTGAGTTCTAATCCTCAAAATTGCAATTGTAATACCTATAAAAATAAAGGCTACAGTCATAATTATTAATGGAGCCATCATTGATGGGTCTATATTTGGCTTAGACAGTTTGCTGATTGTAGCAGGTTGATGCAATGTGTTCCACCAATCAACTGAAAATTTAACAATTGGAAGGTTCACTGAGCCTACCAAAATAAAGATTGAAGCTATTTTTTCCCTTACTTGGATATTTTCAAATGAATAATTAATAAAAATTATTATCATGTATATTATTAACAAAACAGCTACAGAAGTTAGTCTAGCATCCCAAACCCACCAAGTTCCCCACATAGGCTTTCCCCATAATGATCCACTTATTATGCAGATTAATGTAAAAACTGCTCCGATTGGAGCTACAGCAGTATTTACTACAAACCCAAAAGGCATTCTAAATGCTAAACCCACTATACTATATATTGTCATAACTAGGTATGTCATCAGTGATAACCATGCACTTGGAACATGAACATACATAATTCTGACTGTGGAACCTTGCTGATAATCTTCTGGAGATAGAAAGAAAGCAAAAGTCAACCCTATCAATAAGAAGATAAACGACAAAATTATCAGTGGTTTAAATAAAATATCCGATACAGTGATAAATTTTTTTGAGTTTATTAAAAATCTCATCGTTAGTTATTTTCTAATGCTATTTTTAAACATGCGCTACTAGACCATGGATTTATAGCAAATATTATTAATAATATTCCAAATAGTATATTTATTAAAGAATTAAAGTTGTCACCAGAATTAATTATTCCCACAGAAAAAATTATTACTGGAACACTAAAAATCATTACTATAGTGCTTCCAAGTAAATAATTTCTTTTGTTAAGTAAATTCATAGATGAAGATATAGAACCCAGTGATGACAAAATTATAGAACCAATTAAAAAACTAATTATAAGATTATATAGTTTATCTATTGGTAGATTAATTAAAACTGAAGCTATTGGAATAGATATTAAAAATGGAACCTGCACAAAGACAAAATGTGAGATAGTTTTTAGTATTACAATTAATTCTAAGCTGAAACCATTGAGATGCAATACTATTAGGTTTCCTGTTTCATAATCATCTTGATAAAATTTTCTTAATGACAAAGTGGAGCTAAGCAATAACAACGTCCAAAGTATCCCAACACCTAAAAGAGAAAGCGTTTCTTTTTCAGGACCAATAGAAAATATAAATATGAATATAGATATAAAAAAAAATGTTATATTTGTTAAAATATCTTGAAATCCACTTAAATTGATTTTGTATTCTCTGTAATAAAAGTTAA
>CACOIH010000002.1 GCA_902627245.1 uncultured Alphaproteobacteria bacterium
ATCTACCTTTATCATTTATAATATTTTGGAGTTCTGCTTTTATAAGTGGTCAATTTATAGTACAATCTGCTAGTCCTTTTGCAGCTTTAACATTTAGATTTATAATTGTTGCATTTTGTTTTTTTATTCTTTCATTTTTTCTTAAAGAAAAAATTAATATTAATTTTAGATTAATTATACAAGCTTCAATAACTGGTATTTTATTTCATGGTTTTTATTTAGGCGGTGTTTTCTTTTCATATTCAGTTGGTCTTACTGCAACATTATCAGCACTCATTGTAGGATTACAGCCAATATTAACCAACATTTTAAGCGGGCCAATTCTAAAAGAAAAAGTAACAATTAGACAATGGGTTGGCATAACTTTAGGTTTTATTGGCACTATAATGGTTATAGGATATGATATTGGAAAATCTGTGCCAATTTTGGGTGTTACTAGTTCTATAGTAGCATTATTAGGTGCGACTATAGCAACTATTTGGCAAAAAAAATTTACAAACAACATTACTCTTTCTGTTAATAATTTTTATCAGGCATTTGCTGCAAGCATATTTTTGATAATTGTATCTATGTTATTTGAAATATCATTTATAAATTTTGATCTTAGATTTATTCTATCAATGGGATGGCAAATTATAATGGTGTCTTTTGGTGCCTACGCTATACTTATGTATTTGATCAAAAAAGGAACAGCTTCTAGAACATCCAATTTATTCTTTTTAATACCGCCAGTAACTGCAGTTATGGGTTGGATGGTACTTGGTGAAGAATTATTTACAATTGATATTGTCGGATTATTAATATGTGCTTTTGGAGTATATATTGCCACTAGAAAATAATTTAAATTTATTTATAAAATTAATATGTATTTTCTTTTAAAAACCGTAATAAGTGCAATCATAATAGTTGCTGTATCAGAAATTGCTAAAAGATATACCTGGGCTGCCGCAATAATCGTATCACTACCATTAACATCACTGCTAGCTTTTGTTTGGCTTTATTGGGACACTAAAGACACTCAAAAAGTAATTGAATTATCATATAGCACAATTATTATGTCACTCCCCTCATTTATTTTTTTTATAATTTTGCCAATATTATTAAAATTCAAACAAAACTTCATTTTATCTCTATTAATATCAATTATAAGTACTGCAATAGCCTATGCAATTTTTATGTTTTTTATTAAAAAATTTAATATTAACTTTTAATAATATTATCCTTATTCATTAATATTGGCCTACCGTCATGAGCTGTATTTAATGGATAATAATCTCCATTATATTTTACACATAAAGTTAAACCTGTTCTTTTTTCTTTTCCAAGATTAACTTCAAGATCCACAACTACCAATTCTGTATTTTCTAAAACTTTGAGAATTTTCATATTTTTACCTTTCTTAATAATAATATAATTAAATAAATATCTATATTAATTTTAAAAGATCTATATTCAAACTTACTATTAATAATTATATATGAATTATATTTTATATTTAGGAGTTATATTATTTTGGGGATCTTCCTGGTTTGCTATTAAATTTCAATTAGGTTTAGTTGCAGAAACTGTATCAATTGCATATAGATTTTATATAGCTTCATTAGTATTAGCTATATTTTGTGTATTTTTCAAAAAAAAATTTAATCTAAAATTTAATCAAATTAAGTGGGTTGTTTTACAGGGAATATTCTTATTTAGCCTCAATTACTATTTTATTTATTTAGGAACTAATTACATCAAAACAGGATTAGTAGCAGTAATTTTTTCAACTGTTACAATATTTGTTCTTATAAACGGATTCTTATTTTTTAAAGAAAAAATAAATAATAACATATTAATAGGAGCTTTAGTTGGTATTATAGGATTAATACTGATATTTAATAAAGAGTTACAACAATATTCATTTAATAAAAATATAATTACTGGAATAGTATTAAATTTATTTGGAACATATTTTGCTTCTATTGGAATGTTAATATCTCAGCGAAATCAAAAAAATAATATACCCTTGGTTCAAAATAATACTATAAGTATGTTTATTGGTGCTAGTTTTGTTTTACTAATTGCAGTATTCACAGATAATGAAATAAATTTTGATTATAATTTTAAATATATATCTTCTTTATTTTATCTATCAATTATTGGATCTGTTTTAGGATTTGGGTTTTATTTAAAATTACTTAATAATTTAGGTGCTGGTAAAGCTTCATATGTCAATGTAGTTACTCCAGTTTTAGCTTTGGGTATTTCAACAATATATGAAAATTATACATGGGATATTTTTAATTCAATAGGTCTTTTATTAGTGATATTCGGAAATATAATTATATTTAGAAAAATTTATGATTAAATTATTGATTTACATAATCTTTTTAATTTTTAATAATAATGCTTTTGCTGAAAATCGTAATATATCAATCGCAAGTACTACTTCAACTCATGATACTGGGTTATTAAAATACGTTAATAAGTTTTTTACTAAAGAATTTAATATAAATGTAAAAGTCATATCTTTGGGTACAGGACAAGCAATAAGATTGGCTAAAGATGGAAACGTAGAAATACTTATGGTTCATCACTTACCCTCTGAATTAGATTTTATGAATAATGGTTATGGAATTTTACGTCACAATCTTATGTATAATGATTTTGTTTTAGTTGGTCCAAAAGATGATAATAATGAATGTAAATCTATTGCAAGTAAATTAAATGAAATTGCTGATAATAAATTCATATTTATTTCCAGAGGTGATGATAGTGGGACACATAAAAAAGAAAAAGAACTTTGGGATTTAATAAATGTTATTCCTGATCCAAAGTCATCCTGGTATTTAAGTATTGGTCAAAGTATGGGTCAAACATTACTTATGACAAATAATAAAAAAGCATATTCGTTAAGTGATAGAAGTACTTGGATATCATTTAATAATAAAAAAAACTTAAAAATAGTTTGCCAAAATTTGCCACCTTTATTTAATCAATATGGGGTGATATTAGTAAACAATTCACTAAATGAAAATCTTAATATCAAAGATGCAGAAAAATATATAAATTGGATAATTTCAAATAAAGGAAAAAGACTAATTAATAATTATAAAGTTAACGATCAACAACTATTTTTCTTTAATTATAACTAATTAACTCTTCCAAAAAATGTCATTCTTGCATTCTCTGATAGCATAGTACCTTCTTCTTCATTATAATTTAATGTTACCAATATTCTGGGTTTCGTGGATTCTACTGGAGTTACTCGATGAAGATAATTTCTACCATAAAATAAAACAAGAGTGCCAGCTTCAACATCAATCTTTTCGGGTAATATTTTATTTTGTAAAATATTTTTGATATAATGTTTATCTATAAAATTTTTACTGAAATCCCTTCCTTGACTAACATACTCAAATTCACCTCCTGTATCAGAAGATTGTATCATTAAAGTTATTGCAAATGATGCGTTATCAAAATGCCATCCAAGTTGTTGAGATTTTTGATAATAATTATAATTTATTGAAGATAAAGTATCGCTATAAGCATAAATATTTTGTAAATTTAAAACACCTATAAGAAACTTTTTGAATTCAGGTAATTTGTAGAGTATATTTAATTTTGAATCTTTATTAAGTAAATCATGAGGTACACATCCTTTATCACTTATTACCTCGGTATTTAAAGGGTCATTAGGATCATTGGACTCATTAGCTTTATTTAATAATATTGTATGATTTTGAGAACAATAAAAAGCTTTATCTTCAAGTTGCAAAGCTTCATCAATTAATTCATTTAAACAATTATTATTAAGAAAATTATTTAATATTAAAATTGAATTTTCTTGTATTTGTTTTTTGCATTTATTTATATATTCCTTATTATTTATAGGGTGTTGTTGGATATTTACAATTTCTTCAAGTTCATTCATATTTATATAATTAATATATATATACTAAAGTTGTAGATGTTTAATTTTAAATATTAATATATATTTATTATTTATGGTATGGAATTTTCACAATAGTTATACTGATTTACCAAATATTTATTATAGTAAAGTTAAACCCGAAATATCAAATGATAAGAAACTTATTTTATTCAACAAAGATCTAGCAGAAGAAATTGATTTAAATTTAGATAATTATGATGAAAATGAAATTTGTGATATATTATTAGGTAATCAACTTTCAAATAAGAATTATTTTTCACAAGCTTATGCAGGTCATCAATTCGGTCATTTTACTATTTTAGGTGATGGAAGAGCCTTATTACTAGGCGAACATATTACAAGAAATAATAAAAGGTTTGACATACAACTAAAAGGATCAGGAAAAACTCCATACTCAAGAAATGGAGATGGAAAAGCTGTTCTCGGACCAATGATCAGAGAATATTTAATAAGTGAAGCAATGCATAATTTAGGTATATCATCAACTCGTGCTTTAGCCGTAATAACAACTGGTGAAAACATTTTAAGAGAAAGAGTTGAACCTGGAGCAATACTAATCAGAGTGGCAAAATCACATATTCGTGTTGGAACTTTTCAGTTTGGAAATCTATTAAAAAAACGAGAAGAATTTGATATCTTAATCAATTACACTGTTGATAGATTATTTCCTGAATTAATTAACGAAAGCAATAAATATATTAAGTTTTTTGAAAAGGTTTGTGTATTACAAATTAATCTAATCACGGAATGGATGAGAGTAGGTTTTATACATGGAGTTATGAATACTGATAATATGTCATTATCTGGAGAAACAATAGATTATGGACCTTGTGCTTTCCTTGATAATTATAATCCAAAAACTGTTTTTAGCTCGATAGATAAAATGGGAAGATATAGTTTTGAAAATCAACCAAAAGTCAGTTTATGGAATTTAGCAAGATTTGCTGAAACAATTCTTCATTTAGTCGATAGTAATGAGAAAAAATCAATAAAAATTGTTGAGGAAATATTAAATGAATACAATAACAAATTTATTTTGAATTGGAATATTATGATGAGCAAAAAATTAAATTTAGATTTAAATAATGATAATACAAATATTATTAAGAATTTTTTAGATATAATGCATATACACAAACTTGATTACACAAATACATTTATAAACTTAGAGAATAACAATCTAGATAAAAATATATTTAAAGACTGGTATATAAAATATAATAATCTTAAAAATAAAAAATTTGATAAAATTAACCCAATAGTTATTCCAAGAAATCATTTAATAGAAAAAGTAATTAATGAATCACATAGTGGAAATTTTGAGTCATTATATGAATATGAAAAAATACTTAAGAACCCTTATGACAAAAATATAAAAAATAAATTTACAAATCCACCTACTGAAAACGAAAAAATTTATGAAACATTTTGTGGTACTTGATACTATTTTATAGCTCCTTCAGTAAGACCGGATACAAAGTATTTCCCAATAAAAATAAATAGTAAAATAACAGGTAAACTTGCTAATACAGCGCCAGATAGTAAAAAACCCCAATCTATTTGATATTGGCCAACAATTGAGGCCAGGCCAACAGGTAAAGTTTTTAAATTATCTCCACTTATCAATATTGAAGCAAAAAGATATTCAGTCCAAGAAATAATGAAACAAAATATTGAAACACTTGCTATACCTGGTGCAGCTAGAGGAACAACAATTCTAGATATCACTACATATCTTGAAGCACCATCAATATATGCTGCTTCCTCAATTTCATTTGGAATTAATTTAAAAAAAGCCTTTAACATCCATACTGCAAAAGGAGTTGCAAATAAAACATTAACAATGATCAATGCAAAGTAACTATTAAGTATATTTATTTTTGCAAATAGTAAGTAAATTGGGACTAATAAAATTACACCTGGAAAAGCATATGTAACTAGGAGTGAGTACTCTACAAATTTATTTCCATAAAATTTAAGCTTATGTAAACCGTACGCTGCAGAAAGAGATAAAATAATTGAAATTATCATAGATGAAAAAGATACAATTAAGCTATTCTTCAAATATATAAAAAAATCAGAGCTAAATAAAATTTTATTATAATGCTCTAATGTAAAAGATCTGGGTATAATAGTTGTTGAAGTCGCAATTATTTCTTCAGGACTCTTAAATGAAGATGTTATTATCCAAAAAAAAGGAAAGAAAAATATCAATATTATTAATAATACCGAAATGGTTAAAAAGATAAATTTTATGTTATTTTCTTTAATCATCTTCTTTTGGCGCCATAGATTTAATAAAAATGATAGAAAATATTAATAATAAAAAACTTGTAATTATTGATAATGTTGCCGCTTGACTAATTCTAAACTTTGTAAAAGCAGTCTCATAAATTAGTAATGGCAAAGTTGTAGTTGCATTAGATGGTCCTCCTTTTGTAATTAACCAAATTATATCAAAAATATTAAAAGATAGTAATGTACCAACTAAACCTAACACAAAAAGAACACTTTTAAGATTTGGAAATGTTATAAAAAAGAATTGTTGAATAAAATTTGCTCCATCAACTTTTGATGCATCATACATTTCTCTATTTATAGCATTAAGACCAGAAAGAATAATTAATGCTAAAAATGGACTCCACCTCCATGAATTTATAAGAACTAAACTTATAAAAGCTTTATTTGGAGAGCTAAAGAAGCCAGTAGCTTCATCTAATATTTTTAAATCAATTAATATTGAATTTATTACTCCACTACTACTGCTTAACATTAGTTTCCAAATTACAACTACAACAACTGTTGGGATTATAAATGATAATATAATCCAGTTAGCCATTATTTTTTTACCAGGAAATTTATAATTAATAGTTAATGCAATGGTAAAAGCAAAAAAAGTTTGACAAATTGCATTACCAATAACCCAATATAAACTATTTAATGAAGCATTTATAAATTTAGATTTTCCAAATAATTTGATATAATTATCAAAACCTACATATTTACCTGTTGTTCCTATTATCTTGACATTGAATAAACTTAATTCAAAAGCAATATAAATTGGAACCAAGATTACAAGAGATATCCAAATAACTAATGGTGATACAAATACCCAGCCTTCTATATTATTTTTTTTCACAGAAATAACAGCACCTCTAAATGAGGTGCTGAAATGATTGTTTAATTATTCGATAGCTTCAGTCATTATTTCCATACCTTCACTAACTGCATCTTTTGGACTTTTGTCGTCAATTAAAGTTAGTTGAAGTGTTTGCGCTAATAAATTCTGAGCTGATATAGATGATATACTTGTAAACGTATTACCATTAGTAAAACCAAATAAACTGCCTCTTGTTGAGTTATCTAACATTGTTTCTACTTGAGATTTATATTTTACAACAACAGGATCATCCCAATAAGTTGAATCTTTACTTCCAGCTTCAGTTATTGGTAAAAATAATCCTGGTTCCATATTTATGAATCTACCATAATTACCTGGTTCCATTAAGAAGCTAAGAAATTTCTTAGATGCTTCTATTTTAGCTTCATCTGCTGTCATTATCATTGCTGAGTTAACATAAGATACTGTACCAGCCCTGTGAGCTTTGCCATTTGCGTAAGGTATTTGAATAACTCCTAGATCACTTGCATCACCCCCAGCTTGAGAGTCGTATGTAGATATAACGGTAAATTGCAAAATCATTGCACAGCCTTTACTTGCAAAACAAGCTTCTGCTTCTCCCCATGTCCAGTTTGCAGCATCAGGTGCAGAATATTGATATAATTCTTTATACACATCATAAGCTGCTACAGTTTCTGGATTATCAAATCTTAAAGTTCCATCAGAATTATATATTTCTTCTGCACCGGAGTTTACCATAAAACTATATATTGTTTGATCAGTATAAAGTTGTTTATTGCCCGGAAGACCGATTCCATAAACACCATCTTTAGTAAGGGCTTTAGCTGCTTTCTTAAGATCAGACCAAGTTACTGGAGGTTTTATTCCTGCAGCTTCAAAATCACTCTTTCTATACCACAAAGACAAACCCATGTTCCATAATGGAACGGCCCAAGTATGACCATTATATGTATATTGGTCTAGAGCTTTTTGATAAAAACCATATTTTGAATCTAGTTCTGCAACAAAATCTTCAACTGGTTGAGCTGCGCCCATATCAGCTAAGATAGGTGTAAAGTCTGGTATACCAACCAAAATTTCAGGAGCAGTTCCTGCAGCAACAGAAGCTGGTGCTTTAGCATAAATTTCACCCCAATTTTGAACTTCTTGAGTTACATTAATATCTGGATTAGCAGAATTAAATTCGTCTATTAAAGATTGAATTCTGTCAACTCTATGAGGCACACCTTCCATATGCCAGAAAGTAACATTTGTAACTGCAAGAGCATTAAATGAAAACAATATTGTAATTATAAATAAATAAAACTTTTTCATTATATTCTCCTCTTAATTATTATTTATTATTAAGATTAATATTAAATAATATAAAGTTGCAACAGAAATGAATAATATACTACCAAATATTATCAAGTGATTCTCTCAGTTTTTTATATTTTTTGAATTTAATATTAATGTATTTAGATTTTTCTTTAATTGGAGAAAATATTTTGTTAAATTTAGTATTTTGATTTATGATTTCATTTAAATTTAATTTATTTATATAACTAGAAGTTAAATAACATACACCCAAAGCTCCCAATTCAGTACTTGATAAAGTTTTAACTTTAATTTTTAAAGCGTTTGAAATAAGTTGTGGAAGTATTGTGCTGTTTGAAGCCCCACCCGATATATATAGAGTATCGTTCTTACTTAATTTATTTCCATAGCAATCTTTGATTGACATCGCTAGACCTTCATAACAAGAACTTAAAATATCAAATCTATTATGGTGAGGTAATAAACCAAAAATCTCAGCTTTAGAATTCAGATTAAAAAATGGTGACAAAGACCCGCCATAGTTGAGATAAGGTAAAAAAATAATAGAATTTTCAGGAAAATTTTTATTTTTATATTTTTTTTCAAAATTTTTAATAATACTAATTTTATCAGAAAAATTATTTGAATTATTATAAAAATTTTTAATAACCCAATCAATATTAGTTGTTCCGGCTACATTTATCATAGTTTCTAACCATAAATTATTTATTGAAGAGAAATACAAACCAGCATTATTATTAGGTATTTTAAATTTGTTTTTGACTATTATATTGTGACAAGTTGTTCCAATTATTGTAATTTTTTGATTATTATTTATTCCACCAGAACCTAGTACAGAAGCTATAACATCACCACAGCCTACTATAACTGGAGTTCCCTCTTTTAAAAGTGTTAATTTTGATGATTTCTTATTAACTAAACCACCTAATTCATTTGATTTTTTTATTTTAGGAAATAGTTTTTTGAACTTTTTATTTAATTTAAAAATATTAAAAATTTTATTTGATAGTTGTTTATTTTTAATATCTCCCGGATATACTGACACTTCAGTTTCATCATTATAAATTTCATTTGTTAACTTAAATCTTATCCAATCCTTACAATTTAATATATATCTAATTTTTTTAATATTATTTTTCTCATTAAGAGATAACCATTTAAGTATTGGTATTGTGCAACCATACTGAGTAATAGAACCAGTTAATTTATAAATTTTTTTGTATATATTTTTTGTATTAAAAATTTTAGAACTTCTAGTGTCATTCCATAATATGGCATTCCTAACTGGTTTAAAATTTTTATCTATTGGCCATAAACCAACCATATTGCCAGTAATACCTACCCCTACAATTTTATTAGAATCAACTTTAGATTTTAAAATTATGTTTCTTATGCATCGAGATGTTAATAACCAAAAACTGTTCATATTTATTTCTGATTTTCCTAAATTATCAGTTTTAATTGGGTTATTGATGCTGAATGAAATAATTTGTTTGAAATTTGAATTAAATATCACTGTTTTTATAACAGATGTTCCAGCGTCAATTGAGAGAAAATATTTCAAGATACTAATTTTATAATTTTAATTTATTATTTGCAAAAAAGTCCACTAGATATACAAGTATAATATGATGAGACATTTCAATGAAATTATATTGATTACTATTTATATAGAAATTTATATTACCGAGCTTAGAAAGAGGATTATTTTTTTTAAAACCACTGAATGTAATTAATCTTATAGAGTTTTTTTTACAATAGCGTGCAGCATTAACAATATTTTTTGAAGTTCCACTGCTACTAATTAAAATAATCATATCGTTTTTATTCATATATGCCTTGATAGCTTCAGTTACCCAATGATCATAACCATAATCATTGGCAAAACAAGTTATCAAATTTGCATTATTAAAAGTTGACGATTTAACTCTTGCTACTTTAGCAAAATCAACACTTACATGACTTGCTATTGAAGAGCTGCCACCATTACCAACTATATAAATCTTACCTCTTTTTATTATTGTATTGTTAATAATTTTAATACACGAATTAATTTGTTTTTCTGAAATATTTGCTAGAATATTATTTATAGAATTCTTGTATTCTTCAAAACTATTTTTAATTTTCATAATTAATAATTATAATAAATCTATTTTGGATGCTAATATAAAATCATTAATTGAAAGTCCTTTAATGGCATGAGTATGAACCATAACTAAACAGTAACCCCAACCAATTGATATATCGGGGTGATGACCTTCCTTATCAGCAAGATCCCCTATTCGATTAGTAAATTTGAGAGCATTATTAAAATTACTGAATTTAAATTTTTTAAAAATCATTTCTTGATTATCATTTACTGTCCATTCATTTAGTTCAGACAAAAACTTACTTATCTCTTCAAAACTTAATTTAGGAGTATTACCTGAGCAAGGTTCACATTTTTCTTTAGATAATTTATTTTTTTCCAAATCTAGCTCCTTGTTGATTTAATTCTATAGAATACAAACTAGTAGTTGCTGTGATATACAGAATATTCCCCTCTTTGCCCCCAAATTCACAATTAGATACTAATTCAGGTATTTTGATTTGACCAATTAAACTTAAATTTTTATCAAAACATTTGATTGCTTTTCCAGCACTGGTCCATATGTTACCATCTTTGTCACATCTAAATCCGTCAGAAAAAAAAGGTTTAAAATCATAGATAAGTTTTTTATTTACGGCTTTTCCATTGATTAAATCATACGCATAAAGATGTCTTAAATTTTCAGCTGTGTCTGCTACATATAATTTTTTTTCATCAGGTGACAAAGCTATACCATTTGGTCTATCTAAATCATCAATTATAACTTCAAGATTTTTATTATCTGGATTATAGCAAAAAACATAACATCCATTATATTCTTGATTGCCAATATAACCTTCATAATCTGATAAAATTCCATAAGGAGGATCAGTAAACCATATTGTATTATCTGATTTAACACAAACATCATTTGGAGAATTAAACTTTTTACCAAGATAGTTATCAACTAAAACTTCAGTATTTAAATTATCATCTGTTATATATAAACATCGACCACCGTGTGAACATGAAATTAAATTTTCATTATTATCGATTGTATTTCCATTACAAAAATTAGATGGATCTCTATATTCTGAAACTTTACCATTTACCAATTTTAAAATCCTGTTATTTGGATTATCACTAAAAACTAAAGTATCTAAATGAGGAATATATGCTGGTCCTTCTGACCACAATGTTCCAGAGAAAATCTTCTTTACTTTATTATTTTTAATATAGTTATTGAAAATATCTGTATTTACAACATGTTTATTTTCCATATCTTTGAATGAATAACTTGGATTTCTTGGGTCTTGATCTGCTGGTGGTAAATTTCTATTAATCATTAGTTTACTTTAACACCCTTTTGTTTTAATTGTTTATCAATTAGTTGTTTTGGGAAATTCTTTGCTCTCATCTTAATATCATTCTCTATTTCTAACAATTTAACTATACTAGTGCTAAATGACCTCTTTCCCAAGGAAGTTATTCCTTTTTTAAATATTTTACTAATTATATGACCTAATTTAATTTTTATATTTTTTTGTTTTACTAAATTATTAAATAATCTTAAATCTTTATTTACAAGATCCATAGTGAATCCAACATTATAACTGCCACTAAGAATTACTTTTGTTTCGGTTTCATTAACAAAACTATTTCCAGAACTAATTTTTATAGCGTTATAAGTTAAACCTAAATCAATATTATTCTTTTTTGCTACGGCTAAAGCATCTCCAATACCTATTAAATGGAGGGAAGCTAAATAATTTGTTATTATTTTTAATATTGATGCATTACCTATTTCTCCACAAAATAATATTTTGTTACCTAATTTTGATAATATTGGGAAAGCTCTATTAAAATCATTTTTATTTCCTGCAGTTAAAATAGATATATTGCCTGATTTAGCTCTATGTTCCCCGCCAGTTATTGGTGCTTCTATTACTTTACCACCATTTTTAATAAAAGATTTACTAAGTGTAATCATTTCATTTCTATCTGTGGTACTCATTTCAATCCATAAATGAGATTTATTAATATATGGAATTAAAGATTCAATAACATCTTTAATTGCATTTGGAGAAGGAAGGCACGTTATAATAATATTAGATTTAGTAACCAATTCTTTTAAATTTGAACAAATAAAAACATTTTTATTTTTAAAACTCGAATATACTTTTTTATTTTTGTCATATATTAATATTTTTTTTTTCGAATTTATTAAATTACTTGCTAATTTCTTACCAACATTGCCTAGTCCAATAAATCCAATTCTTTCATTTTTCATAAGTGAATTTCCATTCCATCAAACCCAGGTCTTACATCTGGTGGACACTTGTCATTTAATTGTTTCTCATCTAATAAAGCTGTCATGTGTGTAAAAATGGTTTGTTTGGGTTTAATATAATTAATGTATTCCATAATTTTATCAAAACCTGCATGGGAAGGATGGTCATCCTCTCTCAATAAGCCAACAATCCAGAGATCAAGGTTTTTTAATTTGTCTATATCAGATTCATAAAATTTTTTTATATCCGTAGAATATGCAAAATTTTCTATTTTATATGTTTGAACATCAATAGAACCATGATTGTGTTTGAAAGTCTCAATATTAACATTATCAATTTTATGAATCTTTTTAAGTTGTTTTATTTCCATGAATGGTAAATAGTCTTTTTCACCTTTAAAAATATATTTATAATTATTCTCCATTTCAGAAATCATTTCCAAAGGCATATATGCTGGTATAATTTTTTTATTTATTAATGACATGGCTCGCATGTCGGGTAGTCCTGCAGTATGATCTGAATGAACATGAGTATAAAAAACTGCATCAATATTTGTACATTTAGCTAAATAAAGTTGATGCCTTAGGTCTGGACTTGTATCAATTAGGATATTTTTATTATCGATATTTATTAGGACAGAAGATCTAGTTCGAAAATTTTTTTTATTATTAATATCAATGTTACCAGTTTTTTGCCAAGCAAGTGGAGATCCAAATGAACCTCCACATCCTAAAATTGTTATTTTCATTTTAAAAGATTATCTCTTTTTGTTTTATTAAACAATTTAAAAAAATTATTATCAGTAATTTTTATAAATTCACTTAATTCTATATTATAGAAATTTGATAAATATTCTGCTGTATATTTTATGAATGATGGCTCATTAATTTTGCCTCTCATTGGAACAGGCGATAAATAAGGACTGTCAGTTTCAATTAGAACTAAATCTAAAGGATAGTTTTTAATAATACCTCTCAAATTATCTGCATTTTTAAAAGTTATAATACCAGAAAGAGATATATAAAATTTATTATCAAAACAAAATTCTAGTAATCTGCTTGAGCCAGAAAAACAATGAAAAACAACTTTTAAGTTAATATCTGAGTAATCTTTTAGAATGTTAATTAATTCTAACTCAGAATTTCTTTGATGGATTATAAGTGGTAGATTAAATTTAATTGAAGCCTCTATATGCAGTTTGAATGATTTTATTTGTTCATTTAATAAATTTTTATTGTGATACAAATCAATACCAGTTTCTCCTATGCCAACGACCGTAGGTAGATCACAGTATTTTTCAAATTCAAGTATAGATAATTGGTCATATGAATGAACTTCACATGGATGTAATCCATAAGAAATATATATACCTTGAAATTTTTTTATAAGTTTAAGATGGTCTTCAAAATTAGTTGGATTAGTATTTATAGATAATATTGATGTAATATCATTTTTTTTTGAATTATATATAATTTGTTCGATGTTATTTGCTAAATTATCAAAGTTTAAATGACAATGTGAATCGATCATTGATCGATTCTTGGAAAAATTGGTGATGGTGGATTTATTCTTAAATCTTTATCAATTAATTCATTAAAATTATCAAAATCTAATTCGTTTATATCTATATTAATAAAAGATAAAACTTTTTCAGCACTACCAGGAATGATTGGAAATAACATCAAAGATGATTTCACAATAATATTTATTATTATGTATAAAACTGTATGCATTCTACTTATATTTGTTTTTTTCAAGGTCCAAGGTGCCTGATTATCAACATAAGAATTAGTTAATGATAAAAGCTCAATTACAGATTTAATTCCTTTATCAATTTGTTGATTATTCATAAAATCTAAATATTCTTTGTGTTTTTTGTTTAAGTGTTCTAGTATTTTCAAATCTTCGTTATTAAATTTATTTGATGGTGAAACATGTGAGTCACAATTTTTAACAATAAAAGTTAGTATTCTTTGAACTAAATTACCATAATTATTAGATAAATCTGCATTAACACGTATTGAAATTGCACTTTTAGAAAAATCACCGTCATTACCAAAAGGAACTTCTCTAAATAAAAAATACCTTATTTGATCTAAACCATATTCATTAATAATTTCATATGGATCAATTGCATTACCTAAAGATTTAGAAATTTTTTGTCCTTCATTAGTCCACCATCCATGAGCAAATATTTTTTTTGGAGGTTCTAAATCTGCAGCCATTAGAAAAGCTGGCCAATAGACAGCATGAAATCTTAAAATATCTTTTCCAACGATATGAACCGCTGGCCAATACTTTCTGAATATAGGACTTTTTATATCTGGATAATTAATCGATGTAAGGTAATTACATAGTGCATCAATCCAAACATACATAACATGCTTATTATTATTTGGAACAGGAATTCCCCATTTAAAAGTTGTTCTAGATATAGATAAATCTTTTAAACCACTTTTGATAAAACTTAAAACTTCATTTAATCTTGTTTTTGGAGCAATTTTATCAGTATTATTTTCATAATATGAAACTAATTTTTTTTCCCAATTTGATAATCTAAAAAAATAACTTTCTTCTTTAACCCATTCTACGGGTGAGCCATTTTCAGTAAAGAAAGACCCATTTATTTTTTTTAGTTCATTCTCTTGAAAAAAAGCCTCATCTCTTACTGAGTACCAGCCTTCATAATTTGAAAGATAAATTTGATTATTTTCAATTAGTTTATTCCAAAGAGCTTGTGCTGATTTTATATGTCTTTTTTCTGTGGTTCTTATAAAATCATCTATTTCACATCCTAAATGATTTACTAATTTTTCAAAATTAACCGATAACATATCAACAAATTTTTTTGGATCTATATTCGCTTCTTTTGCAGCTTTTTCAACTTTTTGACCGTGTTCATCCGTTCCGGTGAGAAAATATACATCATTTTTGAGAAGTTTATTAAAACGTGAGAGAATATCACAGGCTATCGTGGTGTAAGCATGGCCAATATGCGGAATATCGTTTGTATAATAGATGGGTGTTGTAATAAAGAATTTCATACTAATTAATAAAAAATTTTAACATAAATATTTTTTTATCAAGATTGTAAGTGAATAAATCATTTTCATTGTTAGTTAAATAATTAAATTTATCAATAATATTTTTTCTTGATAACGTACTTGATAGTCTCTTTAATAATTTAAAATTATTTGATAAATAATTATTTGAATCAAAATCATTAATTTTTAACTTACTAATTGTAATTAATATTGTTTTGAGAATAGATAAATATGACTTAAACTTATCATTATCATATTTTGATAAATGTTGTGATAGCTCAATATAATTATTATTAATTTTATTTGAAGATAAATTATTTATTGTAATATCCAAATATTCTATAATATTATCATTATGTAATGATATAGCATTCCCAGGAGATCCATACGTTACATCATAATAAAATTTAATTTCATCTAATTTAATATCTTGAATATTTAATTCTAATATTTTTTTAAAATCATCAAAATTAAGTCTGTTAAATTTTATTTTCATACATCGAGACCTTATAGTAGGTATTAAGTTTGACAATTGATGTGACACTAAAAAAATAAATGTATTAGCTTTAGGTTCTTCAAGAGTCTTTAAAAGACTATTTGAAGAATTAATATTTAAATCATCTGCACTATCTATTATAATAAATTTATCAAAATCTTTTATTGAAGAACTTTCATTTACAAATTTATTTAAAGATCGAATTTGATCAATAGTAATATTTGATTTTAATTTTTTTGTTTTTTGATCAATTAATTTTTCAATAATTTTAATATTTGGATGTGTATTATTGTTAAGAAGATTAATGTGATGATTATAATTTTTATTTTCAAATTTAATTTTAATTATACTAGTAATAATATCAATTATAAAATTTTTTTTTCCAATCCCTTTAGATCCGTAAAATATAATTGAAGAATGTAAATTTTTTGAAATATATTTATTTAAAATAAAATTTTTTTGATCTTCATGACCTATCATTTTAAACATATTTATAATTTTAAGAACTCAAGAATGTTATTATGTATCATTGTTTTACTTAAAGATGCATCAATATTTATATACCTTTTTGATATTGATATTTTTTTATAGCCAGCAATAACGGATCTATGAAAATCTAAACTTGTTTTGTCATATTTATTTTTAATTTTTCTTTTTCTTAATCTTCTAATGATCTCATTAATACTTAAATTAAATACAAATGTATAATCAGGATAAAAATTATCTAAAATATCAGCATGTAATTTTTTAGCTTTATTTATACCAAATTTATTAACAAAACCTTGGTAGACAAATGTAGAATCAGCATAACGATCTGAAATAACTATTTTGCCTTTTTTTAAATTTGGTAAAATTATATTGTTGATATGATTTGATCTTGCTGCCATCAATAATAAAATTTCTTCAAGGTTATTTATATTTGAGTTTTCACTTAAAATTAATTTTCTTAAATTTTCAGCAAATTTTGTTCCGCCAGGCTCCCTAGTTAAAATAAATTTTTTTTTATTCTTAATTAAAAATTTTTTTAAAAGTAATATTTGAGATGATTTACCGCTAGCTTCAGGACCTTCGAAGGTTATAAATAAACCTTTTTTATTATTCATCTAGACTAGTACCAAATAATAGGTATTTTGCGGCAGCAATGATTTCAAAAAAAGGGTTAACTTTTGGAACATTTTTTTGAGCAACAAGTGGAATAATAATGTCATTTTTACCATCAATTTTAATAATTAGTTCACCATATTCTTTTCCTTTTGTAATTGGTGCTGGAATTGGTTTTTTATATTTAATTACAGTTTCCATTAATTGAATTTGATCAAATGATAAAGTTGAAATAATATCTTCAGAACTAATTAAATTTACTTTAGATTCTTTTCCTAACCAAATATCTACATCTATAATCTTTTGATTTTTTTTGACTAATTTTTTTTGTGAAGTTTGATTAAAAGCCCAATTTATTAGATTAGATGATTCATTTAATCTTGAACGTGAGCTATTAGTTCCACTAATAACTACTGTAATTCTTCTTTCATTTCTTTTAGCAGTAGCAGCTATGCCCCAACCTGATTTTTTAGTAAAACCTGTTTTGAGACCATCAGCTCCCTCAACTTGTTTTAGTAACTTGTTTCTATTAGGTTGCTTAATATCATTATATGAAAATTCTTCCATTGAAAAGTATGTATAAAGATTTGGGAAGTCCTTAATTATGGCATTAGATAAAATAGCCAAATCATAAACTGTTGAATAATGATTTTCTTCTGGCCAACCTGAAGAATTAACAAAATTAGAATTGCTCATACCAAGACGCTTTGCATAAACATTCATTAATTTAGCAAAATCGTTTTCAGTACCACCTAAACATTCTGAAAGTGCAATTGATGCATCATTTCCTGATTGAACAATTATACCTTTTAAAAGATCATCAACTGATACTGTATCATCTATTTCAAGGAAAGTTCTTGATCCACCCTTTTTATAAGCTTTTGCTGAAACACGGCATTCATTTTTTATAGAAAAATCTGTATTTTTTATTCGATCGAAAGCAACATACACAGTCATGATTTTTGTCATTGATGCTGGTATAACTCTAATGTTTGAATTTTTTTCAAAGAGAACTTCATTGGTATCATAATCAATAACAATTGCATGTTCAGCCTTTGTATCAATAGCTTGAAGCTTGGAAGTTACAAGAAAAATTGTAAAAAATAAAAAAAATTTTGACATAAACATTAATAGTTCTTAATTATGACCTTTATTTGTTATTCAATAAATATTTCAGTTTCCTTATAACCTTTTGTAATAAAGTATGAAACTAAATTATTTGCTTCAGTATTTTCAATGGGACCAATAACTAAGTCAAATTTTGAATTATTTTTTTCAGAAGTATATTTTAAATTTTTATCATATTCATTAATTAATATTTGAATTTTTTCATAATTTTCTATTCCAGATATTTTTAAGAATAATTTGAAATCTGATATTTTTTCAGATTTTAGTTCAATTGGTTCTTGCTTTATTTTATTAGTATTTTCTTCAGTTGTAATATCGTCGTCAATCTCAACAATTGATACTATATCTGTAGGAGCAGATGAAACAGTTTTTTCAAAATCTTCATCATTCATTGAATTTATAACACTCTTCCATTGTTTACTTGCATCAGATAATATTTCGACTTTAACAGTAGCAATTTTAGATTTATAAAAGCCAAGAAGTTGCGCAACTTTTCTTGAAACTTGAATAATAGTTGCGTTTTCATAATGTCTATCAATAATTTTAACATTAATTGACAATCCATTATCCATATTAGTAATTTTCACCATACTTGGAAGTGGTAAGGTCTTATGTCTACCAAGTAATTCTGTTACCTTATTAATATCATTGTTTATTGTTTTTACATTATGTAATTCCTTGCCATAATAGGAAGATAAACCAATTTGAGAATAACTATAATTTTCCTTAGGTGTATAACTTACTCCTTCAATATAATATTGTTCTCCAACATAATAAAAAATATTGTCATTATTATTTAAATTATCGTCATTATTGATAGTAATAGATTTTTTTTCTTCTTTATTTTCAATAACTTTTTCAATTTTTGATGCGCCTGTTTCTACCACTGTTGTAACTTTTTGAATATTTAATTCATTACAAGAATATAAAAATAAAAAAAAAGTAAAACTAGTTAGAAATTTTATCACTGAGAAGTCCTACTGAAACAGCATAATATGATGAGCAATTATAATAAAGAATATTTTTGTAATTTGGATAAACAATAAACATTCTTCCATCTATCCCATCTGGCATTATTAATCTAGCTTCTAGATCATTTCTAGCTGGTAAAGGATCCCCATTAATTTTAGTAAATCCTAATTTAGACCATTCTGATAAAGATTTAGGGATTGATCTTCTTTTAACAGCGCCACAACCTCTTGGATTGATTTGTTTTATTGAATTGATAAATGATGAAGATATATTTTCAGGAGGAAGAACTTCCCTACCCCAAGTGCTATCTATAGACCATGGATTTTTGTCCAATGAAGTTAAATAGTTTGCAGCACTTGCAAAGGCATCAGCATAACTATTCCATATATCAATGCCATTGCCATCCCAATCATATGCTGTTTCTATAAAAGTTGTAGGTATCATTTGTGTCATACCTACAGCTCCCCCCCAACTACCTTTTAATTCTCCACTTGGCACTAAATTATTATCTAAAATTTTAAGTGCCGCAAAAAGTTGCTTTTTATAGAAGTCGCTTCTCCTTCTATCAAAAGCAAGAGTCGTAATTGCAATGATTGAATTTATTTTACCCTGATTTCTTCCATAATAACTCTCCATACCCAACACAGCAACAATAAATCTAGGTTGTAT
The DNA here is from genome assembly GCA_902627245.1 of uncultured Alphaproteobacteria bacterium. Lineage (GTDB taxonomy): Bacteria > Pseudomonadota > Alphaproteobacteria > HIMB59 > CACPNW01. The sequence goes on from CACOIH010000002.1 coordinate 20,166, forward strand.
TTTAAAATAATCACTTATTTCGTTTAGTAAATCTTCATGTTTTTTTAAGAATTTTTTTCCAACAAATATTTTATCTTTTGTAATAGTATAAAATAAATATTCGTCTAATGTCATTGTAGATGCTGGCTGACATCTATCTCGCATAATAATCTTACTTTGTGGTTGAACATTATTGAGATGAGTTGAGATAGTATTTTGACTTATACCTATTTCTAAGGCTTCTTTTTTTATATTTGATAGCCAACTATTCCATTCATCATCAGTTGGCATTTTGGGTTTTTCACAATCTGTTGCAAAAGCATTTAGAGATATAAATATAAAGCAAAGGAGAAACCTAATAATCATTATATAAAATACCAAAACTATCGTTAATTAGGAAATGATATATACTTAATATTTTGACATTTTTAAGATGAAACTATAGTAAGCCATTAAACGGAGAGATGGCTGAGCGGTTGAAAGCACTGGTCTTGAAAACCGTTTATAAGCTAAGTATTCTAACAAAAAAAATACCTTAGAGCGAGTGTAGAGTGAAAATTTAGATAAAGTTGGTTACCCTACTCTATAATGAACATCTTCCATGATCTCACCTTTTGGTTTTCTAATCTTAGATTTATTATTTCTTAACTCAAGAATACAATTATCAATTATACTTTTAGAGTTATTCAAGAACCATGTATTTCTTGCAACAGGTATTAATCTAGAATTTTCAGGAAAAAAGAATGTTCGAATATCATATCCCCCTTCCAAAATTGTTTTATAAAACTTACCTCTAGATTTAGTAAAATCGTGGTAACTCAGTAAATCAAAAGTAATTTCCTTACTATCTTTTGGACGAAGAAGATTAGTAATAAGCTGGTTATTTTTAATAACCTCAAAACCATATAATTTTTGTTCAAAATGCTCAAAAACCTCTTCTTCCCGGTTGTTTAACGATAATATTAAACTTTTTAAGATAACATGATGTTGAAATTCATTTTTGTAAATAGATGTAAAAAACTCATATTTAAGATGATGACCAGAAGGTTCAGCAATAATTAATTGAGCTCCACAAATACTAATATCATCATCATCGTCAAAGTCCACTAAAGGAGTAAAAACATAGTATCTTTCAGTCCACTCCTCCAAAGTAGTTACTTCTTCAAATTCTTTTTTAATATTAAGCTGGTTAATAAGTTGTTCTTTTGGTGATAAAACCTTGAAAGTATTCCGATAAACATCACTTTCATATGGTTCTATAGAAAAAGAAGTTGTGGCACCAAGAAGGAGTATAATAATGAAAAATAAGGTAATTATGAAAGTTACAATTCTTATTATTAGTGCCACACTTTATTTAATATTATTTAATTTGGTAAATAATTTGTTAAGAATATGTTTAATTTATGAAAATAATCATTTTTTTAAGTTTAGTAATATTTCTTTCAAAAGCATTAAATGCTGAAGATCTTAATGGGATAAATCTAAATTGCTCAACTTATGATTATCCAAATTTAGAATTAAAAACTGAAAATAAAGACAATGATGTTATTTTTCCAAAGTCACTGACTGGACCAAGACCAATATACTTTACAATAAATTTTGATCAAAAATATGCATATATAAATATTTTAAATATGAATAACGAACTTGGGGTAAAAGAGTTTTGGGGTAGCTATGATGCTAAATTATCAACAGTAATAATATATGGGGGTAAAACTGATACAACTATTATGAAAATTAATAGACAGACTCTAAATATAGATAATACTGATGACGGTATTACATTATTTGGTTTATATTTTGATGAAAATGATTTGATAGAAAAAAAGACATGCTCAATAGAAAGAAATAAAAAAAATTCTCAAAATTTAAAATTATTTAAAAGAATATGGGAATACGAAAAGAAAAAAGTAAAAGCTAAAAACAAATTTTAATGTGTGACATTCTAGGTTATATTTTTGTTATTCTTTTTTTTGCAAATTTTTTCACACCATATTTAGCATTGAAAAAATCAGGACTTGATGTTTTTATGGTTAAAACAAGATTTTATATTGTTTTAATAACTTTAATTGGTGGTTGGTTGTTAATTTTCTTAGGAGGATCTTTTATAATGGAGACTTATTGTGAATTTTAAATTTTAATATTATTTTTTAAAATGATTAATAAAATTAATAAATTTTTTTGTTGCTGTTGTTTAATTTTTTTTATTTTTCCCTTAAATTTAGAGAGCCAGGATACATCAAAATGTATTGAAAACCAGACTAATGGACTTTGCAAAACATTAAGTTGTTACAATGAGTATAAAATGATGGAACTTACAAATGGCAAATGCAAAACATTAAGTTGTTACAATGAGTATAAAATGATGGAACTTACGAATGGTCAATGCAAAACACTTGAATGTTATAATAATTTAAAAATTAAAGAACATACAGATGGAAGATGTGAAACCTCTAAATGTTATCTAAAAGAATTAGAAGATGATACAAAAAAAATGATAATTACAAAAACACAAGGAGTTTGTAATAGTGAAGATTTTTCTGAATTAGTTATTTGTTATTGTTCAATATTTCCTTGTTCTTCTTCCAGATCTTATGAATATCAAGTTGAAGGTTATAGTTATGATCATGGTTACGTTAGAGGTGAAATTACAGCTGACTCTAATGGAGATGTTGAAGGATCAATTTATTTAGATGATGGAGAAGAAATAGATTTTCAAGGTGAATTTGTTGGAAAAGGTGAAATTGAAGGTTATGATGCTGATGGAAGTTATTATGAACTTGAAGTTGATTAATTTTAAAATTTTATTCTTTAAAAAAAAATTTAGTAATATATAGCATTTCAAACATACGGAGAGATGGCTGAGCGGTTGAAAGCACCGGTCTTGAAAACCGGCAACGGGGCAACTCGTTCGTGAGTTCGAATCTCACTCTCTCCGCCATTTTTAAGCATAATTTTAATAACTTTAAATAAATTTTGTGGTAAAATTTATTTATGGTTAAGATTTTAAAATTTCCTAATAGAAATTCACCTGCCTCTAAAGAAAAAATGGAGGAACTACTCATAGCTAATGAAGAGTTTAATAAAAAAGAAGATGAATTTGATAAAGCTTTATTTGATTTATTTAAAAAATATAAAAAAATAAGTAAGTATTTAAAATCAACAAAAAAAGAGAATAATGAACTTTTAAGAGGTTTGAGAAATAGTTTTAAATCTAAATTAGAGGATATAAAAAAGATATTAGAGTAATGAAAATTTTTTTTGATGATTCTTTATCTAAGAACAATATTAATTTTTTTCAATAAAAATTGTATAGAAAAAAATACAAATAATTACCCAACAAACAAGACTAATTAACCCAAACAATATGTTATCAAAGGTACGAGCTTCCTCTGACAATAAAGTTAAAAATGTGAAAAAATAATAGTAAAATAAATTAAAATCATACAATTCTATAATCCATTTAGTAGTTTTATTAAAATCAAGATTATTTTTAATAAATATAAAAAGAAAAAGAATTATGAAATAGGAAAGCCATACTTGAAAAAAAATAAATATGAAAAATAAAATTTTATCAATTAAATTTTCTCTTTGCATTGATTAATATTTTAATTGACCAGTTAAATAGAAATGGAAATAGTATTCAAGTATTTTCCAGAGTATTTTATCATTATCTTTAAAATAATTACCCCACTCAACATACTTATCATGCTCATCTAATTTTATGATTTTTTCTAAGTATCCTTCATTAAAATAATAAACATAATCTCCAGAAGTATCTTCACAACGATCATTAATAAAACCATATCCATCAGGAAATCCATTTTTGAAATTACAAATAAATTCATAGTGATCTTGAGCACCCTCTTCTAAACCACCAAGTTCAATATATGCTGGACCTTCTAGTTTGCCATTAATATATTGACCCTTTTCATACGTTCTAGTCTTATAATGAAATCTAAGAAGTGCCTCTTCACCTTTTAAAGAGTTAAGTAAATCTAAATCATAGGGATCTCTATTCTCTAAGATTTTCGGTAACTTAAATTTGTCTTTAATACCAATTTCTCTTAGAGTGTGTGGAATACCGTTTTTCGTTTTACCTTTGTAGGTATATTCTAGTGGAGCACTATTTTTATCTGAAAGAATTTTATTAATCTCCTTCATTTCTTGTTTTTTCCAATTTTTCCAATTCATCAATTAAAGATTAATATAATTAAATAAAAATAATTACACACATTTTACACACTGATCTAATTAATGGCTAAAATACAAGAAAAAAAACAGTTGAAAGCACCGGTCTTGAAAACCGGCAACGGGGCAACTCGTTCGTGAGTTCGAATCTCACTCTCTCCGCCATATTTTATCTACTTATTGTTCCCCAGGTGACTCTATTCCATCCTCTTTCGTGTAAATAATATAAAACTGTTTTAGTTATTACTTCTAACAATGTAATACTGCCAGCCCATGACAATTTTCCAGTAATAATATAACTAATTAAAAAAGTATCTGCGGAAGCTAGTATTCTCCAGCTAATTGCTTTTATAAATGATCTTGTTTTATTTGCTATCATATTATTTCCTTTGTTAATTATTAAATATTTATTTTAATTCTAAAGTAAAATATTAATATTAAAAAATAAATATATCTATTTTATTAAAATGTGTGTGTATTTTTGCTAAAAAATATAATATTTTTTATGTTAACAAGAAAGGATAATTATATGTCAATATTTGTTTCACTTGGTATATATTCTCAAAAAGGAGCTGATGGCATTATCAATGGTTCATCAGATAGAAGAGAAGCAATGGAAAAATTAGTTGAAAGTGTTGGAGGAAAATTAATAGATTATCATATTACAAGAGGTCAATATGATTTTGTAATGATTACTGAAATTGATTCTTTTGAAGCAATGGCAGCTTGTGCTTTAAAAGCAAAAGCATCAGGTACTTTATCAGAAGCTATAACATTAGAGTCAGTTGATCTTAATAAAGTTAGAGAGATGGGAAACAAAGTTGATTTCTCACCGCCAACATCATAATTTTATTAGCACTCTGATTTAAGAGTGCTATTTTTTTTCAAATAACCATAACTTATCTTGGGCTAATAAATATATCTTACCGCTCTCTGGATGTATTTTGATATCTCTAATTCTACCAATAATATTTTTAAAAATTATTTCTTCCTGAATTTTTTTTGAATTTTTAAAATTCAATAAACGTAAGGATTGATCTTTAAGAGAAGTAATGAGAGCAAGACCATTAAACTCTGGAAACTCTTTTCCTTTATATATTGCTATTGCACTAACCGCTATTGATGGAACCCAATAATGAATAGCTTTTGTAAAACCTGGCAGCCATTTTGGTCCTATATTTGAATTGTCATAATTTGTTCCACCCCAGCCTAATATTTTCCAGCCATAATTTTCACCTTTTTTGACTTCACCAAACCAGTCTCCACCTTTTGCCCCATGATTACTAATATAAATTTTATTGTCAAAAGGAGAATATGACATACCCTGAGGATTTCTTATTCCTATTTGAAATATTTCAGGTAACCAATCTAGATTTTCAGTAAAATGAGGATTATCATTAGGTGAACTACCGTCTAAATTAATCCTAATTATGCTTCCAGGATGCTTATCGCCTTCTTGTGCTATCATTCCTTTTCCTCTTTCTCCAACTGATGCGTATAAATAATCATCAAGAATAACTATTCTTGAGCCAAAGTGATAAGGTGATCTAATTGGAGGATAAGCTCTAAAAATATTTTTAAAATCTAAGAAATTTAAATTGAAATTTGCTTTTGCAATAGATGTTGTTGAGGGACTAAACAATTTATTACCAATCTTTTCAGAGTAGGATATAAAAATCTGATTTTTATAAAAGTAAATATCTAAGAGGCCACCTTGAGAGTTTTTATCTCTAACAAAATTTAAGTTGTGATCGATACCAATAATTTTATTACTTTGAATATTGAATAGCTTAATTTTTCCAGTTTTTTCACTAATTAAAACGTGATTATTATTTATAAAAGTCAAACTCCAAGGAGATGTTAAATTTGATTTTAAAATTTTAAGTTTATATTGATTGTCTAAAGATAAAACATTTTTACTAAAAAATAAAATAATAAAAAAATTAAATATGAAAAAAACTTTAATCATTATTTTATTAAATTAATGACTTTTTTAGATAATTCAAATCTGTCATTAATTAAATTACCCCCAAAATCATAAAAAATTTTTTGATCAGGTCTTAATATTAAAGAATTTTTATTTGATAATGAAAGTTCTAATAATTTTTCAGGATTCTTTGGTTTGTTTAAAAAGAAACTTACTAATATACCCTTTCTGCTAAATTCAAATTTTTCAATATTGTGCTTTAAACAAATTATTTTAATTTCTACTAATTTTAATAGATTAATTAATTGATTAGGCAATTTACCAAATCTATCTATTAATTCTATTTTTATATCTTCAATTTCTTTGTTATTATTAATGTTAGATATTCTTTTATAAATAGAAAGTCTTAAATCAACATCGTTAATAAAATCTTCAGGTATATATATCTCAACAGGTATTTTAATAATCGGTTGAAATGTATCATTTGTTTTAAAATTTGAATTAGATTTACTTTTTTGAAAATTTATCTCTTCTTCAAGCATTTGATGGTATAATTCAGTTCCAATTTCTTTTATAAAACCACTTTGCTCTTCACCTATTATAGAACCACTCCCTCTAAGATCTAAATCTTGAGATGCTATATTAAAACCTGCTCCGAGATGATCAGAGGAATTAATTATAGATAATCTTTTTCTTCCATTATCTTTTAATTCGTTTTCTTTATATGTCATGTATGCATATCCACGATAAGAAGATCTACCTACTCTTCCCTTCAATTGATATAGTGCAGCCAATGAGAAAATATTGGATCTGTATACTATAATTGTATTTACATGAGGTAAATCTAAACCATTTTCAATAATATTAGTACTAAGCATTAAAGGAACTTCTTGATTATAAAATTTCGATATTCTACTTTCTAATAATTTAGGATTAAGTTGACCGTGGGTGACTACATATTTTATTTCTGGTAAATTATCATTTAAAAATTGTTCAACAAAAGGTAAGTCTTTTTTTCTCGGAACAACGAAGTATACTCCGTTTTTTCTTCCATATATCTCTCTTTTAATAGCTTCTGTTATAGTTAAAGGGTCAAAAGGTGAAACGAATGTTCTAACTGCCATTCTCTCAAACGGTGCTGTGAGAATTAAACTTAGATCTCTTATTCCTGAAAGAGACATACTTAAAGTTCGTGGAATAGGGGTAGCGCTAAGTGAAATACAATGAGCTTTTGGCGCAATTTCTTTAAATTTTTCTTTTTGAATTGTTCCTAATTTTTGCTCTTCATCATAAACTATTAAACCAAGCTTATTAAATTGTAACTTATCATTCAATAAAGCATGAGTACCGACTAATACATCAATATTACCAGCATTGCATTTTTCAAAAATTTCTTTTTTATCTTTTAATGATACTAATCTAGAAACTTCTGCAATGTTAATACCAAAAATAGATAATCTTTTTTTAAAATTAATGAAATGTTGCCTAGATAAAATTGTAGTTGGAACTAAAACTACAGATTGTAAATTTGACTTTGCAACTAAAAAAATAGCTCTCAAAATTACTTCTGTTTTACCATATGCAACATCACCTACAATTAATCTGTCAGATGGTATCATTTTAGAAAAATCATTAATAATATCTTGAATAGCATTTAATTGATCATCAGTTTCAACAAATGGAAAGGTACTTACAAATTTGTCATATTCAGCAATATTTGTTTTAATTTCATAAGATTGAGATTGTAACCTCTTAGAAGCTATAGTAATAAGTTTTTTTGCTGCATCTCTAATTTTCTTTTTTGCATCTGCTTTTCTTTTTTGCCAATGTGAAACTCCAAGCTTATCTAAAATGATATTTCCATCTATATCATCACTATATTTTGAAACATAACTCAAATTTTCAACTGGTAAAAAAAGTTTCTGATTATCAAAAAATTCTAATTCTAAACATTCATGAATCGAGTCATTTAATTCAATTTTTCTTATATCATTAAACTTACAGAGACCATATTCAGAATGAACTAGAATCGAATCAATTGATAACTTATTTAATTCTTCAAAAAATATTGTCTGTTTACGTGGTTTTGAAATTTGTGTATTAAAAAAATAACCAAATAATGATTTTTCGTTAATAAATATATATTGATTAAATTTTAATGACTCCTCAATATCCAAAATAGTTAATAAAATTTTATCTGAGAAAGTATGATTAAAATTAGTTACGAATTTTAATTTTAAATTTAAATTATTTTCTAATATTTTAGATACTCTTTCTAGACTTCCCTTACTTCGACAGCATATATAAATTATATTATCTTTAGAATTAGTTATAAAAAATTGATTTATAAAACTAAAATCTATTTCTTTTTTAATAGATGATAAGTTATGAATAATATTTACATTAATATTAATATGATTATTTTTATTAAATGTACTGAAGTAATAATGCTTATTGTTGTCTAAATATTTTTTTAAACTTTGTTGATTCAGGTAAAAATATTCAGGTGATAAAAAAAAACTTTCTTTATTGTTTTTTCTTGCCAAATAAAAATCATTGATATTTTCTAATCTATTTTCAAATATATTTTTAAATTCGTCGTTTAGTAATATTGTATATTCTTTTATATAATCAAATAATGTTTCTAGATTATTATAAAACAATGGCATAAATTGCTCACCACCTGATGGAATAATATTTTCAGAAAAAAGATTGTAAACTTGACTATTTCTATATTCTGGAAATATTTCCCTAAATTTTTTTCTAAATAGGCTCAAGTTTGTTTCATTAACTATTAGCTCATTAACAATGTTAAACTCTAAATCACAATTTATTTCTTTTAATCTTTTTTGTGTAATAGGGTCAAACTCAAAAATAGTCTCTATTTCATCGTCAAAAAAATCTATTCTTATCGGTTTAAGTTTGTCATTTGGAAAAATATCTAAAATTGAACCTCTTACAGAAAATTCTGATTTATCACGCACTAAAGATGTTCTTTGAAATCCTAAAAGCACAAGGTTATTTATTAAATCTTCAAATTTAAACTTTTGTTTTTTAGAAATTTTTAAAAGTTGTGAATTAATAATTGATTTAGGGATTATTTTTTGTACTATTGAATTAATTGTTGTTAGTATTATTCTTCTTTTATTTGAAGTTGATAATATTTTAAGAGTTTTTAATCTTTCAATTTGAACTTCTTTTGAAGGAGAAACATTGTCGTATGGTATTTGATCCCAAGATTTAAATAATAATATCTCAATGTCAGGTAATAACCATTTTATTTTTTGCCCCATAGATGATATTTCTCTTTCATCTTTTCCAATATATAAGATTGATTTATTGGAGCTTTCGTAAAATTTTGAAATAAAAAAGGGTTCAACTTTATAAATTGAAGGTCCAATAGTATTTTTATTTTTCATTTAGTATTTTATTAAAAATTTCATTAAATTCTGACGGAATAGCAACTTTAAAAGTAAGAAAATCATAAATCTCGTTATCAGAGAATTGATTAAATAATGATTCAATATCTTCAAGATTTTTTTTACTAAATTTATCTATCTGATTTATAAAATATCGTTTGTATAATATGTCTGTTTCTTTTGTTCCTGAGTAAGAAAGTCTATATTTTATAGATTTTTTTAGTAAATTGAATGACATAATAATTCAGTATAGAATATAGTTGATAATTTTATAAAAATCTATGAGACCAAAAAAATTAAATTACATATTATCTTCAATATCATCTTTGAAAGGAGTTGGTCCAAAATTAGAGCAAATTATTAATAAATTAGGTATTTATAAGAATATCCATTTTCTATGGAACATACCAAATAATATTCTAGAAAGAAAATTTTATGAAAATATACATGATGCAGAAATTAATTCATTAGTAACATTAAATTTAAAAATTATTAAACATGAGCCCTCAAGATTTAAAAGACAGCCTTACAAAATTAAATGTATCTGTGGAGATACAAATATTGATTTAATATATTTTAATGCAAGGCACCCTATGATGAGACAAATGCTGCCAACAAATGAAAATAAATTAATATCTGGAAAGTTAGAGTATTTTAGAAATACTTTTCAAATAACTCATCCTAACAATGTAACTGACTTAAAAAATAATAAAATAATAAAAAGTAAAGAAGCAATCTACAGCCTAACAAATGGCTTAAATCAAAAAATAATGAATAAATTAACTCATCAAATATTGAATAATTTACCAAATTTTAATGAATGGATAGAAACCAAAATATTAAATAAGTATAGATTTAAACCGTGGAGTGAAGCAGTTATAAATCTTCATAATCCAAGTGATGATAATATTAAAAATAAGAATTTACTCAGAAGAAGATTAGCGTTTGATGAATTATTGTCCCACCAATTAGCAATTGGTATTATGAGAAATTTCAATCAAAAGAAAAAAGGTCTAAAAATTACAAGTGGGAATAAAATAATAAATAAATTTTACAATAATTTAGAATTTAAACTAACTAATTCACAAAATAATGTAATAAAAGAAATTATTAATGATCTAGAGAGCTCTAATCAAATGATTAGATTGTTACAAGGAGATGTTGGGTCTGGCAAAACTATTGTAGCCTTGATTTCAATGATAAAAGTTTTTGAGAGTAATTTACAATCAGCATTAATGGTACCTACTACTATTCTTGCATTTCAGCATTACGAAAATATTTTAAATTTATTAAAAAATTCAAAAATAAATGTAATTATTCTTACTGGAAGGGACAAAGGAAGGGAGAGGAAGGATAAATTAGATAAAATTGAAAATGGACACGCAGATATTATAATTGGTACTCATGCATTAATACAGGATAGTGTAATATTTAAAAATTTAGGCTTAGCGGTAATTGATGAACAACATCGATTTGGAGTCTATCAAAGAATGGTATTTAATCATAAAAATCATAAACCAAATATTTTAGTAATGAGTGCAACACCAATTCCAAGAACATTAACGTTAGCAGCATACGGAGATATGAAAGAAAGTAAATTAGTTGAAAAACCTTTAGGTCGAAAACCAATTATAACTAGTTCATTGTCATTAAAAAAAGAAAATCAACTTATTGAAAGAATAAAAGCAAAAATTATTAATTCTATGTCTAAATTTTATTGGGTGTGTCCTTTAATTGAAGAGTCAGAAGAATTAGACCTAAAAGCTGCAGAAGAAAGATATAAAATATTAAAAAAATATTTCAAAGAAAAGGTTTTATTAATGCACGGACGTTTAAGTGAATTAGAAAAAGAACAAATAATGTCAAAATTTAAAAATGAGGATTATAAAATTTTAGTTTCAACAACTGTTATTGAAGTTGGTGTTGACATACCATCTGCTACAACAATTATAATAGAGCACGCAGAAAGATTTGGATTAGCTCAACTTCATCAGTTAAGAGGTCGTGTTGGAAGAAATGATATTCAATCATATTGTATACTTTTACATAAAGAAAATATTGGAGAAATTGCTAAAAAAAGAATTGAAATAATGAAGCAAACTGATGATGGGTTTGAAATTGCTGAAGAGGATTTAAAGATAAGAGGTCCAGGAGAAATCTTAGGAAAAAAACAGTCAGGAAGTCCCTCTTTTTATGTTGCTGATCTTAGTTTTGATAATGATTTGCTAGAAGATGCTAAAATTATGGTTGAAAACATTTTAGAAAAAAATCCAAAATTAGAAAATATTCAAGGAGAGAATCTTCGAAACTTATTATATTTACAGGAAAGAGATGCTGCTATTTTAACTCTTACTGCAGGATAATTAATATGGATATAGAAAATGGTATTAGATTTGAATGTCAAGGTTCAGGAAACTGCTGTGTGTCGCGAGGATCTTATGGTTATGTTTATTTAAGTAAAAAAGATATAAAAACTTTATCTGCCGAAATGAAAATAACAAAAAAAAAATTTATTAAAAATTATTGCCAGGAAACAGATAATTTTATTCATTTAAAAGAATTAAAAAAAAATAAAGGTAATTGTATTTTTTTAATAGATAAGAGATGTAGTGTTTATAAGTCAAGACCAATTCAATGCAGAACTTGGCCTTTTTGGCCAGAGAATATGAATACAAAAAATTGGAATAACGATATTGCAAAAAATTGCCCTGGTGTTGGCAAAGGTAGAATAATTAAAAAAAGAGAAATATTAAAGCAATTAAAAATTGATTACGAAAATGAAATTAATATACGAAATAGAAATTAACCATCTGACTCAAATTCCATTTCTTTGAAATAACCGATATATTTATTAGTCTTTTTTTTTAATAATATTTTTATTGTGGTTCCTTCTAGTACAACTTCAAGAATATGATCATTTTTTCTCAAAATATCACATTTTTTCTTAATACCAGTTGCAATATTAGTTATTAAAGTTTTTTTCACAAAATTAATTATACTATTTTGAAACTGATTTTAAAATTGTTTTAAACCTATCAATTTTTAATTTTTTATCTATTAATTTATAAGCATTAATCATTTCTTTATCAAAAGGTATTCCATTGTTAATTCTTTTTTTTTCTTCTATTATTTCTAATTCACCTGGAAAATATATTTGTTTTTTTTTAATATTACTTTTTTGTTTTTTTAAATCATTTATATAATTATTAATTTTTCTATAATACTGAGTCTTGCTTTGGAAGACATCAATTTTTATTGCAATAAGAATATGACCTAGTTTTCTATAGGTTTTAAAATCTGGTCCATTCATAGGTAATAGCCTGAAACCATGAAGCATGCCTGTTAACGGACCGCACAAAATTTCTATTGAAGACGATAAACCAAAACCTTTATGACCATAAGAAATACCACCCAATGGATAAAGAGAATCAGCTGTGAAAGGATTTTTTGTCATTCTACCTTTTTTATCAACTACTAATTCCCCTGAAAGTTTCCAATTATTACCTCTAGCTCTCAAAACTTTGTTCCAGGGAATATTACTAGTAGCAAAATCAACTAAAAAATACTTGTCATTTTTTAAAGGTGCGCAAAATGAATATGGATTTGTTCCATTAAATTTCTTATATCCACCATGTGGACTAACCATAGCATCAGAATGAGTAAATGATAATCCGATACAATTGTTCTTAGCAATTTCAATATTGTAAGCACCTGCTGCGGCATTATGAGATGAGTTTATTATACCAACAATTCCTATTCCTGTTTTAGATGCAATTTTTGATACTTTATCTGCAGCAAGATATGAAGCGTGATGACCTAAACCATTATTTGCATCTAAAATACAAGCTGAGGTTGTTTTCATTTTAAACTTCATTTTAGGTTTTTTATTAATCCTACCTCCAATAATTGCTGATACATAATGAGGGTATAACCTTAAACCATGACTATCTACACCCCTTAGTGATGAGCCTATGAGAGATTTTGTTAAATATTCAGATGATTTATTATTCAAACCTAGAATTTTATTAGTGTAATGTAAATAATGAGAAATAGATTGATGATTAACTTTTACGTTATGACTATTTTTCATACAAATAGATGGTGAGCCCTGCAGGATTCGAACCTGCGACCCATTCCTTAAAAGGGAATTGCTCTACCAACTGAGCTAAGGGCCCATCGAATTTGTATTTTATATAGTTCAAATATTATAAGCGCAAGTGATTAACTAAGAGTTTTTTCTCTTTAGTTCACTTAAAGTGTTTTTAGAAACAAAATTCGAAACATCTCCACCAAGTTTGTAAACTTCTTTAACAAAATTTGATGAAATAAATGAGTTTTTTTCTGAGGTCATTAGAAAGATTGTCTCTATATTAGGATTTAGTTGATAGTTCATTCCGGTCATTTGAAATTCATACTCAAAATCTGATACTGCTCTTAATCCCCTTATTATACAAGTGGCATTTTGTTTATCGGCAAAAGTAGTTAGCAAACCTGACAATTCAACAACTTTAATTTTTGTACTAATTTCATTCAATGCAGATAGATCTTCATTTATTATATTTATTCTTTCATTAATATTAAATAATGAATCCTTATTTAAGTTGTTTGCAACAGCTATTACAAGATTATCAACAATTTTAAGAGATCTTTTAACTATATCCATATGCCCCATAGTCATTGGATCAAAAGTTCCCGGATAAATACCAATCTTATTCATTTTTTATTATTTCTTGTATTCTAGATACAGATACAATTCTATCTGTTTCTGGTATTTTAAAGATACTAACACCCTTTGTTGATCTTCCAGCAATTCTTATTTGATTTACATTAACTCTAATAATTTGCCCTTTGTCACTAACAAGTATAATTTCATCATTATTTTGAACTACAAAACAATCTACAACTTCACCATTTTTTTCAGAAGTCAATATTCCAGTAATGCCCTTACCACCCCTATTCGATATTCTGTATTCATATGCTGAAGATCTCTTCCCAAAACCCTTTGATGTAACTGCGAGTAAAAATTCTTCATTTTTATTTAGTTCTTCAAAACCATTTTTAAGTGATGATGTTTCGTTACGTCTACTATCAGAAGAAGCTTTTAAGTAATCTTGTCTTATTTTCATATCAATTAATGAATGTTTCAAAATTGACAACGAGATGATAAAATTATCTTTTTCTAATTTAATTCCTCTAACTCCTGAAGAATTTAGACCAGAAAATAATCTCAATTTAGAAACAGGGAAACGAAGACACTTACCATTTGATGATGATAACAATATATCTTCTTCAATAGAGCATAATTTAACACTAATTAAAGAATCATGGCTATCAAGCTTAATAGCAAGTTTTCCAGAATCTCTAAGATCTCTCTTACCACTCTTAGCAACATCAATTAACTTATTTTTTCTAACCATTCCTTTTTTTGTTGCAAAAATCACAAAATATTTATCCCATAATTTTTCATCTAAAGGCAATGGTAGAAATGTTGATATTTTTTCAGAATTTTTGAATGGTAGTAAATTTACAATAGGTTTGCCCCTTGCTTTAAGACTAGCTTCGGGAATGTCATGTGCTTTTAATGAATATACTTTTCCTAGAGACGAAAATACAAGAAGCTTTGTATGAGTATCTGCAAAGTGAATTTCTTTTACAAAATCTTCATCTCTCGTAGACATTCCTGTCTTACCTTTACCTCCTCTGTTTTGCGAACGGTAGTTTGATAGTAATGATCTTTTAGTGTAACCATTATTAGAAATAGTTAATACAATATCTTCCTGTTGGATATATTTCAAATCATCAACTTGTTCATATTCTTTATCAATAATTTCACTTCTTCGATCTGTAGCAAATTCTTCTTTAATTTCTTTTAATTCTTTTTCAATCACATTAAGTAATATTTTCCTTGAATTTAAAATTTCTAAATAGTTTTTGATTTCTAAAATTAATTTTTCTAAATCTTTTTGAATATCATCTCTTTCTAGTGCTGTTAGTTTTTGAAGTCTTAGTTCTAAAATTGCTTTTGCTTGATTTTCAGAAAAATTAAAAGTGTCATTTTTTAATTGATTAGTATTTTCATCAACTAAATTTATAAAATTAATATTATCTTTACTTAATTTCCATTTTTTATTTATTAATTTTTCTTTTGCTTCTTTTGTATCTTTAGATTGTTTAATTATTAATATTATTTCATCAATGTTTGTATTTGCTACAACTAAACCTACTAATATGTGAGCTTTATCTCTTGCTTTATTTAGATCAAATAATGTTCTTTTAGTAATTACCTCTTCTCTAAAATCTAAAAAAGAACTTAAAATATCTTTTAAGTTCATTTGTTCGGGCTTACCCTTATTTAAAGCGAGCATATTTGAATTAAATGTTGTTTGAATTAATGTGTGTTTGTAAAGTTGATTTAATATTATATTTGCATCTACATCTTTTTTAAGCTCTATTACTACTCTTACACCGTTTCTATCTGATTCATCTCTTAAATCTGAAATGCCTTCTATAATTCCATTTTTAACTATTTCTGCAATTCTTTCTAAAAGTTTTGACTTGTTAACTTGATAGGGTATTTCATGTAAAATTATAGCCTCCCTATCTTTTTTATAATTTTCAATACTTGTTTTTGATCTAACAACACAACTGCCCCTACCAGTTTCAAAAGTTTCTATAATACCTTTCTTTCCTATAATTTGTCCGCCTGTAGGAAAGTCTGGACCAAAAATATATTTTTGGAGATCTTGAGTGCTACATCCAGGATTAGATATTAAATGAAGTGTAGCATTAATAACTTCACCAAGGTTATGCGGTGCAATGTTAGTTGCCATTCCAACAGCTATTCCAGAAGCTCCATTAACTAATAAATTTGGGAATTGTGAAGGAAGTACGATTGGTTCCTTTGTAGTATCATCATAGTTTGGTTGAAAAGATATTGTATTCTTATCGATATCTTCAACTAGTCTTTCTGAAACTTTAGATAATCTGGCTTCTGTATAACGCATTGCTGCGGGGGGATCTCCATCTAATGATCCAAAATTACCTTGGCCATCAATTAATTCTAGACGCATTGAAAAATATTGAGCCATTCTTACCATAGAATTGTAAATAGCTGAGTCCCCATGAGGATGATATTTACCCATAACATCGCCGACTATTCTTGCAGATTTTTTGTAAGGTTTATTGAAGCTGTAACCTGATTCGCTCATGGAGTATAAAATCCTCCTATGAACAGGCTTTAAACCATCTCTACAATCAGGCAAAGCTCTACTAACAATAACAGACATCGCGTAATCCAGGTAGGATTTCTGCATTTCCTCTTCTAGACTTATAGAAGAAATGTTTTCTTGTTTTGGAGTTTCATTAGAAATATCTGTATCGTCAGGCACTTAAAATCTCTTATTTTTTATGAAAAATTAATGTTTTTTTATAGCAAATATTAAAATTTAAACAAATGTTTAAAATATAGAAATAAATAATAATAATACCTATATTTCAATAAGATAAAGTAAGAATTTAAATATAATTTTTAAAAAGGAATATCTTCATCTAAATCTTCAGAATCACTTTCAGAGCTTCCAAAAGAATTCTCTTCTACCGATTTAGAATTGCTTATTTCTTCAGAATTATCATTTGTAATTTGAGTATTATTTCTACTGTCTAACAGTGTTAAATTACAATTGTATCCCTGTAATATCACTTCTGTTGTATATCTATCATTACCTTCTTTATCTTGCCATTTTCGAGTTTGTAGCTCACCTTCAATGTAAATTTTAGAACCTTTTTTTACATATTTTTCAACAATATCTACAAGACCATCACCAAAAACTACAATATTATGCCATGAGGTTTTTTCTTTTTGTTCTTGAGTATTTCTGTCTTTCCATCTTTTTGATGTAGCAATTGAAAAGGAGGCCATTTTAGAGCCAGATTGCATAGATCTAATCTCTGGATCTCTTCCCAAATTTCCTAATAAAATTGCTTTATTAACACTACCAACCATACATTTTCTATATATATCCTTATAACATATTAAGGGTATTAACTAATACAAATATTAATGAATTTAGATAAAATTGTTATAAAAGGCGCAAGAGAGCATAACTTAAAAAATATAAGTCTTGAAATACCAAAAAATAAACTTGTTGTAATTACAGGAGTAAGTGGATCAGGTAAATCAACTTTAGCCTTTGATACAATTTATTCAGAGGGACAAAGAAAATATGTTGAAAGTCTATCAGCATATGCAAGACAATTTCTACAGATGATGAATAAACCAGATGTGGATAGCATTGATGGTTTATCTCCTGCCATATCAATTGAACAAAAAACAACACAAAAAAATCCTAGGAGTACAGTAGGAACTGTAACTGAAATATATGATTATTTAAGAGTTCTCTTTGCAAGGGTTGGCGTACCCTACTCACCAACAACAGGCAAGCCAATTAAATCTCAATCAGTAAGTGAAATAACTGATCTTATAATTAAAAATAATATTAATAAGAGAATTTATATTTTATCTCCAATAGTTAGGGATAGAAAAGGCGAATATAGAAAAGAAATCGAAGATTTAAAAAAAAGAGGCTATCAACGTCTAAAAGTAGATAATGTTGTCTATGATATTGATGAAGTACCTTTGCTAAAAAAGAATTTTAAACACAATATTGATGTTGTAATTGATCGACTTATTGTAAAAAAAAATATTCAGCAACGGCTTAGTGAGAGTATAGAAGTTGCACTAACACTATCAGATGGTTTGCTATATTTAGAAAATCTAGATACAAATAAATTATCCATATTTTCATCAAAATTTGCATGTCCTGTATCTGGTTTTAGTATTGAAGAAATTGAACCAAGATTATTTAGCTTTAATGCTCCTCAAGGTGCTTGTTCTGAATGTGATGGTCTTGGAGTTGAAAAATATTTTGATGAAAATAAAATAGTTCCCGATGAAACTAGATCAATTGGTGATGGAGCTATTAAACCATGGGAAACAAAAGTATTTGGTTACCAAAAAAGATATTTTGTTGAAACAATTGATAAAATTTTAAAACAATTTAAAATAAAGAAAAATCTTCCATGGAGAGAAATTCCAAAAAATGTAAGAAATATTATTCTTTATGGAGATGAGAACAGCGAAATAAATTTTTTGTATGATTTTGAAGGGATTATAAACTTTATTGATCGAAAATATGAAGAGACTGAGAGATGGTGGCTACAATATGAATTAGAAAAATATTTATCTGAAAGAGACTGTGAAGTTTGTAATGGTTATCGACTTAATGAGAAAGCTTTAGCTGTAAAAATTGATGAAAAGCATATTGGAAATATAACTAAAAAATCAATAAGTGAGTGTTTAAACTGGTTTTCATCACTCGAAAGTAAACTTGATAAAAATAATAGAAAGATTGCAGAAGGTGTAATTAAAGAAATTAAAGATAGGTTAGTTTTTTTAAATAGAGTTGGTTTGGATTATTTATCGTTAGCAAGAGCAAGCAAAACTTTATCAGGAGGTGAAAGTCAAAGAATTAGATTGGCGAGTCAAATTGGTTCTGGCTTAACTGGAGTTTTGTATGTTTTAGATGAGCCATCTATTGGGTTACATCAAAAAGATAATCAACAACTAATAGAGACTTTATTTAGGTTAAGAGATCTAGGAAATACAGTAATTGTTGTTGAGCATGATGAAGATGCAATCAAACAATCTGATCACATAATTGATATTGGTGTTAAAGCTGGTGTTAATGGAGGTCATATAATTGCCGAAGGAAATCTAAAAAAAATATTAAAAAATAATAAAAGTTTAACAGCAAAGTATTTAAATAAAACCTTAGAAATAGAGGTTCCAAAAAATAGAAGAAAATTTAATAAGAACAAACTTTTTAAACTTAATAAAATTAAAACTAATAATCTAAATAATATTGATGTAACTTTGCCACTAGGGAATTTTATTACTGTAACTGGTGTTTCAGGAAGTGGTAAATCCTCCTTAATAATTGATACTTTGTATCAAAGATTAGATGAGTATTTCAACAAATCTCTAAATAAAGATGAAAGTCGTTTTAATTTCAAGGGTATTAATCATATAGATAAAGTAATTGATATTGATCAATCTCCAATTGGAAGAACGCCAAGATCAAATCCAGCAACATACACAGGTTGCTTTACACCTATTAGGGATTGGTTTGCAAACTTAAATGAATCAAGCGCCAGAGGATATAAACCAGGTCGTTTTTCATTTAATGTTAAAGGCGGTAGATGCGAATCATGTGAAGGTGATGGTGTAAAAAAAATAGAAATGCATTTTTTAGCCGACGTTTATGTCGAGTGTGATATTTGTAAGGGTAAAAGGTATAATAGGGAAACATTAGAAGTAAAATATAAGGATAAATCTATTTCTGATGTTTTAGAAATGACTGTTGAGGAAGGTTATAAGTTTTTTGATAAAATTCCTACCATTAAACAAAAATTACAAACTTTAATGGATGTTGGTTTAGATTATATAAAAATAGGTCAATCTGCAACAACACTGTCAGGTGGTGAAGCACAAAGAATTAAATTATCTAAAGAATTATCAAAAAGATCAACTGGTAAAACACTTTATATTCTTGATGAACCAACTACAGGCCTTCATTTTGATGATGTTAAAAAGTTACTTAAAATTCTTCATACGCTTGTTGATGAAGGAAATACTGTAATTGTAATTGAGCATAATCTCGATGTTATAAAAACTGCTGATCATATTATTGATCTTGGTCCTCTAGGTGGAGTAAATGGCGGTCAAATTGTCGGAACAGGAACACCCGAAGATATTGCAAATAACAAAAAAAAGCTATACAGGTGAATTTTTAAAAAAAATTTTATAAATAAAAGGAATTAAAATGATAAATCTAGAGTTACCAGATCTACCCTATAGTAAAGATGCTCTTATGCCGTATATGTCGGCCGAAACTTTAGAGCTGCATCATGATAAGCATCATATGGCTTATATCACTAATGGGAATAAATTTATTAAAGAACAAAATATATCTGATGATAATGTTAATGATATAGTAATTAACTCATATCAAAAGAATGCTCCAGTTTTCAATAATGTGGCACAACATATAAATCACGTTCATTTTTGGGAAGTAATGAAAAATAACCCGAATGGAAAAATACCGTCTGAACTAGAAAGCAAGATAGTTTCAGATATAGGATCAATTGAAAAAATGAAAGAGGATTTTATAAATGCAGGTATTGGACAATTTGGATCAGGTTGGTGTTGGTTAGTTCTAAATAATGGTAAATTAGAAATTACCAAAACACCTAATGGAGAAAACCCAATAGTTCATGGTCATACTCCTCTTCTTGGATGTGATGTTTGGGAACATTCATACTATGTTGATTACAGAAATAGAAGGCCAGATTATCTAAAGGCCTTTATTGATAACTTAGTTAATTGGGAAAAAGTTACAGAAAATTTAAATAACGGTTAGTCATCTTCATCTTGCGGTCTAAACTTAAAAATTAATAAAGTTGGGACCGCAATAAAAACAGATGAGTAAGTGCCTATTATTACACCAATGATCATTGTTAAGGCAAAAGGTCTAATAACCTCTCCTCCAAATAAAAACAAAGATACTAATGCAAGAAGGGTTGTTAAACTTGTCATTATGGTTCTGGAAAGAGTATTATTAACTGATATGTTAAATAATTCTACTAGATCTAACTTTTTATATTTTCTCAAATTTTCACGAACTCTGTCAAATATTACTACTGTATCATTAATAGAATAACCAGCAATTGTAAGAATTGCTGCTATTGTTGCAAGAGAAAATTCTATATTTAAAAAAGAAAGCAAACCCAGAGTAAATAATACATCATGAGTTAATGCAACAACTGCACCAAAACCAAATTGCCATTCAAAACGCAACCAAATGTAAATTAAAATAGCAATTAAAGCGAAGGAGACTGCTTGAAAGCCCCTAAACAATAACTCTGAACTAATGGTGGGACCTACAAATTCTGATCTCCTAAACTCAACAACTTTATCTTGAATTAAATTTTTTACAGAATTAACTGTTTCAATACTTTCTTGATTACTTTTATTTTGAAGTCTAATTAAAATAATATTTTCACCACCAAATTCCTGTAAAGATACATCACTATAAGAAGAAGATAAAATTTCTCTTAATTCTCCAATTGAGGTATTTTTTGTACTTACCTCAATTAATGTACCACCTTTAAAGTCGATTCCTAGATTTAAACCCTTTATACTTAATAAAACAATTGAAATTAATATAGCAAAAATAGAAAAGACTAAAAAATTTTTTCTTAAACCTAAAAAATTAATATTAGGTTCAACAGGAATAATTTTGTTTAATCCGAGCATTATAATTTTAATTCCTTTTTATTTGTAATTGATAAGTACATATATACTAAAAAATTTGTAAGCATTAAAGCAGTGAACATAGATGCTATTACACCTAAAGATAATGTAATAGAAAAACCTCTTATTGGTCCAGAACCAAACGCAAATAGTAAAACAGCAGCTATAAGTGTAGTAATATTAGCATCAAGTATAGTCGACATAGCTCTATCGAAACCATTTTTTACTATCTGAAAAACTTTTGTTTGTTTTAAACTTTCTTCTTTAATTCTTTCAAAAATTAGAACATTTGCATCTACTGCCATACCAATTGTTAATACAATTCCGGCTATACCAGGTAATGTTAAAGTTGCGCCAATTGTCCCTAATAATGAAATAATTATAAATAAATTTACTATTAATGAAACATTAGCAAGAGCGCCAAAAGTTCCATAAATGAGTATCATAAATATACAAACTAAAATCATACCAATAATAGCAGCAATTTGACCAGCAGCTATAGAATCTGCACCTAAACCTGCGCCAACTGATCTTTCTTCAACTATTTCTAAAGGTGCAGGTAAGGCACCTGCTCTGAGAAGAACCGCTAAATCTGATGCCTCTTGAGCATTAAAGTTACCAGTAATTATTCCCGAACCACCGGTAATAGGGCTATTTATTCTTGGAGCGGTTATTACTACGCCATCTAGGACTACTGCTAAATTTCTTCCAACATTTTTTGAAGTAATTTTTCCAAATTTTTGAGCTCCATCTGTATCAAATCGAAAAGATACTGCGTGTCCTTCTGTTTGATCAAAGGAACCTTTTGCATCAACTAGACTTTCACCACCAATTAATGCTCTTTTATCTAAAAGATATTTAATATTTTCATTGTAAATATCTTTAACAATCATTTTACCAAAAGGCTCTATATTTGCGTTTAATGCTTCTTCATTTTCATTATCAACAAGATGAAAAGTTAATTTTGCAGTTTTTCCAAGTAATTCTTTTATTCTTTCTGGATTTTTAACACCAGGTAATTGTAAAAGTATTCTTTTTTTACCTGATCTTTGTATAAGTGGTTCCTTAGTTCCAGACTCATCTATTCTTTTTCTAACTATTTCTAAAGATTGTTTTATAGCAGAGTCTTGAATAGTTTTCTTATAAATATCGTCTAAATTGATATTAAGTTGATTATCCTTATGTTGTAAATTTACACCTCTATACATTTGTAAAAAACTACTTTTAATTTCATCAATTTTTTTTGTATTTTCAAAAATAACTGTCACATTATTTTCGTTAATAATTATTTGCTTAATTTTAGATGAGCTTTCTCTAGCTAAAACCCTTATACTATCACTAAAATTTTCTAACTCTTCTTTATATAAAACATCTAGTTGCACTTCTAATAATAAATAGGAACCACCTTGTAAATCTAACCCTAAATTAATTTTATTTTTTAAAAACCAATTTTCTGAATCATCATCGTAAATTATTGAAGGGATTGAAAATATTATTCCCAATATTACTAATGAAATAACAGTAAATGATTTCCAAATTGGATAATTTCTCATTAATTATTTTCAATTTTTTCTTTTAAATAAACCTGATAAGCCAGACTTTTTTTCTGATTCCTTTTTGGGTGGCTCTTTTTTTTGAACTTCTGGCATAGTATACAAATCTGCTACCATTCCAGGCGCAATCTTAATTTCAATATTATCTGATACTTCGACGCTTAATTCTCTATTATCAGATACTTTATTGATTATTCCAATTATACCCCCAGAAGTAATAATCTTATCGCCACGTTTAAGATTAGATAACATTTCTTTATGTTGTTTAACTTTTCTTTGTTGAGGTCTAATTAAAAGAAAATAAAAAACAGCGAAAATAAGTATTAGTGGTAAAAAAGTCCCAAAAGCTTCCATAAAATAAACCTATGATGAATTAATTTGTCAGTTTTCTTATACTGTGTAATAAGAAAAATCAATTAAACTATTTATTATGTTTTTTAGCAATTTTCTTATTAAAAATAGTCTTAGATCTAACAAATCCTTTATTTGGGATAGTAATACAAAAAAATTAAAAAAGGTTAAAACATTCAAATCTTTGAATATAAATCTCCTAATTGGTATAGAAAGACAAAAAAATACCTTACTTCAAAATACCGTAAACTTCGCAAATGGTAATTTTACCAATAATGCACTTCTATGGGGCTCTAGAGGTAATGGAAAAAGCTCATTAATAAAATCAATATTTATTGAAGTAAACAAAAATTACAATAATCTAAAATTATTACAAATAAATAAGAATGACATTTTTGATATAGAAATCATATACGAAATATTAGGAAAATTTAACAAATATAGTTTTATATTTTTTATTGATGATTTATCTTTTGAGAAAATAGATAGTGATTATAAAATTATAAAATCTACGCTTGATGGAAGTATTCAAAATCAACCAAATAATATTTTATTATACGTTACTTCTAACAGAAGACACTTAATGCCAAGAGATATGATTGAAAATGAAAGATCATCTGCAATACACGCAGATGAAAGTGTGGAGGAAAAAATCAGCTTAAGTGATAGATTTGGTTTATGGATTGGTTTTCATAATTTATCACAAAATGATTATTTAGAAATAATAAAAAAATATTGCTTTGAATTTAACTTAACTTTTAATGAAAATATTAAAAAAGAATGTATAAGATGGAGCTTACAAAGAGGAAATAGAACTGGTAGAACAGCATGGCAATATATTCTAAATCATGCTGCGAATGAAAATAAAAAAATCAAATTTTAATTTTTTTCAAATTTAAATTTAATTTTTTTTAGCCCATCAATACCATCTTTTAAATTATAAATATTTATCTGATTTAACTGTTCTGCAAAGCCATTTGCTAATATTGAAGATATTATGCCATGCTCACTTACAAAAACAACTTTTTCCCCAGGTTCGATTATTTCTTGATATCCTTTTAAAAAATCCGGCAAAAAATTTCCTTTTTCATCAAATGCTTTTAGCAAAACTGAACCTGGTATTTTTCCTGAGTTATTTATCTCTTCTGAATTTCTAATATCGAGAATTGTGAAACTTTTATCTGACATTGCTAATTTTAACTGATAACTATCTAGCTGATTATATTTAGGCGGTGATACTTTAAGTATTTCAATTTCAAATATAAGATTAGATTTTGGTGGTATTAAATCCCCTGCACCACTTTCACCATATGCTAGATCGTATGGAATAAATATTTTTCTTTTGCCACCTTCCTTCATCCCTAATAGCCCTGTTTCCCAACCTAAAATTACTTGCCTAACACCAATTTGAAATTGAAATGGTTGATTTCTTTTATATGAGTTATCAAATTCATTATTATCTTCTAGTCTCCCAATATAGTGGACACTAACTTTTGAATGATTTGTTACTTCTAAACCATTACCGAGAACTTCTTCGATAATTTGAACTTCATTTGCTTTCAGATTAAAGACAAAAAAAATAACAAAAAACATAATCAATTTATTCATAATTTATGAATCCTTTAATTGTTTAATCTGTGATGGCAATGATATGATTCCGCTAATAACAATTAGAAAAGCTCCTATGTAAGCATAAAAATTCATGTATTCATTAAAAATATAAATACCAATCAGCGATGACCATAAAACTTGCAAGTAAACGAGAGGGAAAACTGATGCGTAATGCTTTTGAGCAATTCTGAATGCTGTTGTAGCAAAAAACATTGCTAAATTAATAAATATTGAAGCAATTATTATTAATAAATATTCAAAAAAAGAAACAATCAGTGGATCTATAATGAACAAAGGAATAGAAATCATATGGACTAATATTCCACCATATAGAAAAAAACCAATATTACTTGCAACATAATTATATTTATTAACTATAAATGTTGTTATGGTAATAAGTAATACTCCAAATAATGTTACTAGGTAAAATATGTTAAATGTGTCAAAGCCTGGTTGAATAACAAAAGTTACACCAATAAATCCAATAAACAAAGACAGATAAGTAAATTTATTAAGTTTTTCTTTAAGAAAAAAAATAGCAAAAATAGTTCCCATTAATGGAGCTGTCATATTCAAAGTTGTAAATTCAGGTAGTTTTATATTTTCAAGTGCTACAAATGCTGTGAGAGGTAAAGGTATATTCAAAATACCGCGAATTATTGGTGGATAATAATTTGAGCATTTTAAATTTTCAATAAGTTTTCCATTAATAATTAAATAAAGTGGAAAACATAAAAAAACTGGTATTCCATAAAAAATAAAATGATAAAACTTTACATCTGTCTGAGATAAAAAATTTATAATTGCATCATTTGTAACAAAAAAAGTACCGGCAACAAGAAGTAAAATAGTTGAATTAATAATACTTTTGTTCATTTAGGATAATTAGGGATTGTAAGCTTAAAAATAGTACTTATATTGGAACCATTGTGAATACAAATGAAATCAAAACTTATCGTCTTATAATAAAGGGAAAAGTTCAAAATGTTGGTTTTAGACATTGGTTTAGTGATGTAGCAATTTCATTAGGGTTAAATGGATATGTGCAAAATAAAGAGAGTAAAGATGAAGTAGAAGCAATTATACAAGGTGATATGCAAAGCATATTATCAATAACTGAGAAAGCTAAAGATGGGCCTGACATGGCTTTAGTGGAAGGAGTAATACCAAACAGTATTATAAGTAATGTTAAATACTCAGGTTTTATAGTAAAATACGATACTTAATTTAATTAAAAACCTCTCTAATAGTTTTATGTAAAGAATCAAAAATATAATCGATATCTCTGTCATTAATTATAAACTGTGGGCATAAAACAATTGCTGGACCTAAAGGTCTACATATTAAACCATTATCTATAGATAGATTTGCTACTCTGTCTCCCATATTAAGATGTCCTTCAAAAGGTTCTTTTGTTTTTTTATTTTTAACCATTTCAAGAGCTGCCATTAAACCAACACCTCTAGTTTCGCCAATATTTTCATATTCATTAAATTCATTAAGTCTCTCCATAAAATATGGTGAAACTGTTCTAACATTTTCTAATAAACCTTCATTAATTATTACATCAATTGCTTTAAGTGCGATTGCACACCCTACTGGATGTCCACCAGCAGTAAAACCGTGAGGAAATTCTTCAGCTTTTTCTGAAACTTCAACAAATTGATCTGAAAAATCTTTGTCTACAATTACTGCTCCCATTGGAAAGTAACCAGCAGTTAAACATTTAGATGATATTATGATATCAGGTTTAATATTGTATGTATTACAGCCCCATAATTCACCTGTTCTACCAAAACCACAAATTACTTCGTCAGCAATTAAGGGTATTTTATATTTTTTTAAAATTGGCTGAATTAAATCAAAATAATTTTTTGATGGAGGTATGACTCCACCTGCACCCTGTACAGGTTCAGCCACAAAACCAGCTATAGTTTCTGGATCCTCTTTTAAAATTAAATTTTCTAAATTTATGGACATTCTTTTAGAAAAATCATCTTCACTTTCATCTACTAATCCATATTTCCAAAAATGAGGGCAATCTGCGTGTATAAATTCCTTAAGAGGTAGTCCAAACTCTTTGTTATATGGTTTCCCAGTCATTGATGAAGCACCTAGGGTTACACCATGATAACCATTAATACGTGTTATAATTTTTCTTTTATTTGGTTTACCTGTTCTAGCATTAAACATCCAAAGCATTTTAACCATTGTATCATTAGCTTCTGATCCAGAATTACAAAAAAAAACTCTACCTTGATTAAATGGTGATACTTCAATTAATTTTTCTGAAAGCTCCAGAGTTTCTTCAGATAAACGACCGAATAATGAATGATATCCTGCGAATTTTTCATATTGTTTTTTTGCAACTTCTATTAATCCAGGATGATCAAAACCAGCGCAAGCATTCCACAATCCAGAATTTGCATCTAAGTACTTGTTTCCTTTAGTATCAAAGACGTGAATTCCTTTTCCATAAGAAATAACAAGGGGGCCTCTTTCATTTAATGACTTTAAATCAGTAAATCCATATAGATGACTAGAAATATTTGTTTGTAACATAATATTTAATTATTTTTTTTTACTATGAAAAGCAAGATTTTATTTTCAACTGGGGCATTTGGTGTTTTATTAATGATGGCTGGTCAGCTATCTTTTGCAGTAAATGACACTTTTGTTAAACTTGCAGTAAAAAATATAGAGGTGAATAGCTCAATTTTTTCTGTAATTTTTACAAGAGGATCAATTACAACATTATTACTAGGGCTTTATTTAATTATAATAGAGAGAAAAAATTTAATCAGAATATTATCTATTAAAAAATTTCATATTAGAGGTTTATATGAAGTTTTAACTGCTTTATTTTTTTTTATTGCCTTAATTTTATTGCCAATATCTGAAGTTTATACATTACTTATGACTAATCCATTTTTTGTAACTATATTTGCATTTCTATTTTTAAAAGAAAAAGTAGGAGTTAGAAGATGGGCAGCTGTTATAGTTGGTTTTATAGGTGTTGTAGTTGTTATTAATCCGCAAGATTTAAATTTTAACTTTATATTTATACTACCGATTATTTCAGCAATATTTTTAACAATAAGAGATATTACTACAAAAACTCTTGCTACCAAATCCAATAGTGTAGAGATAACATTTATCACAGCACTTTTAATTACTATTTTTGCTGGATTAGCATCATTGTTTTTTGGATATCACGTTACATTGGATGAGGCACCTCATATTTTAATATCAAGCATTTTTGTTTTATTTGGATATTTATTTTCAGTTATGACGGTATATTATGCTCCATTATCTTTAACAGCATCTGCAAGATATAGTGTAATAATTTTTGGAATAATTTTTGGATATTTTATCTTAAGTGAAGTTCCAAGTTCAAATATGATTTTTGGTTCAATAATAATTACTTTAAGTGGGTTATTTGTAATAAAACGAGAGAAAGAAATAGGTAAGATTGATTAATTACTTTAAGTTTTTACAAAAGCTATAAACTTCTTCAACATGACCTTTAACTTTAACTTTATTCCACTGTTTAAGGATTTTACCTTTTTTATCGATTATAAAAGTTGAACGATCAATACCAAAATATTTTCTTCCATACATTGACTTTTCAATCCAGATACCTAATTTTTCACAATTCTTTCCTTCATCTGACCCTAATTGGTATTTTAATTTATACTTTTCTGAAAATTTTTTATTTCTCTCAACAGGATCTTTTGAAGCTCCGATAATCTCAAATCCAAGTTTTTTAAACTGATTTAAATGATTCTGAAAATCAGCAACTTCAACAGAACAACCTCCTGTTAAAGCTTTTGGATAGAAAAATAAAATAGTTGGAGATTTAATTTTCAAACTATCAAATTCTTGATCATTAGTTAGAAGTAATTTGATTTTTGGGATTTTTTTCATTTTATACAGCTATTTTTAATCCATATCCAGTTTTTTTAATTCTTGTTTTAAAGTATTTTTTATTGAATTTATTTAAGGTTGGTTTTGTATTAATTTGATTTTCAACTATGATACCTGCTTTTTTAATAGAATTAATTTTATTTTTATTATTTGTAATAATATTCACTTTTTCTATTTTTAATAATTTTAGTATCCTAGCAGCTATTCTAAAATCTCTTTCATCATCATGAAATCCAATATTATGATCAGCATCTATAGTATCCATTCCTTTAGCTTGTAATGAATAGGCTCTCATTTTATTTGCTAGTCCAATTCCCCTACCCTCTTGCTCCAAATATAAAACAATACCTCCATTATTTCTAACCATGTAACTTATTGATTGATTTAATTGCTCACCACAATCACATTTTAATGAATGAAAAATATCACCTGTAAAACAAGCCGAATGAATTCTGAGATTCACACATTTTTTTTTAATTTTATTTGGATTAACAATTATAGCAACATGTTTATCAGAGCCTATATATGATTTGAAAATTTTAAATTTAGAATTTTGATTTTTTGGTAAAGGCACTTTAGCGCTTGATACTAATTTAATACTTTCAGAAATGAGTTCATTTTGGTTAACAAGATCTTTGTAGTCAAATAATAATATTCCATTTTTAAAAGCGAAATCATTAATATTTTGCTTGTACTTATCAGCAATTTTTTTAAAAACCAAAGAGGGAATCATCTTTGCATTTTTAGATAGATCAATACAAACATCATGGAATTTTTTTGATTTGAATTTTTTAATTTTTGTAAATTTTATAATTTTGTTTTTATTTAATGGATTTATAAACAGATTCACTATATTATTAGTGTCAGTTTTGTGATTAATTTCAAAATAAATATTATTTTTGATATTTTGATTGAATATAGAATTAGCTTTTTGCTTAGTTACTAAAAGATATTTTTCATCAATTAGATACTTATTGAATTTGTTAAATATGGATGACTGAGAATGTTCTATATTAAAAAACATCCAATATTCTCTATTATTTTGAATTATTAGAGGTCTGCCAGTTCTTAGCTCGTTTATAGCTCTATCTATAATTGTACCCGCATTAGATTTGAAACTCATGCAAACTTTATATAGATAGAAAATAGATAAAAACAAATGATAACTTCACAAAATATAGGAAAATTACTAGAATACATCAAAAATTCCAAGAAAAATGAAAGTCTTTTTTTTCATATAAATAGATATGTAATAAAAAGAACAACAAAAAATAAAAAATATAATCTATCTTTAATTAAAAATAATATTGAAACAAAATTTGAATTAAATGTATTATACAAATCAATTCTTGAAATTCTTATTCCTATATTAAGAAAAAAAAAGAAATTGACTATTGCACAATTAGGACAAAGTATAGATGGCAGAATTGCCCTTAATAATGGAAATTCTCATTATATTAACAATATAAAAGGGATACACTATTTACATTGTTTAAGAAGTATTAGTGATGCAATAGTAGTAGGATCAAATACAATAAAAAATGATGATCCACAGTTAACTACTAGAAAGATAAAGGGTAATAACCCGAGAAGAATAATTATAGATGGTAGTTTATCTTTAACTAATAAGTATAAAATATTTAATGATGGTTATAAAAATATAATTTTCACAAAAAGTAAAAAGAATAAAATACTAAATAACACTACAATTATAAGACTAGATAAAAATAATTTTACAAAAAATATAATAAATCAAATAAATAAACTTGAATATAAATATGTACTAATTGAAGGTGGATCAAAAACGATTTCAGAATTTATAAACAATAAATATATAGACTTACTTCAATTTATAATTGCACCGATTATTATCGGATCAGGTATTAACTCTTTAAACTTAAAAGAAATTAAAAATCTTAATAAAGCATTAAGGCCAAAATTTTCATACAATATTCTCGAAAAAGAACTCGTTGTTAATTTATTTCTTAATAGCTAAAAAATCAGTATTCTGTAAAATTAACCTAGAATTTTTTTGCTTAATACAATTATATCTAAACTTTAACCAAGATGAATAATCTACTTTATTATTTTTAATGACTTTACTGCAAAAATATAAAAAATATTTTTGAAATTGATAATTTTTTTCAACGTTCCATTTTGAATTCATTAGATAGGTATGATGAGTTTTTTTAAATATATTGTTAATTAAATTACTACAATTAGGGCCTACAGCTTTATTACCTATGCCCTTATCAGTTTTTTGATCTTTGTTAAAAAGATTAACAATAATTTTATCATATTTATGTTTTGGTAAAAATTTAAAGTCACCATTATAATTCAGGGCAAATAATACTATTTCTGTTTTAGAATTAAATTTATGAAATTTATAAAACCAATTTTTGGGTAATATATCTAAAAAAGCAGAGCCTGTAACAATATCAAATGATTTAAATTTAATTTTATCTAAATCATTAATGACATCAAAAATCTGAAATTTAGTTTTAATGATTTTATTTGATAATTTTAAATTCCGTTTAAAATAATTTATAGAATTTAAAGAAATATCAGTAAAAACCCAGTTTTGAGAAAATTTAAGCTTAGGTTTTAAGTAATTAAAATTAGAACCAGTACCCGTGCCAAGATCAATAATAGAAACAGGAGTATTATTATCAAATTTTTTATTGATTAATTGAATAATTTTTAAATTTCTTGATTTTTTGTCTACTGTCTCTCTTAGTTTTAACCAATTATTGTTGAATTCATGCATTATTTAATATTTTTATAAATTTAGTTGCTGACTCATTAGGAGTTAAGAAATATCTTTTATTTTTCTTAACACTTTCATTTAATTTTTTAAAGTTATCTTTATTAAAACAATTTTCCAATATAAGTTTTTGCAAATATTTGACGTTAAAACGATCAAAATATAAAACTCCTTTATTATTTAATGTCTGATAAATAGTTTTTGTATAAAAAGTAATAATTGGTTTTTTAGCAATTAACGAATTTGCTAATGACATACCAAAACCTTCATATTTACTTACTGAAATATAAAAATCTGTTTGCGAATAAAGTTTAGATAATTTTGAGTCTGATACTTTGCCTATAAAATGTATTTTTTTTGATAATCTGTGAGTTTTGACGTATTTTTTAATTTTAATGTAATATTCATTATCTCTCGAAGTGTCGCCTATTATATTTAGAGAATAATTATTAAAATTCTTAAATACTTTTAATAAAAAAAGATAATTTTTCCTATCAATTATACTTCCACAAGTGAGGAAAAATAATTTATTTTTTTTATTGTGCTTATGTTTTTTCATTCTTGGTATACCCGGTTCAACAACAGATATTTTGTGTCTTTTAATTTTAAATTCATTAATTAATAGAGTTTTAGTTTCAGATGAAGTTACAATAAAATTATTAATTAAATTTAAATATTTTTTTTCTAATTTAAAAAACTTATTAGCAGTTTTACCTTTAAATTCTAATGACAAAGGATGATGAATTAATCCTACTACTTTATAATCTTTAAATTTTTTAAATACGTTATACATGCCCTCAAGAGCTAGTCCGTCAATTACAATGGTTGACTTAATTGGAATATCTTTTAAAATTTGTAGAAAGTGTTTTAAATCTTTTTTATTAGGGAACGGGTAATTTGACGATAGTGCAACTGGGTGCATATTAATATTTTTTTTTTTACAATAGGATATTATATTTTTTTCATAAATATAGCCTCCAGTTTTAGCATTAATATTTCCTGGATAAATAAAGTAAATTATTTTGTTTTTATTAATTAATTTGTTGCTCATAGGTAGCCCATGCAACATTAGATTCTTGTAATGATATTTTAATTTTTTTTAATATTTTATAATCGTTGGGATAATCGCTTTGCAATTTATTTAATATTTTTTCACATATATTTTTAGCTAAAAATTCAGTTGAAGTAATGATATCTTTAAATTCATCAACTTCATCTAGATTTTTATAATTATAAACTTTTAAAGTATCTTTAAGAATAGTTGTTACAACACCAAGGTCCATAATTATATTATATTCATTAAGCTTATCAGTAAAAAATTCTGCATCTACCAAGTATGTTGCGCCATGCATATTTTGAGCTGGTCCAAATACCTCACCTGGTAATGAATGAGCAATTAATATATTTTCTCTTACTTTTATAGAATACATATTTAATATTTTACTAAATGCATAATTGTGTTTTTATTATTTAATATCTTAAAATAATCACTTTCTAAATTAAAAAAATCACTTTCACTAGTAATTAATTTTTCTAATTTTTTACCTTTTAAAGAATTAATAGCTAATTTTAATCTTTTTTCATAATCATACTTTTTTTGCATATGATAAGGTATCTGCGATACTTGAGAGCTGATTATCTTTAATCTTTTTGAATGAAAATAATCCCCTAAAGATAAATTTCCTTTTTTTGATCCATACCAGCTTGCTTCAACAATTTTACCCTCATTTACTAATAAAGACATAGATTTTTCTAAAACTTGGTAATTTGAGGTAGTGTTAATTATAATATTAAAATTTTTAGCCTGTTTTATATTTATATAACTTAATCCTAATAACTTAGCATATTTTTTTTTATTAATATTAATGTCATACACAAAAACATTTTTATAATTTTGAAGTTTAAAAAAATATGCAGTAAGTAACCCAACTGATCCTAAACCAAATATTAAAATTTTATCATTTTTATTTGAAACAGAGTCCCAAAAAATGTTTATAGCTGTTTCCATATTCGCAACAAGAACATATTTTCTTAAGTTATTTTTTGGCAATAAATTTATATTTTTAATTGGAATTTCATAAATAGTTTGATGTGGAAATAAAGTAAAAATATTTTTATTTATTAAATTTTTTGGTCCATTAATTATTTTACCTACGTTTATATATCCATATTTTATAGGTAAATTAAAAGTTCCTTTTTGAAATGGTGCTTTCATTAAATGATATTGACTTTTATTTACTAATTTAGATGATATTAGTTTTTCAGTGCCCCTACTTATTCCAGAATAAACTGTTTGTACTAAAACTGTTTTGGAATTTTTTTTATAATTAATTATATTATTTTTTATTATTGCTTGTTTTTTTTTATTAATCCATAGAGAATATGATTTCATAATTTTCTTATAAATGTATAATAAAAGAATGTTAACAAACTTTTATGAAGATTTATCATCTAGTGAAATTAAAAGAATAAACAAAAAAACAGTATTAATTTTTCCTTTTTCATCAATTGAACAACATGGCTCTCATCTACCAATTAATACAGATAAGAAAATATTAGAAGGTATTCTAAATGAATTTAATAGTAAATATTCCTCAAAAAAATATCTTATAATGCCACAAATTTATATTGGGTCTGCTAGTGAGCATAAATCCTACGACGGTACATTATCATTAAATTCTATTGATTTTATTCAATATTCAATAAAAATAATTGAGCAATTATGTAAAAAAAAATTTAAAAATATTTTTCTTCTTAATAGTCATGGAGGGCAAATTAATCACCTGGATATTATTGGGAAAGAGCTTAAAGCTAATTATGATGTAACAATTGTAAAAGGAACATATTTTTTATTTGATGATTTCAAAGGAATTATATCAAGAAAAGAGAAGGAGTATGGTTATCATGGTGGAGAATTTGAAACTTCTTTAATGCTTTACCTGTTTCCAGAATTAGTTAATTTGGATAAATTGACGTCATATGAATACTCAACTGATTTAAAATCGACAAAAATAATTACATTAGAGAAAAATATAAAAAAATCTTGGTTAACTGAAGAAATAAGTAAAAGTGGTATAATTGGAAATCCTAGTAAATCCAATCAAGATAAGGGAAGGAAAATTGTTTTAAAGGTTATTAATTATATTAATAAAATTGTTAATGAGTTGTATAATTAGTCTATTATTAAAACTACTTCTTCTTCATCTCTCAGATTATTATAAAACTTAACTTCTTCATAATTAACAATTTTTGATATTAATTCAATTTTATCTTTTGAAGAAGAGTAATATATTGGATTAAATGAATTATATCTTTTCTGAAACTCTAGAGCTTTAGTTTTATTTAAAGTCCAACTAAATCCATTAGTTGATCCAGCTCTATAAACTTTATTGGTTTTATTTATATTTTTTTTAAAAAATTTAATTGGTCTTCTCATATTTAAAATATCTTGCCATTTTTCTCTATTATGAGGTTCTGAGTTATGTTCAGACTTTGACCATGTATCAATAATAATATGCCAATGCTCTTTATCTGTTAAAGATTTTTGATAATTAGGTAACAATTCCCATAAACCATCAACTTTCATCCAATCATGATAAGATAAAATACATTGTGATAATTCAAAATATGCACCTTTTGTCATGAATTTATAAACTTGTTGTAAATTTCATCAAAATTGCAGATAAATAATTCGCAATTATCAAGCATATATTCTGTTATTTGGCTAAGATAAGTTCCATGACTTACTATAACAATATTTTCACTGTTAATATTCTTTAATGAAATAATAAACTGCCTTAATCTTGCACGAATATCATTATGATTTTCTTGCTTAATCATTCTTTCATTAATAGGGATATTATTATTCCACCAATAATCTGACAGATTAGAAAAATCATAATCTATAAATTCTTTTTTTAATATCTTGGGTTGTCTTCCAACATCACAAGAATGATAAAGGTGTTCTCTAATTAGAGGATCCAAAATAGGCTGTTTATTCGGAAAAACTATAGAAAATGTTTCCATAGTTCTTGTTAATGGTGAGCAAAAATATTTATCAAACGACAAATCTTTAATTTTTTGTGAAAGTTTTAATGCCTGTTCTTTACCTCTCTTTGTAATTCGTGCATCATAATAATATGTTGGATTATCTAAATCTGCTGCTGCATTAGCTTCTGATTCTGCATGTCTAATTAAATACAATTTCATAGAGTTTAAATAGTTTAAAGGTTATAAACTAAATTAAAATAATTGTTTATTTTTAATATTAATAAAATTTTTTATTTCTTTGATGCAACTGCAAGCAATAGAGGTATTATCATGACTAATGTCATTAAAACTGATGGATTAAACAACCAATATAATACTCCAATTGCAAAAATTAGCATCCAAAATTCGTTTTTGTAAAAAAATTTCATAATCTTTAATAATATTAATTCAAATTCTTATCTATTAAAACTTGTTTTACAGTTTCACCCATTACAGAGGGATTTTTAGAAATTGTAACTCCACATTCTTTTAGAAGTTCAACTTTTTCTACAGCACTTTCTCCATAAGCTGAAACAATAGCACCTGCATGTCCCATTACTCTTCCCTTAGGTGCAGTTAAACCAGCAATATAAGCTATAACAGGCTTATTCATATTCTCTTTGGCAAATTGACCTGCGGCTACCTCTTGAGGACCTCCTATTTCTCCAATCATTAAAACTGCAATTGTCTCATCATCAGTTTCAAATTTTTCTATAATATCTCTAAAAGAACTTCCATTGATAGGATCTCCCCCAATACCTACACTTGTTGAGACACCAATATCCAAATCCTTTAGTTGTTGGGCTGCTTCATAACCTAACGTTCCTGATCTGCTCACAATTCCTATCTTACCCTCTTTGTAAATATGACCAGGCATTATGCCTAACATAGATTTACCAGGACTAATTATGCCCGCACAATTAGGTCCTACTAAACCCATTTTTTTATCTTTTGAATATCTTCTCATATATCTTTTTATTTTGACCATGTCATGAGATGGAATACCATCTGTAATAGCTACACAAGTTTTAATACCTGCATCAGCAGCTTCCATTGCTGAGTCTGCTGCAAAAGCAGGTGGTACAAAAAGTATAGATGTAGAAGCACCTGTTTGATCAACTGCTTCTTTAACTGTATTAAATACTGGAAGATTTAAGTGTGTCATTCCACCTTTTCCTGGAGTAACACCTCCAACTATATTAGAACCATATTTAATCATTTCTTCCGCATGAAATGTACCTATCTTACCAGTGAAACCCTGTACTAGTATTTTCGTATTTTTATGAATTATTATCGACATTAATTACTTAAAGCCTTTACTGCCTTATTTGCTGCATCTTCCAATGTGCTAGCTTCAATGTAATTTATCTTACTTTTTTTTAAAATTTCATTTCCTTTTTCAACATTTGTTCCAGCTAGCCTAATTACTAATGGTAAAGAAATTTCTATTTTATTTAATGCTTGTACTATTCCTTCAGCAACCCAATCACATCTATTTATACCTGCAAAAATATTTATTAATATTACTTTAACTTTTTTATCCATAGAAATAAGCTTAAACGCTTTGACTATTTTTTCTGGAGTAGCCCCTCCTCCAACATCTAAGAAATTTGCTGGTTCACCTCCAGCAAGTTTTATCATATCCATAGAAGCCATCGCTAATCCAGCACCATTAATGATATTACCAATATTTCCATCAAGACTTACATAATTCATACCTCTGTCAGAGGCATAAACTTCATTAGAATTTTCCTGAGTTTTATCTCTAAGTTCTGAAATTTCATCCCTTCTAAACATTGCGTTATTATCAAAACTCATTTTACAATCTAAAGCAAAAATTTCATCTTGTTGTGATACAACTAAAGGATTAACTTCAACCATCGTTGCATCAAGTTCACTAAATGCTTTATAACAACCAATAATAGTATTTGCAGCTCTTGAAATTAGTTTAGGTTCAATTCCTAAACCAAATGCAATCTCTCTAGCTTGAAATTGCTGAATGCCAACTGCAACTTCAATTTTACTTCTAATAATTGTTTCAGGTTTTTCTTTTGATATTTCTTCAACACTCATGCCTCCCTCTGTAGAAGCAACAACCATTATACTTTCTGATGATCTATCGAATACCAATCCTAAATATAATTCATGCTTAATATCGGTAGCTTCCTCAATATATATTCTATTTATAATTTTACCCTCTGGCCCTGTCTGATTAGTAACAAGTTTTTTTCCTAATAATTTATCTGTAGCATCTGCTACTTCTAAGGGTGAGTTACAAACTATTATACCACCTGCTTTACCTCTTGCTCCTGAATGTACTTGTGCCTTAACAACCCATTTAGAACCACCAATTTCTCTAGCTTTGTTTTCTGCATTCTCAGGACTGTATACTATTCCACCTGTAGGTATTTTAACTCCAAAATCAGATAAGATTTTTTTAGCTTGATACTCGTGAATATCCATTATTTACTTTCAATTAGCTTGTTTATATTTACGATATTCTCAGCCATCCTTGCAGAAGCAGCGTCAATCATTCTACCATCAAGTTGTGCAGCACCTTTGCCTTCTGCTGCAGCTTTATCTAATTCCTCTAAAATACGTTTAGCTTTATTTACTTCATCATTTGGAGGAGAAAAAACTTTATTTGCTAAATCAATTTGTGAAGGATGAATTGCCCACTTTCCCTCAAAACCAATTGCCGCAGCTCTTTTAGCAGCATCCAGATATCCCTCTTTATCATTAAAGTCTCCAAATGGTCCATCTATTGCTCTTAGTCCATATGATCTACACGTCATAACAAGTGTAGATAAACCATGATGCCATTGATCTCCAGGATAATCTGGGTTTAGTCCACCTATTACAACTGTTCTAGCTCTCATACTTGCAGCATAATCAGCAACACCAAAATGTAGTGCTTCCAGTCTTGAACTTGATTTAGCAATAGATTGAATATTAGACATTCCAAGTGCCGTTTCAATAAGGCATTCCAATCCTATAGTATTTTGGAATTTTTTATTTTGCTCTATTTGATTGAGCATGCAGTCTACCATATATACGTCTGAAGCGGAGCCAACCTTTGGTATTAACAAAGTATCTACTTTATCTCCTACCTCTTCAATAATTTCAATTACATCACGATACATGTAATGAGTATCTAATCCATTTATTCTAATTGAAATAGTTTTGCCATTATCCTTCCAATTAAGTTCTTTTATAGCAGTTATAACATTTTTTCTTGCGTCTATTTTATCGTTTGGAGAAACAGCATCCTCTAAATCTAAAAAAATATAATCTGCATTTGAGTTTAATGCTTTTTCAAACATTTTTGGAGAAGATCCTGGAACCGCTAATTCACTCCTTTGAAGTCTAGACTTGGCAGGTTTGTAATATAGATGACTCATAAAAGTGAGTTTTTATATTTCATTAATTTTATAAAAGCGATAAAAAAATACTTAATTTTGTTATAAATTTATTTCTTTAATGCAGTTTTCATCATTGTTTTTTG
This sequence comes from uncultured Alphaproteobacteria bacterium, assembly GCA_902627245.1. Lineage (GTDB taxonomy): Bacteria > Pseudomonadota > Alphaproteobacteria > HIMB59 > CACPNW01. Next base: position 59,792 of record CACOIH010000002.1, read on the forward strand.
GATTATTAACAATTTTAGATACTGGAAAATAATCAATATCATCTTCCACGACACTTTTATTGTTTTCAAGAAATTTATTATCATTATCATTTATAAACTCTAAACCTTCATTGTGTGACATTATTAAAGGCATTCTAGAGTGAATTTCTGAAAGATTTTTATTTGCCTCTTTTGTAATTATACAGACAACATTTGTTTTGATATTATGTTTAATTTCTTGTCGCCATATTCCTCCAAAAAACATTAATTCATTCTTTGGAATTGAAATGAAATATGGTTGTTTAATATTATCAATTTTTTTCCATTCAAAATAACCGTTAGATATTATTAAACATTTTCTCCTAATAAATGAATCTTTAAATAAATATTTAGACTCTATAGTTTCAATTCTTGAATTAATTACAAATTGAGTAATATTAGTTTGTTTATTAAAATAGCTAAAACTCCAAAATAAATTGTCTATGTAAATATTATTATTTTTTTTATAGATTACATTAATTAAATTTGATGGGGAAATATTATATGATTTCTTTGAATAATTTAATATACTTGAAGAAGGAAATAGTTTTAATATTTTTTCTTTTTTTTCAATGTTAACAAATCTACCGCACACTAGGAAGCCTGTGAAAGCGGCATGGGTCTTGATACACCAACGGTCATCCAGCAGTCTTTAAATTCACCATTCTCACTGACTTTTTCAACAGTCCATTCAAAACCATATTTCTTTCCATTAACATCGGTTAATTCTACAAAGTAATAGGAAGTGGTTTCCTTTTCATCAACGGGTATTATTTTGTGATCTATATGATTAATCATCATTGAATATGATGGATTTTTTATCATTCTAGTAAAATTATTTAGAGGTCCAGTAAATTTTCTATTTTTAGGATGTGCAAATTCCCAGGTTTGTTCTATTCCTGCGTCATCAAAAGGTGAGTTATTAATCTGAAGAGCTTTAAGTTGAATCAATATGACATCTTTTGCACTTATTGTTGGATCCGGTTTAATCATCTCAGCATTAATATTTAAAGAAAATAAGAGGAATAAAATAATATATAAAATTTTTTTCATTACTTTAAAATAGAGTAATTATATTATAAAACAATATGCATATTTACGATTTCATTCAGGGGCTAATAATCGGATTTACCCTAATAATTGCTATTGGTCCTCAAAATTTATTTGTAATTAATCAGGGATTAAAGAAAACATTTGTACTTACTGTAGTTTTGTTTTGTAGCCTTTCTGACAGTATTTTAATAATAATTGGTATAAATATATCAAGTGTAATTGTAGGTATAAATCCAAATACAATTATTATTTTAAAAATTTTAGGAGGTATTTGGTTAGTATTTTATGGTTTAAATAAAATTAGATATGTTAATAAAATTAGAAATTTACAAAATATTGAAACAATTGAAAGTGATTTTAAGAAAATCCTAATAACCTTATTTCTAATTACTTATGCTAATCCACATGTATATTTAGATACAATTATATTAATAGGTTCAATTTCTACAAATTTTAATAGTCAATTATTCTTTGGAATGGGTGCAGTGATGGCAAGCTTTATATTTTTCTTTGCTTTAGGTTATTTGTCTAAACTTCTATCTAAATATATATATTCAAATAAAACCTGGTTTTGGATAGATCTAATTATAGGGTTTTTAATGATTTTATATGGAATTAAATTTATATTTTTTTAAAAAAACTTTCTAAATTTTCACAAACATTATCAACATTTTGCCTATTAAATATTAAAGGTGGCTTTATTTTTATAACATTATCATGAGGACCATCGGTACTTAATAAGATTCCATTATTTCTCATAAAATTTATAATTTTTTTTGCTAATTGCTTATTTGGTTTTAGTTTATTTGAGTTTTTTATAATATCAATTCCTATAAATAATCCTCTACCTCTCACTTCGCTTATATATTTTTTGTTTTTACGTTTGATTCTTTCCAGCTTATTTAAAAAATACTTACCCACACTTAATGCATTCTCCTGAAGTTTTTTATTTTCAATAACTTCCAATACTGATTTTCCTACAGCACAAGATACTGGATTACCTCCAAATGAATTAAAATACTCCATGCCATTATTAAATGATGCGGCAATTTTTTCTGTTGTTACTACTGCACCAATAGGATGACCATTGCCCATAGGTTTACCTAATGTAACAATATCTGGTATAACTTGATGCTCCTGGAATGACCAAAAATTATTACCAACTCTTCCAAATCCAGTCTGTACTTCATCTACAATACATAAAGCTTTATTTTTTCTAACTTCTTTGAAAACTTCCTTTAAATAATTTTTTGGAAGTATGACCTGGCCTCCACATCCTAAAATACTCTCAGTAAATAAACATGATAATTTATTAATTTTAGATTGATGATTTATTTTTTCTTTTGCTTCATTAATATATTTCTTAATCCAATCTTTATTTTTATACTGCCATTTGCCCCTCAAAGGATCAGGCATTTCTAAAACATGTACATATTTCTTTTTACCTAATCCACCGTTTCCATCAAATTTGTAAGGACTAAGGTCTATTAAAGAATTTGTATGACCGTGATATGCATTATCAATTACAAATACATCTTTTGCTTTTGTGTATGTCTGAGCAATTCTATACGCTAAATCATTAGCTTCAGATCCCGTACAAACAAAAAAAATTTTATTTAATTTTTTAGGAAATTTACTAAGCAGTTTGTCGCTATATTGATTAATCATATCATATAAATATCTTGTATTTGTATTTAACTTTAAATTTTGATTAATCATGGCATTATGTACATGAGAGTTTGAATGGCCAACATGTGAGATATTATTCACACAATCTAAATATCGTCTTCCATAACGATCAAAAAAATATTGATCTTTTGCTTCAAGCATATGTAATGGACGATCATAAGAAATTGATAAATTGTGGGAAATATTTGTTTTTCTTTTATTTAAAATAGTTTTGAAATCTTGTTTATTACTAAAAAAAGAATTTGGTATTTTAAGAATTAAATTTGGATCCGGTGATATTTTAGACCATACATCAATTAAGTATTCTTCCCCAACACCTGGAAAGTTTGTTTTTTCACCCAATAAATCTAAGATAATTTGAAAATGTAAATGGGGAAGCCAATTACCATTTTCTTTAGTTTGACCAATTTTCCCAATCCAATCACCTTTTTTAATTTTTTTACCTATTTTTAATTTTTTTAATATTTTTTTTGATAGATGCCCATAAAGCGTATAAAATTTATTGTTTTGAAACTCATGTTCTAGAACAAGTGTTGGGCCATAATCATATTTAAAGGCATTATCTTTGAGGATCTTTACCTTGCCATCAATAGGTGCAAATAAATCTGTACCATGTTTAATGAATATATCTATTCCTAAGTGAATATTACGTCTTTTAATGTTATTAAGTTCTGAAATAAAATTAATACCTTTGTATACTTTTCTTTTTTCTTTATATAGTCCTATTCCAATATTTGAATTATCATTTTTGTATATTCTATTAACTCTAATATTGATTTCACTATTAGTTGGATTTCCTTTAAGTAAGTGCGATGTTGAATTTAATTTTAAAATAGATTTGTTTACATCAAGCAAATTAAAACTAAAAATATTCGCAAAATCATAATTTTTTAAAAAAGTAATAATTTTATTATAATTTTTAATAGTTGAATAACCACAAATATTTCTAATAATATAAATTAAAAACTGAGTAGGTATTTTATCTAATTTTTCTAGTAGAGCCCATGCATCATTTTCACTAATACTTAAATATTTATTTTTTGGATATTTAATTCTTTGTTTCTTTGCCATTACAACTGTAATCATTAATCTAGATTTGCTTAAAGAGATCAAGGAATTAATTTCATCTTCGTTAATTGAAAATATTTTATGATATTCAGAAATTATATTTTGTAATGTTGAAAAAATATTATTATTATTCATTAATGCGTAAGACAAACAAATAGCTAAATCATTTATTGTAGGTGCATAAATAGAATCACCGTAATCTAAAAGACCATTTATCTTATTATTTTTAACAACAAGATTATAATTATTAGGGTCTGAATGAGTAATCGAATATCTTAATTTTTTTAGATTATTTTTAACTAATTTTTCGTATTCTAAAAAACAATTAACTAAAATTAATTTTTTATTGCCAGTAAAATTATTTATTTCTTTATAAACCCAATCTATATTAGAGGGATCCCAAATAAATTTTCTATAAGCATCTTTATCAAAAAAAGATTTCAATTGAACTGAAGTCATACCAATTAAGCTGCCTAATGATTTTTCAATATTAGGATTAGTTTTTATATCTCCGTACATTCTTCCATCTATGTAAGATAATATTCTAACAAAACACTCTCTATTTTTTGTGTCTAAATATTTCACTATTTTTTTATGAAGAATTTTTGGGATATATTCTTTAAGTTCTTTAGTAGTACTTAAATGTTTAATTAATCTATCTTGATATTGAAGAATATTTAAATTTTCATAAGGATTTGAGATTTTAAGTACATATTTTTTTTTATCTTGTATGGATATTGTAAAATTTATGTCTCTTTCACTATTTAATTTGTTAAGGGTAAAGGATTTATTTCGTAAGAATGAATAATTAGTTTTTAGCCATTTAATTAAATGCTTTTTTTCAATTATAGGTGGCTCAACATCAAAAACTGACATAAAAGGTGTATAATTCATAATGACAAAATCTAAAAACATTTTTGTTTGTATTGGGGCAATTCATCACGATTATTTATTAAATTTAAAAAATAACATTATAAATAAACGCACAAATCCAATAACTCACAATTACAGAATTGGAGGGGTTGCCTACAATGTTGCAGAGTTAATCTCGATTTTTGATAAAATTCAATTTTATAGTCTTTCAATTAATAAAGAATTACAAAACAAAATTTCAAAAAATATATCTGTAAAAAAAATTAATAACGAAAAGTCAGAAAGATACTATGTAGCATTATCTGATAAAAATAATAAATTTATATTAGGTCTCGCAAATACAGATGTGTATGAAGATACAAAATTGTATAAAATTCCAGATATAGTTAATAAATATATTATATTTGATCTAAATTTTTCAGAGAATTTTATAAAAAATGCAATTAATAAACTTTCAAATAGAAACAAAATTGTCGTATGCGCAACATCAGTTTACAAAATTATAAAAATAAAAAAAATAATTAATAAAATTGATATAATTTTTCTTAATAAAGCTGAATTAATAAAATTAACAAATATTGATAATATAGAACAAGGAGTAAAAAAGATTTTAAAGATTAATAATAAAATAAAAATTGTAGCTACAAACTCTAAAAATAATGTAATTTATGGAGATAATAAATCAATTATAAAAATAAAGCCCCCTAAAATTAAAGTTAAAAATGAAAATGGTGCAGGTGATGCTTTAGCTGGTATGATGTTATATTTGTTATCTAAAGGATGTAATAAAGAGCAAATTTTAAAATATTCAGTAGCATGTGGATCTTATTATGCTAATGGTAATAGATTAAGTTCAAAGAAAGATTTATTAAAAATAAAGAATATTTCTAGACGTGTAAAATTAAAGTAAAATGGATAATTTTTTTAATATTAGTAATGATGTTCAAAAGGCAATAGATTTAAACAAACCTATAGTTGCTTTAGAAAGTACTCTAATTAGTCATGGGCTACCTTATCCAGATAATATTAAAGTAGCAAAAGAATCAATAAATGCTGTAGAAGATAATGGTTCAGTTGCTGCAACAATAGGAATAATAAACGGTAAAGTTAAAATTGGATTAAATGAAGAGGACATAAACATTCTTGCAAAAGATAATAATGTTCAAAAAGTATCAAATCATAATATAAAATTATCAATATTTAAAAAAGAAAATGCCGCAACAACTGTAGCAAGCACGATATCTATAGCATCAATTTTTGGAATAAAATTTTTTGCTACAGGTGGAATTGGAGGTGTGCACTTAAATGCAGAAAATACATATGACGTATCAGCAGATTTATATTCTTTATCCGAACATCCTAATTATGTAATTTGTAGTGGAGCTAAATCAATCTTAGACTTAAATAAAACTTATGAACTTTTAGAAACATTAGGAATAACTAGAATTGGTTATAAAACTGATTATATGCCAGGTTTTTGGTATTCTGAAACTAAACATCAAGTTGATAAAAATTTTGAAGAAGTAACTGATATAAGTAATTTTTTGAAATTAAATTCAAAACTGAAACATAATAAATCAATACTAATTTTTAATAAAGTTCCTGAAATAAATGCTATTAGTAAAGAGCAAATTGATAAATGGATAAGTAGTGCTTTAGTAAAAGCTGAAAAAAAATAAAATTTCTGGTAAGGCACTTACACCATTTCTAATAAAAGAAATAAATAATTTTTCTAACAATAAAACTTTAAAAGCTAATGTTTCTTTAATTATAAATAATGCTGATTTAGCTGGAAAAATTGCTAAAAATTTTTATTCTTAAGGTAGAAAAGACAACTTATTTTTTAGTAATTCAAAAAATTTTTTGTCATCAGCATGATTCATAACCATGCAGTTTGGTTTTCTATTTGTGACACCAAGCCAATCAACAATGGTTTCTCCACGTGTCAATTTAGAGTTTTCTTCAACAATTACATTAACTAACTTACCTTTAAAAATGTTTGGATTTAATAAATAGGCAATTACACATGGGTCGTGAAGAGGAGTATCCTCAGTTTCATATAATTTTTTGTGAAAAATTGTATAAAATTCCATTAGTTCTCCAAAAAATTTAGAACTTTTATTATTATTTTCATTCATAGAATTAATGATTATTGTATTTACATTAACCTGATGAGTAACATCTAAACCCATCATTGTTAGTGGAATACCTGAGTCTAGTACAATATTTGCAGCATGAGGATCTACATAAATATTAAATTCTGCAGAAGGAGTTGTATTTCCTAAACACATAGCTGCCCCACCCATAAAAACTATTTCTTTTATTTTGTTCTTGATCGATGGATCTTTTTGAAGACTTAAAGCAATATTGGTCAGGGGACCTGTAGGACACAAGTATATTTGATCAGTAGATGAATTACAAGTTTCTATTATAAAATCTATCGCATTCTGCTCTTGTACATTATAATTAGGGTTAACTATTATAGGATCTCCTTTTTTATCTAACCCCGTTTTTCCATGAACATATTCAGCTGTAAATAAATCATAATGGATTGGTTTATTCGCACCTGAATAAATTTTTAAATCAGTTCTTTCAATTAAAGTGCAAACTTTTAATGCATTATTTACTGTATTGTTTAATCCTGAATTTCCACCTACACAAGTTATGCCAAGAATATCAATTTCAGAAGAAGCTGCTGCTAACATTATAGCAACAGCATCATCATGACCTGGATCACAATCTAAAATTATTTTTTTAGTCATTTATAAAACTTTTGAGAGGTAGATTAGGTCTTTGCAGCCAATTCCAATTAGGATAGTCATTTTTTTGATCAATTACATGAATTGTATAAGCATGCCTTGAATTTGGGCTAGTATTTTCACAAGAATAATGAGGAAGTCTTCCGTGTAATAATACTAAAGATCCTTTTTTTACCTCAACAAATGTATCTGTTTCTGGAAATTCTTCTTTGTTAATATCTAGCATCTTCATTTTACCATCAATTTTTTTAAATAATTTTCTTAGTGGACCTCTATGACCACCACTTGCTACTTGCAGACAACCATTACTTTTATTTGCATCTTCTAAAGCAAACCAAAATCCTACGGTACTCTCAGGTTCGGTATAGAGGAATGTAGAGTCTTGATGACAAACCACCTCCCCTCCTATCTTTGGTTGTTTAAAAATATACATAGACTGAAGTAATTTTGGTTTTTGAAAGCCAATTTTTAGAGCTATATCTTGAAGCTCTTTTTTATGAGAGAATTCATGAAATACTTCATCTAAATCATGTAAGGCATGGCCAATTTTATTAACAATAAAATGTTTATTTTTGTCGATATTGTTCTTTTCTAAATCTGCTTTTTCTTCGAAAAAAAATCTAATCTTATCACCAGAGTCCAGAAAATATCTGTCATCATTATGCGATTGATTAATTGTATCAAAAATAGACTTTTGACTATTTAAGTTATTGTTATCAATTAAGAAACTTGATCTTTCAATTATTTTGTCACATTCTTCAGCACTATTAAAATCCTCAATTACAAGGTATCCATTGTCATTCCAAAAATTAATCATTTCTATATTCATTGGTAAATCAGTTTTATTAAAATAATTCATTAAATTCCTATTAGTTTAGTTAAAAAGGGTAATCCAACTTTAATTAAATTTAAAAGCTGCGGTATTAAAAATTTACCAGAGGTAGCAAGGAAAAATAGTAAACCGGCTACGATAACTATCAAAATTAGGTTTCTATATAATTTAGAGCTTCCAAATGAGCTAGATTTAGCTCTAGATCTTAAAATAAATAAAATCATTACAATTACAGCTAAAACAATTAATAAACGGATCATATCTTTTTCTATATTTAGATAATAAAATTTGCAATCTTAAATATTTATAAATAAATATTTAATCTTAATTAATGTGATTATGTTAATCATATTAGATTTAACAAAATTTTCATTAATTTATGAATTGTATTGTCTTTTCATGTATTTAAATTTGTGAATACAATAACAAGTGATGTAATAAATAATACTTCATTTAGAAACATATAGGTTTCTATTATTTGAATATTATTTAAAGGATTGTTGGATAAATATATTAATTTTGAAAAAAAAGATCATATTATCAAGTATAATAAGATTATTAAAAATTATTTTATAACGCTATAACCTTTAAGATATACATAAGCTGTAATTATAAAAGATAAAAAAATAAAAGATAAAATGTAAATATTTTGTTCTAATTGAAAAATAAATTCATCATCAAAACAGCTTCGAAAATATTTAACAACATAGTAATATGGATTATAATACAAAATAAATTTAACATTTTCAGGTAAATATGACATTGAAAAAAATGTACCTGATAAAAAATTTAAAGGTGTAACAAAAAAGTTTGAAAAAGTACTTTGCGTATCCCATGTATTAAATAAAATACCTACACAACAACCTAAACATCCAAAAAATAATACAACTATGATTAAATAATAACAAAAAAATAAAAAATTAAATATTTGAATATCAATTAAAAATGAGAAAATAATTAAATTGCATATTGCTATTATAAAACCAATAATAATTGAACTTATCAATAATGAAATTAATATTTCAATTCTTGAAATTGGGGCAAGCAACCAATCATCTAATGAACCAATCTGTTTCATATTAACAAGTGTAACCGATGTATTGTCATAACTTTCTTGAGCTACAATCATTAAAATTAAACCTGGAGCTATAAATTGAACAAAAGAAATTGAATCTATAGATAAAGAATAATAACTTTCTATTGTTATAAAGACTAAAATAAAGAGTAAATTAGTTGTTAATGGAGCCAACAAAGAATATTGATATTCAGAAAAAAATTCTTTTAATCTGAATGCAATTATTGAATAAATTGCACTATAGCTAATCATTTAGAATTATTTTGAAAAATATTTTTTTACTAATTCAACCCAGAAGTTTACACCTACAGGTAAAAGATTATCATTAAAATCATATTTAGTTGTATGTAGATGAGCTTTGTGATTGTCATCACCCTGCCCTAAATATAAATAAGTCCCAGGTTTTTCCTCTAGCAAATAAGAAAAATCCTCACCACCCATTGAAGGATCAATATCTGTTATAACTTTTTCTTCACCTACTAAATCTTTTGCGACATTGGCAGCAAAAATACTTTCTTTCTTTGAATTAATTGTTGGTGGATATTTATTGATTAAATCAAATTGAATTTTAATTTCAGCCCCATGTGCTTCTGCAATACCATTACATATTTCTCTTAATCTTTTTTCTATATATGATCGAGTTTCTTTTCTAAATGTTCTTATAGTTCCGCCCATTTTTACTTGATCATCAATAACGTTATAAGCCGTTCCAGCATTTATTTTAGTTATACTAATTAATGCTTTGTCAACAGGATCTGTTGATCGACTTATTATCGTTTGAACGGCTGAAATAACTTGTGCAGATATTACAACAGGATCTATAGCTAAATGCGGTGAAGCGGCATGACCTCCCTTACCTTTAACGATTATATCAAATTCATCTACAGCTGCCATCATAGGACCGCTGTTTACTCCAAAAGTTCCAAATGGAAGTTCTGGCCAATTATGCAGAGCATAAACTTCATCAATTTTAAAGTCTTTAAACATTCCATCATCAATCATTTTTTTTCCACCTGCGAAACCTTCTTCACCTGGCTGAAAAATAAAATAAACCCTGCCGTCAAAATCATTATTTTCACTTAAATACTTTGCTGCTCCAAGTAGCATTGTAGTATGTCCATCATGACCGCAAGCATGCATCATTCCCTCATTTGTAGATTTGTGATTAAATTCATTTTTTTCTGGCATTGGAAGAGCATCAAAGTCAGCACGTAGACCAATCGTTTTTTCAGATTTAGTTTTATTACCGTCAACCCATGCAACTATACCAGTTTTTGAATATCCATCTTTAAAATTTATATTAAATTCTTTTAATTTATTTTTTATATATTTAGATGTTTCATACTCCTCTAATCCAATTTCAGGTATTTTATGTAAATCCTGACGCCATTCTGTCATTTCATTTAACATTTGATTAATACTATTTAAAATTGGCATTAAAATAACCCAAATAATCCTTTTTTATTAAGTTTGTCCTCACAACTTTTTAATTGTTTATTAAACATATTTGTATTTCTTTCTACATTTTTGGCCACTTCAATCAACCATTCTTTATTTTTAAAGGTCTTTTTTGACCAACCATTTTGACCTTCATGATAGGCTAAGTATTGATTATAATAATCTTTTTTTGATATACCAACCATATTTTCAGATTGAGTTGTATACCAACCTATAAAATCAGTTACATCATTAAAATTAGCCCTAGATGCATTTTGATTAGCAGTTTTATTTTTATACCATTCCCAAGTTGGATTAGTAATTTGAGCATAGCCAAAAGCAGTAGATGGTCTAGAACTAGGGATAAAACCTAACAACTTTTTTCTTTTTGGTTTTGCGAATTGAGTAAATGATGATTCTTGTTTGATAACAGCTAGCTGAAAAGCAATTGGTGTTTCCCATTTATCATAAGATTTTTTAGTTGCTTTATACCAATTTTTCTTTTGATCAAATATAATACAACTATCGGCCGTATTAATAAGTTGGTTTGAAGTGCAGGCATAAAGAAATATAATCGAAATACATACTATTATTAAAAAGTTGTCTAACTTCATTAGTGGCCTAAATATCATAATTTTTGATTATATAGTCTTAAATGTGGCAAAAAATTATTGCTTACTATTGAATTATGAATATGAATGCTTAAATTTTAAAAAATGGCAGAAAAAACAAAAGAAAACCTATCCTTTCAAGCAGAGGTAAGTAAACTATTAGATTTAGTAGCTAACTCTTTATACAGTGAAAGAGAGATATTCTTACGTGAATTAATCTCAAACTCTGCAGATGCTTGTGAAAAATTAAGATACCAATCACTTTCTAAAAAAAATCTTTTAAAAGATGAAACTGATTTAAAGATTAATATTAGAGTTTCTAAAAAGAAAAAAATTATTGAAATAGAAGATAATGGAATAGGTATGACTAAACAAGATTTAATCGACAATCTTGGTACAATTGCTAGATCTGGAACTAGCAAGTTTGTAGAAGCGATGAAAAATAAAAAGGATAATGATATTACGGCTATCGGACAATTTGGTGTAGGTTTCTATTCTTCTTATATGGTTTCAGATAAGGTCAATGTACTATCAAAAGATGCCGAAAAAAACGAAGCGAATCTTTGGTCTTCAAATGGTAAAGAAAATTATTCAATTGAAAATGCTAAAAAAGAAAAAAGAGGTACATGCATAACTCTAAATATTAAAAAAAATGCTGATGAGTTTTTGGATTCATTTCGATTAAGATCAATAATTACTAAATACTCAAATTACATACCTTTTCCAATTTATCTAAAAGACCTTGATGATAAAGAGAAAGAGGAAAAAATTAATGAAGGCAGCCCATTGTGGTTAAAAGATAAAAAAGATATTAAAGATGAAGATTATAAACAATTTTATAATAATATTTCATTTAACTTCGATGAACCTCTTAGAACAATTCACTACAATGCTGAAGGTGTAATAAGTTATAAAGCTCTAGTTTATTTACCTACTAATCAGCCAATGGACTTATTTAATGCAGATAGAAAAAATAAAATAAAACTATATGTTCAAAAAGTATTTATTACAGATGAATGTGATGATATCATTCCAAATTGGTTAAGGTTCATACCCGGTGTAGTAGACTCTCAAGATATTTCTCTTAATATTAGTAGAGAGATGTTACAAAATAATCCTATAATTACAAAGATTAAAAAAGGCTTAACGAATAAAATACTAAGTGAAATCGAAAATTTAGCAAAGAAAGAAAAACCTAAATTTGAAACATTCTGGAATAATTTTGGCCCAGTATTAAAAGAAGGCCTATACGAACATAATGATCATCATGAAAAAATACTTCCTCTGCTTAGATTTGAAAATTCTATAAATGAAAATAAGATTTCCCTAGAAGAATACATTAAAATAATGGCAAAAGATCAGAAAGAAATTTACTATTTTGCTAATACCGACAAAGATCACATTAAAAACTCACCTCAGTTGGAAGTTTTTGCAGATAAAAAAATCCCTGTTCTATTTATGATAGATGCAGTTGACGAATTTTGGATTCAAAATGTAAATAAGTTTAAAGATATTGAATTTAAGTCAATTACTAAAGGCAAAGTGGATGTTTCAAAAGTTGGAGAGAGTACAAAAGATATTAAAGATGAAGACAAAAAAATAGATAACAAAATCAAAGATTTAATTAATATACTTAAAACTGAACTCAAAGAAAATATATCAAATGTTATAATTTCTGATAGACTTACTAAGAGCCCAATACTACTTGTTGCAGAAGAAACAGGCATGGATATTAATATGGAAAAATTAATGAAATTGCATAATCAACAAACTCCTAATTCTAAAAAAATATTGGAAATTAATCCAAATCATCCTATGATAATTAACTTATCAAATAATTTAACTAAAGTTGATCATAAAAAAATGTCAGATCTTATATTAGATCAAGCTAATATTCTTGATGGAAATGTATTATCCAATCCTTCTGGATATTTAGAAAATCTAACTGAAATTTTTATTAAGTAATTGAATTGACAATTTTATTATTTTTAAAATATTCGCAGAACTGGTTGGCGACCATTTCAGCAACAATTATTTGAGCTTCATCGGTTGAAGCTGCTATATGAGGTGTTAAAATTAAATTTTTTAAATTAAATAATTCACTTTCTTCAAGAGGTTCTGTTTTAAAAACATCTAATGCTGCTCCTTTGATTACATTATTTTTAAGTGCTTGAATTAGATCAGCTTCATTAATTAAACCACCTCTTGCTGTATTAACTAATATACAATTTTTTTTCATCATATTAAATTCATCTTTAGTAATAATTGAGCTACCGTCTTTATTAGGCTTACAATGGAATGAAATAATATCAGAATTTGATAAAATATTCGTTAAGTCACTCGAAACATAGTTTTTAAAATTATCTTTTATAGAATTAAAATAAGATGAATAAATAGAAACTTTCATACCTAATGCACTAGAAATTTCAGCTACTCTTTTTCCAACATTACCAAATCCTACAATTCCTATTTTTTTACCTTTTAATTCATTTCCCTTCATTTTCTTTTTTTCCCATAATCCTCTATGAGTTGACTCGTTAGCAATGGATATTTTTCTTAGTAATGTAAAAATTAATCCAATAGTATGTTCAGCAGTTGCATTCGTATTGCCTCCTGGTGTGTTCATAACAATGATATTTTTACTTTTTGCATTTTCAACATCAATATTATCGACTCCTGCTCCTGCTCTACCTATAATTTTTAAATTTGTCGCTACTTCAATTATGTCAGCTGTAACCTTAGTAGCTGACCTAACTATAAGGCCATCATAATTTGCGATTATATTTTTTAATTCTTCTGGTGTTAAGTTTGTTTTTATTTCAACATCAAAATTATTTTTTAAAAGAATTTCAGATGCAATATTATCCATTGCGTCAGAAATCAATATTTTAGGCATGCTTTGTTTTTATCTCATTATATGCCCAGTCAATCCAAGGTAGAACTAATTCAACATCTGAAGTTTGAACTGTTCCACCTGCCCATATTCTGAATGAGGGAGGAGCTTTTGGATATCCATTACAGTCAAATCCAACATTATTTTCTGATAAAAGTTTGCAGATTTCAGCCATAACAGATCTCTGCTCTTTTTCATCTTTATTAGTAAACCAACTCTCCGTTATTTTAAAAGTTATACCAGTATTAGAAATATAATTTATATCTTTATATTCAGACAGAAAAGATAGATAATTATTCTGATCAATCCAATCACTGATTTTTTTTAATGAATTTTGTGATTTAGAAATTAAAGAATTTAATCCACCCTCTTTTGAAACCCAATTGAGACTATCTATTATATCTTCAACACAAATCATAGATGGTGTATTTATTGTATTTCCCTCAAATATACCTTTTATTAATTTATTGTTTTCAGCTATTCTAAATAATTTTGGAACAGGCCATGATGGAGTATAACTTTCTAATCTTTCAATAACTCTTGGAGATATAGCAATCATTCCATGAGCAGCCTCTCCACCTAAAATTTTTTGCCACGACCATGTAATTACATCACACTTTTTATAATCTATTGGCATTCCAAAAATTGCTGATGTAGCATCACATATAGTAAGTCCTTTTCTATCATCAGGTATCCAATCTCCATTAGGAACCTTGACCCCAGAAGTTGTGCCGTTCCATGTAAATATTACATCATTATCAAAGTTTACTTTACTAAGATCTGGAAGCTTTCCATAATCTTCTTCATGAATATTTAAATTTTTAAGTTTTAATTGACTAATTGCATCAATGACCCAGTCTTTCCCAAAATTTTCCCAGGCTAAAATATCTACACCTGTTTTACCTAAAAGACACCACATTGCAGCTTCTAATGCTCCTGTGTTTGATCCAGGCATAATTCCTAATAAATAATCTTCTGGCAAGCCTAATATATTTTTGGATTTATCAATGGCTTCTTTTAGTCTTTCTTTACATTCTACAGATCTATGAGATCTTCCAGTTAAAGCATTGCTTAATGCTGTAATATCCCAACCTGGTCTTTTAGAGGTTGGCCCACTAGAGAAATTCGGGTTTGCTGGTTTCAAGTTAGGTTTATTCATAATTATTTTCCAAATTCATAGACCACTAAACCATCCAGAGGTTTAGGATCAAACCAGGTTGATTTTGGTGGCATAGTCAACTTATTATCGGCGACCTTAATAACATCACTTATATGAGATGGGAAGATAGAAAATGCCACACTATCTTTATTTTCATCAACTTTTTTTTCAAGAGCTTCCAAACCATGGCACCCTGCTATGAACCTTATTCTTTCATCATTGTTTACATCTTGAATATTTAAGTATTTTTTAAAAATGAAATTATTTAAAATGTTGATATCAAGAGTATCAACAAAATTTCTAGTTTCAAATTTTTCTTTGAAGTACAAAGAGTACCATTTATTTTCATGATACATTCCAAATTCTCTATTTCTGTTAGGCTTAAACGCTTTGTCTATTTTTGTAATTGTAAAACTTTCCGATATTAGCTCTAAAAACTTCTCTTCAGATAATCCATTTAAATCTTTAACTACTCTGTTATAGTCAAATATTTTAGTTTCATCACTTGGAAATGCTGCAATCATAAAATTTTCTTGATGAATATTTTTATTATATTTTAATTCACCAATTAATTTCATAGCACCCATTCTGTGATGACCATCAGCAATATAAAAATTACTTATATTTTCAGAAAATAAGGATGATAAATTATTAATAAAATCCTCATTCGAAATACACCAAAGTTTATGAATGGAATTATCAAAACTTTCAAAATCATAATCTGGAGTTTGTTTTATAATTGAATGTAAAAGTTTTTTTATTTCTATATTATTTTCAAAAAAGACGTAAATAGGACCAATCTGACTTTTAATGTTTAACATTTGTTCAGCCCTTTCTCTCATTCTATTTTCATAAATTTTTTCATGAGCTTTAATCTTTTCATTTTTAAAATCTTCTATATTTGCTAATGATAAAAAACCAGTTTGTCTGTGTTCTTTAAATTCAATTTGATAAACATAAAAATGGTCATCAATATCTTTTTTTATTACATCATTTTCTTTCATTTCACTAAAATGTAGTTTTGCTTCTAAGAGAGTATCTATTTCCTTTAATTGACCAACTGGGTTAAGTATCTTTAAATAATTCCAATAATTATTTTTTCTAAAAATTTCTATGTTTTCTATACTAAGGTGATCCGTTGATGGAGCTATTAAGCTTTTTGCATCTTCATTAAATGGACGTGTGCCCTTAAAAGGCTTTATTTCAACCATAATTAACAGATCCTTTTAAGTTATATATTTATAAATAAAACTTAAATCTAAGCAACTTCAGGTATTTGAGAGATAGATTTGTTAATACCATCCTCATCAATTACATCTTCCGCCATTGATCCATTTAAATAGTCATCATAAGCTGACATATCAAAATATCCATGGCCACAAAGATTAAAGAGAATTGTTTTTGTTTCACCCTTTTCCTTGCATTCAAGCGCTGCGTCTATTGCACCTTTTACTGCATGGTTACCCTCAGGGGCAGGTATTATGCCCTCCTGCTTAGCAAATGTTAATCCAGCTTCAAAACAATCTTTTTGAGCATATGCTTTTGCTCTCATCAGACCAAGCTCATAAAGATGACTTAAATGATATGACATTCCATG
Organism: uncultured Alphaproteobacteria bacterium; assembly: GCA_902627245.1. Taxonomy (GTDB): domain Bacteria; phylum Pseudomonadota; class Alphaproteobacteria; order HIMB59; genus CACPNW01. Next base: position 76,856 of record CACOIH010000002.1, read on the forward strand.
ATATCGTAACCCACCTGAATGGTTTGCAGGAGGCAAGAAATCAGAACCTAATGTATGCATTTTAATTAGTGGAGTCATTTTAGCCATGTCCCCATGGTCATATGCATATTTACCTTTTGTAAAAGAAGGGCAAGAAGCAGGTTCACATCCAATAATATCTATTTTTTGACCACCTCTTAATTGTTGTCCTAAGAATGGAAACATTAGACCAGATAGATTACTTCCGCCACCAGTACACCCAACAATAATATCAGGATAGTCACCTGCCATTTCCATTTGCATTAATGCTTCATTACCATTTATTGTTTGATGCATTAAAACATGACCCAAAACACTTCCTAACGAATATTTTGCTTTACCGCCACTTTTAACAGTAGCTTCAATAGCTTCAGAAATTGCTATACCTAGACTACCTGGGTTATCAGGGTTTTCTGAAAGAAGTTTATTACCAAAATCAGTCAATGATGACGGACTTGCATGACAATTTGCACCAAAGGATTGCATCATAAGTTTTCTATATGGTTTATGGTCAAAACTTACTTTAACCATAAAAACTTCAATATCTATTCCAAAAATTTGACCTGCATATGCAAGTGAACTTCCCCACTGTCCAGCTCCTGTTTCAGTGAAAATCTTACTTATGCCCTCTTCTTTATTAAAAAAAGCCTGCGGCACTGCAGTATTTGGTTTATGACTTCCTGTTGGACTTACACCTTCATATTTATAATAAATTTTTGCAGGAGTATCCAAAAATTTCTCTAATCTTCTAGCTCTAAATAAAGGTGAAGGTCTCCATTGTTTATATACCTCACGAACAGGTTCAGGTATTTCAATTTCTCTTTCTGTTGATACTTCTTGCATTATTAAACTCATTGGGAATAACGGTGCAAAATCATCAGGTCCAGCTGGTTGCTTAGTTCCAGGATGTAAAGGAGGAGGTGGAGGACTTGGTAGATCCGAATTTATATTATACCAAAACTTTGGAGCTTTGCTCTCTTCTAATAAGTATTTAATTGAGTCAGTCATAATAAAAGTATATTGAACTAAAAATTCTTAAAGATCAATATTAAATGAAGTATTTTAGTTTTAAAAATGTATCTATTTTAATTGCAATATTACTTATTTTATATGTTTTTATTGGGTATTTTAGTCACTAATTTATTTTGACCTAAATATACACCTAATAAAATTAAAAATATTCCTATAAAAGAATTTAAACCGATTTTTTCTGAAAGAAGAATATACCCCCAAATAACTGCAAATACAGGAATAAGGTAAGCAACATATGACAAGAAAACAGGACCAGACGTTTTTGTAATATAATATCTAAATTGAAATGCTATTGCGGTTGGAAATATACCAAGATATATAATAGCGTAAAATGATTTGTAATTAATATCGAATACAAAATTATTCATATTAATATCGTAGATAAAAAAAGGTATTGAAAAAACTGCTCCAAATGTAGTAGCAAATGTAGTTATAGAAAATGAATCAATATTAGATAATTTTTCATATGCAATTATATTTGAAAGCATGTAACCAAATGCAGCCAATATTACCAAGAGTTTTGCATATATCTCTAAGGAAGTATTACTAAAAAGGTTATCAAATGAGTTTATATTAAATATAAAAAAAACACCTACCAAACCAATGAATATAGAAACAATTTTCATTAAAGAAAATTTTTCATTTTTAGTTAAAAAATGTGACATAACTAATGTAATAATTGGACCAATTGCCATAAGCATGCCCGCTGTCGATGATGGTATAAATTGTTCAGCCCAACTTATTAAGAAAAATGGAATAAAATTTCCAATAATTCCAATAATGACCAGAAGATAAAAAAGATCTTTTGTAAATGTTATTTGTTTCTTTTGAATATAAAATAAAAATAATAGAAAAATCGATGCAATTATTAGTCGTAAAGATGCAACACCTATCGGAGTAAAATCATTTAAACCAACTTTAATTGCAAAAAAAGCTGATCCCCATATTGCAGATAAGATGATCAGTAAAATGAAATTATTTACAGGGTATTTTATAGTCAAAAATTATATTTTATTTTTAGGTTGTGGAATTTGAAAATTTTCTGACTCTTTCATGAATTCATCCCTTCTGCCATCCCACAAATAATCAGCATAGTCGAACTCGGTTATCATTCTGTCTGATCTTTCGAATGTGAGTCCATATTTTCTACAATAGCTTGCAAATTCTTCTGCATTATCAATTGGAAGATTTTCTACGGTCCATTTTCTTGAACTTCTATCAAATTTGAAACCGTTTTTTTTAAACCAGTCTCTGTGGTAATATGAATCTCTACCGAAGGCTGAAAATGTAATTTTTTTGGACATGATTATTTATATTTGTTATGTGCTTATAAACGATTAACATAATTAAACAATTTTTTTTTTCAATACACCGTTAGTACATTAATTAAATACTAGCTAATTTAATTTAAATATATAAAATGAACTAATGGAACTCTATAGCAGTAGTGAAATCACAGTACATCAACTTAATGAATTAAGACAGGATAAGGGTAAAATCCAAATTATTGATGTAAGGGAAGATACTGAGAGAGATCATGCATTTATAAAAGGCACTATCCATATGAAATTATCGGAAATTGCTCAAAGACACACTGAATTAGATAAGGATAAAAATGTATTTGTTATGTGTCATACTGGAACCAGAAGTCAGGCAGTTTGCAAATGGCTGAAAGCACAAGGCTATCCATATTGTGTAAATGTTTTAGGTGGTATAGATGCTTGGGCCGCACTAATTGACAGAAATATAAGAAGGTATTAATTTATACTTTCAAGGTATAATCCGTAAAAAATAATAATAATGCTTAAAATAAAAAGTATAATTCTAAATAATATTTGAAAAAATAAATTTAAATCTATTCTTTTTTTTAAAACAAGTCGATATAATGGGTTGCTGATTGAGATTGATATAATTATGATTCCAATCGTTATAACTAGCCAATGCATAAGATAAAAACATACATAACTGAAGAATTAAAATTTTCAAATCAAACTATTGAAGAAATGAGAATTAATTCTGAAAAATTTTATAAATTAATTAGTCAAAGAAGAAGTGTAAGAGATTTTGATAACAAATCGTTTGATGTAAATATAATAAATAATGCAATTCTATCCGCTGGTACGGCGCCTAGTGGAGCAAATCTTCAACCTTGGCATTTTGTAGTGATTAAAAATAAATTGATAAAAAATAAAATCAAAATTGCAGCAGAAAAAGAAGAGGAGGAATTCTATAATTTAAAAGCACCTCAAGAGTGGTTGGATGCCCTTAAGCCTTTAGGAACAGATCCTAAAAAAGATTTTCTAGAAAAAGCTCCGTATTTAATAGCAATTTTTGAGAAAAAATATTCTATAAATGGAAATCAAAAAGTTAAAAATTATTACGTTAGAGAGTCAGTAGGTATAGCTACAGGTATTTTAATATCATGTTTACACCTATCAGGTCTGGCAATGCTAACGCATACACCAAGCCCTATGAATTTCTTAAATAAAATTTTAAATAGACCAAATAATGAAAAACCTTTTGTATTGCTAGTTGTTGGGTATCCAGATAAAAAAGCAAAGATACCAAAATTTGCAAAAGAAAAAAAATACTTAGATGAAATTTCTACTTTTCTTTAAAGTAATTCCTCAGGCTTCATTGTTTCATATTTTTCATATGGCATGTGTATCCATGGAGAGTCCTCTAAATAATCAACATAATAATTAGGTTTAAATGCAGAGACAGCTTTATAAAATAATACTCCTGTTCTAATTGGCTCATCAATATAAAAACCATATGTATGTTGAAGCCATTCTATACTTTTCTTTAGTGTTATTCCTGAATCTGCTAAATCATCTACTATTAATACTTTAGAGCCTATATTTGGACTAGTTTTAGCTAAATCTCTAGAAAAAGTTATTGCACCCCTTTTATTTTTTACACCTTCTCCTCTATAAGATTCAACCGATAATATTGCTAATGGAACATCAAATATTCTAGCCATAATATCTCCAACTCTCATCCCACCTTTAGCAATACAAACAACTTGGTTAAAATTCCAACCATCTTTGTAAATTTGAGCAGCTAATTGCTCAGTTTTTTTTCTATATTCATCAAATGAAATATGTAATTCAGCCATTCTGAAATCCTTCTTATTAAATGTGATTAAACCTCCCTCAAATAATGAGGGAGATTAAAATAAATAATGATTATTGTGGAACTTCTCCATCAATACCTTGAACGTAGAAGTTCATACCCAATAGCATACCATCGGGTGCAACTTCACCTTCAGGAACAACTAATTCGCCTGCTTGATTGTAAATAGGCCCAGTGAATGGATGCAGTGTTCCATCCTTGATTCCAACTTCCATATTCACAGCTTCTTGAATTAAGCTAGAAGGCATTAACTTTGTATTGTATGGTGACATAACTACCATACCTTTGTCCATACCGTCCCAAGTATCACCAGAAGACCAAGTGCCATCAACAACAGCCTTTGCTCTATCAGCATAATATGGACCCCAAATATCTTCAATTGAAGTTAAATGAGCATCAGGACAAAAAGCTTCTTGATTAGATGCTTGTCCAAATGCGAATACGCCTGCTTTTTGAGCGGCTTGACATGGGGCATAAGTATCAGTGTGCTGAACTATAATATCTGCACCTTGGTTGATTAGTGTATTAGCTGCATCAGCTTCTTTACCTGGATCGTACCAAGTAAACACCCAAATTATTTTCATTTTAATATCAGGATTAACTTTAGCTGCTGCTAAATAAAATGCATTAATACCACGCACAACTTCAGGAATTGGGAATGAAGCAATATAACCAATTGTACCTGTTTTAGACATGTGACCAGCAATATGTCCTTCAATCATTCTTCCTTCATAAAATCTAGCCGAATATGTTGCTACATTATCTGCTTGCATATAACCTGTTGCATGTTCAAATTTTATATCTGGAAAGTCCTTTGCTACTTCATGAGTTTGATCCATGTAGTTGAATGATGTGGTAAAAATTAAGTCGTGTCCTGAATCAGCTAATTTTCTTATTGCTCTTACAGCATCTGCGTTCTCTGGCACGTTCTCAATATAAGTGGAAGTAATAGAGTCGCCCAGTTGGCTCTCCATATATTTTCTACCAACATCATGCATATATGTCCAACCATGATCACCTGGGGGACCTATATAAATAAATCCAACCTTTTTAGGATCTGCATTTGCTGAACCAAAAGCAAAAACTAAAAACGCTAATATAAATGTAATAAATTTAACCATTTTAACCTCACCTGCTAAATATAATGATTATTCAACGACCTTTTTAGATGCAGTTCAACGATTCTATAAAAGATAATTTTAAAAAAAAGTGGATATTTATCTACCTTTATAAAAAGGAATAGTTAAAGAAGCTGGCGCACTCAGTTTAATTCTTAGCCTATTGCTTGAAATAAGAACCAAAACAATAATAGTTGCAATATATGGAGCCATGCTAAAAAATTGACCAGGAAATCTTAGACCAAGAGCTTGAAGGTTCATCTGAAGTATTGTGACGCCTCCAAAAATATATGCACCGATTAAAACTCTTTCTGGTTTCCATGTTGCAAAAACTACTAAAGCAAGAGCAATCCACCCCCTACCCGCTGTCATACCTTCTTGCCACATTGGGGCATAGCATATTGAGATATAAGATCCAGCTAAAGCACACATAGATCCACCAAATAATATAGACAAAAATCTAATTTTAATAACACTATAACCAAGTGCATGCGCTGAATTATGAGACTCTCCTACAGCTCTTAGAATTAATCCCATTTTGGTTTTATAAAAAAAATAACTGATTAAAAAAACAATAACAAAAGAAAAAATAACAAATAACCATGGTGATAAACCATCAATTGGGGTTCCAATATATTCTTTTCCTAACATCGAACTTAAACCAATGCCAAAAATTGTCAGTGCTAGACCAGTGGCAATTTGATTAGACATTAGAAATAAAACTAAAATTGCAAATAATCCTGACATTACAATACCAGATAGAATAGAAATAAAAAATGCTAAAAAATAACTTCCCGTAATTACCAAAGTAACGAATGCTGTAACTGCGCCAACTAACATCATTCCTTCTACACCTAAATTTAAAACTCCTGATTTTTCTGTTACTAGCTCACCAATTCCTGCAAAGACTAATGGAGTAGTAGCAATTAAGATGATTTCTAAAATTCCAATAATTAGTTCAATGCTCATTATGTTCTCTTAAATGTCAATTTATAATTTATCAGTAATTCTGCTCCTAATAAATAAAACAAAACTAATCCTTGGAAAATAAAACCGACAGCGGAAGGTATTTGTAAAAATAATTGAGCATCTTCAGCCCCAAGATATGTCAATGCGATTATTAAAGAAGCAAATATAATTCCAACGGGGTGCAATCTACCAAGAAATGCAACTATGATTGCAGTAAATCCATAATTTGGAGAAATATCTCTGTATAACAAACCAATTGGTCCTGATACTTCTGATAAACCAGCTATTCCTGCAAATGCGCCGCATATCCCAAAAGCTAGAAAAATAAGTGTTGTTTGATTAAAGCCTGCATATCTTGCTGCTTTAGGGCTAAATCCAGATACCTTTAATTGAAAACCAAACATTGTTTTTGAAAAAACAAACCAAGAAACAAATATTAAAAATAATGTAACAATTAGTCCAAAATGCACTCTTAATCCGTCAAATAGTAAAGGCATTCTTCCAGACTCACTAAATGCTCTAGATTTTGGAAAGCTAAAGCCATTTGGATCTTTCCAAGGACCCACAACTAAAAAATCTAAAATAAAAAGTGCAACATATACCAACATTAAACTTGTTAATATTTCATTTGTATTAAATTTAGTTTTAAGAAATGCAGGAATAAGACCCCACAACGCTCCCCCAATTGCGCCTGCAAAAATCATAAGTGGTAGAAGCCAAAATGCATTTGTATCATGAAAGAGTATACCTATCCCTCCTCCAAATATTGCGCCCATTGTAAGCTGACCTTCTGCACCGATATTATAAATATTATTTTTAAAGCAAAAAGCTAAACCTATAGCAATAAGAGCAAGTGGTGTTGCCTTAACGAGCAATTCAGACACTCCATATGAAGAGGAAATGGGTGATATAAAAAATGTATATAAAGCATAAATTGGATCAAAACCAAGTAATAGAAAAATTATTGATCCAGTTATAAGAGTTAATACTATAGCTATAATTGGTACAAAAAAATTCATTATATTTGAACTTTGTGACCTTGAGATAATCATAGGCAAAAAATTATTCATCTTTACCTCCCATCAACAAACCTATCTTTTCTATTTCTACTTCGTTCGTATTAAAGGCATTTGATAGTTTGCCATTGTAAATTACAGAAATTTTATGAGTAATTTCCAAAAGCTCATCAAGATCTTGTGATATAACAATTATTGAAGTTCCATTTTGAGCAAGATTAATCAAAGACTCTCTTATAGCGTGTTCTGCCCCGGCATCTATCCCCCAAGTAGGGTGAGAAATTATTAATAATTTAGGATTTGATGAAATTTCTCGCCCAATAACATATTTTTGTAAATTACCACCTGACAAACTTGAGGCTTTTGCATCGTTCCCGGGAGTCACAACATTAAAATCTTTGATTACATTGTTTGCGTAATCATCAATATTATTTTTTAAAATTATACCATTTTTCAAAAAATTATTTTTTGGAAACTGACTTAATAAGATATTTTCAGATAAACTTAATTCAGGAACAGCGCTATGTCCCAATCTGTTTTCTGGAACAAAAGAAATAGATAAATCTCTTCTTTTTTGTGGACCTAAGTATTGAATTTTATTTTTGTTAAAAATTATTTCACCTGAACTAATATTTGTGTTTTCACCTGTTAATATATCCATTAGCTCTGATTGACCATTACCTGCAACACCTGCGATGCCATAAATCTCTCCTACTCTAACTTTAAAAGATATATTTATTAAATCAGTCAGAAAAGGATCATTAAATTCACAAGAAATATTATTTACTTCAAAGTTATATTCATCTTTTATATGCTCATAATTAGTCTTAAGATCATCAAGTCTTTGACCTAACATTTTAGTTGCTAGTGATTTTGCTGTGAAATTTGATGTTGAAGAGGTGTCAATTACTTCACCATTACGCATTATTGTAACTGTATCACAAATTGATATTACTTCTTCTAATTTATGTGTAATATATAATATTGTTCTTCCTTCTTTTACTAAAGCATTTAGAGTAACAAATAAACTTTCAACTTCTTGTGGAGTTAAGACCGAAGTTGGCTCATCCATAATTAAAATCTGAGGGTCTTGAAGTAAAATCCTTACAATCTCAACTCTTTGCTTTTCTCCTGCAGATAAAGAAGTAATGGGTGCATCTAGATCTAATGGGAGATTATATTGTGAACTAATATTTTCTAATTTTTTTTCTAGATTTGAGTAAGACATTGTTTCATCGATACCTAAAATTAAGTTTTCTCTAACTGAAAGTGACTCAAATAATGAAAAATGTTGAAAAA
>CACOIH010000003.1 GCA_902627245.1 uncultured Alphaproteobacteria bacterium
AATATATTAATTAAATGGCAAAAATAAAAGTTAAAAACCCTGTTGTTGAAATGGATGGAGATGAAATGACCAGAATTATCTGGGAATACATCAAAGAGCAATTAATTTTGCCTTATCTTGATATTGATATAAAATATTTTGATCTTGGAGTGATTAAAAGAGATGAAACTAATGATCAAATTACAATAGATGCAGCTGAAGCAGTTAAAAAGTATGGTGTAGGAATAAAATGTGCAACAATTACGCCAGATGAAAATCGAGTAGAAGAATTCAAATTAAAAAAAATGTGGCGTTCTCCAAATGGAACAATAAGAAACATACTTGGAGGAACTATATTTAGACAGCCAATTATATGTAAGAATGTTCCAAGAATAATTACGAATTGGAACCAGCCAATTGTAGTTGCTAGACATGCCTTTGGTGATCAATATAGAGCAACTGACACATTAATAGATAAACCAGGAACACTTAAAATGGTTTTTGAACCTAAAGATGGAACTGAAGGATTTACAAAAGATGTATATGAATTTGAAAAATCTGGTGTAGCTCTATCAATGTACAATTTAGATAATTCAATTAAAGACTTTGCTAGGGCATGTTTTAATTATGGACTTAACCTAGGTTGGCCAGTTTATCTTTCTACTAAAAATACTATTTTAAAAATCTACGATGGAAGATTTAAAGATTTATTTCAGTATGTTTTTGACTCTGAATTTAAAGATAAGTTTAAAGAAAATGATATAGTTTACGAACACAGATTAATAGATGATATGGTAGCATCAGCATTAAAATGGGAAGGTAATTTTATCTGGGCATGTAAAAATTATGATGGCGATGTTCAATCAGACTCTGTTGCTCAAGGATTTGGATCACTAGGCTTGATGACAAGTGTATTGATGACTCCAGATGGCAAAACAGTAGAAGCTGAAGCTGCACATGGAACTGTTACCAGACATTATAGAAATCATCAGAAAGGTATCGAAACTTCAACTAATCCTATTGCATCAATTTTTGCTTGGACAAGAGGTTTAAGTTTTAGAGGAGAATTTGATGGTAATAATGAATTAATAAATTTTGCTAAAAATTTAGAGAAAACATGTATCAAAACTGTAGAAAATGGTGAAATGACAAAAGATTTAGCAATATTAATAAACAAAGATCAAAAATGGTTAAACACTCAAGATTTTTTAAGAGCAATAAAAAATAATTTTCAAACTAGCTAATAGAATTTAGTTTATCTTCTATGTAATTTATACTTTCACTAATTTGACTAACTTCTGATCCACCTCCTTGAGCTAGGTCTTTTCTTCCACCCCCACCCTTACCACCAAGAATATTTGAAATTTCTTTTATTTCTTTTGAAGCATCGAAAATATCTGTAATATCGTCTGTAACCCCCAATACTATAGATATTTTATTTTCATTTTTTGAAATTATTAATGAAATACTTTTTTTATTGTATTGTTTTTTTTGTTCATCAATAAATGTTTTCAAAGATTTATTTGGATAATCTTCAGCTATTAAATAAATAAAATTTAAGTCTCTAATTTTTTTTACAACAATATTATCAATATTTTTTGATATAGACATATTTTGTTTTAATTTTTCGTATGTCTGACTTAATTCTTTAATTAATAAAACCTTTTCATCAGTTTTATTTTTAAAAATATAATCAGCATTAATTTTTTTAATTTTATTCTTTAAATCTTGAATTTGATAATCTTGGTTTTTATTTTTTTCTAATATATTGCCTTCTATTTCTTTAATATATTTATCTACTGCAATATTAGATACAGCCTCAATTCTTCTAATTCCAGACGCAACACTAGATTGATTAGTTATTTTAAATTTACTTATTTCACCTAATCTAACAACATGAGTTCCACCACATAATTCTTTTGAAAAAAATGATTCATTTTCTTGACCCATTGTTACTACTCTTACTTCATCACTATATTTTTCTCCAAATAATGCCATTGCGCCTTCTTCAATAGCTTTTTTCTGATCGACAACTTTAACTTCAACAAATCCATCTTTTTGAATTTGATCATTTACAATTTCTTCAATATTTGTGAGTTGATTTTTCTCAATTGGATTATTATGACTGAAATCAAATCTGAGTTTTTCTGAATTTACAAGTGAGCCCTTCTGTGTAACATGCTTACCTAGTATTTTTCTTAGAGCAGCATGCAACAAATGAGTTGATGAATGATTGTATTTAATAAAGTCTCTATTCTCTTTATTTATGCTTGCCTTAATGGTATCATTAATTACACATTTACCACTAATTACTTTACCTTTGTGAAGAAAATAGTTGCCAAATATTTTTGTTGTGTTCATAACTTCAAACTTAAAGTTATCATTTTCAAAAAAACCCTGATCACCAACCTGACCACCACTTTCTCCGTAAAAAGGTGTTTGATTTAATAATATAATTGCTTCTTGATCTTTTTTAATTTTATCTACTGATTTACTTTCTAATATTATCGAAATTATATTGCAATCAGCCTCCATATCCGAATATCCTAAAAATTCTGTTGGCTCTATCTTAGAAGTTATTTCAAACCAAATGCTGTCATCCTGAATGTCTCCTGTACCTTTCCAGCTTTGTCTTGCTCTTTCCTTCTGATCTAACATTTTTTGTTCAAATGTTTTTGTATCGACTTCAATATTTTTACTTTTCAAATAATCTTGAGTTAAATCTAAGGGAAATCCATAGGTATCATATAATTTAAATGCTACTTCTCCATTAAATATATTGGTTGAGTTAGAAATCTCCTCATCTAAAATTTTTATACCTTTTTCAACAGTTTCCTTAAATTTTGTTTCTTCATTAATCAGTGTATTCAAAATGAGATCTTTTGCCCTGTCTAATTCAGGATATGAATTTTTAATTCCATCTAGAAAAATAGGGAATAGTTTGTGAAATACAGGCTCTTTATTCCCTAAAGAATGTGCATGTCGCATTCCTCTTCTCATTATTCTCCTTAAAACATAACCCCTACCTTCATTTGAAGGCATTACTCCATCAGCAATTAAAAAAGAAGATGATTTTAAGTGATCTGCAATAACTCTATGACTAGGATTTTTAATTGAACTTTCATTTCCACAAAGTTTTGTTGATTCATTTATAATTGGTTGAAATAAATCTGTTGAATAATTATCATTAGAACCCTCTAAAAGAGCTGTCATTCTCTCTAATCCCATTCCGGTATCAATAGAAGGTTTTGGAAGATTTATTCTTTCAGTTTTAGATAATTGTTCAAATTGCATAAAAACCAAATTCCAAATTTCTATAAATCTATCACCATCTTCGTTAGGAGAACCAGGTGGGCCTCCTTCGTATTTATCACCATGGTCAAAAAAGATCTCTGAACAAGGTCCGCAAGGGCCAGTTTCACCCATTGACCAAAAATTATCTGAAGTACTAATTTTTATTATTTTATCATCAGATAAACCTGCAATTTTTTTCCATAATTTAAATGCCTCATCATCTTCAGAGTAAACAGTAACTAATAATCTATCCCTACTTATAGAAAATTCTTTAGTTATTAAATTCCAAGCAAGCTCTATAGCTAAATCTTTAAAATAATCTCCAAATGAAAAATTACCTAACATTTCAAAAAATGTATGGTGTCTGGCTGTATAACCTACATTTTCTAGATCATTATGTTTACCACCCGCTCTAACACATTTTTGAGCAGTAGTAGCCCTTTTGTATTCTCTTTTTTCCTTACCTGTAAATATATTCTTGAATTGAACCATACCTGAGTTTGCAAACATCAGTGTAGGATCATTATCTGGAACTAGTGAACTTGAATGAACAATTTCGTGACCATTAGTTTTAAAATAATCAAGAAATGTTGATCTAATCTTATTAGAATTCATGAAAAGTTAATATAACCTGAAATCTATATTGTCTAAATAAAAAAGGCGCCATTAAACAAAATGACGCCTATGAATATGATAATTAAAAAATTATTCTTTAATTTCTTCTTTTGCCTTATCTTCTTTTTTCTCAATCTTTCCTTCCATCATAGCTTTTTCAACTATTCCAGCATTTTGAAGGATTTGATTTTCGATTTCCTTAGCTATTGAAGGGTTATCATTTAGGTAAGATTTAACATTTTCTCTACCCTGACCTATTTTAGTCTCTTTATAAGAAAACCATGATCCAGATTTATCAATTATTTCTGCTTTGACTCCAAGGTCAACAAGTTCACCTAGTTTAGATATACCTTCTCCATACATAATATCGAATTCAACTACTTTAAAAGGCGGTGCAACTTTGTTTTTAACAATTTTTACCCTCGTCTGATTTCCAATAATTTCATCTTTATCTTTAATAGCGCCAATTCTTCTAATATCCATTCTAACAGATGAATAAAATTTTAATGCATTACCACCTGTGGTTGTCTCAGGACTTCCAAACATTACTCCTATTTTCATTCTTAATTGATTAATAAATACTACAAGAGTGTTTGATTGAGATATTGAGCTTGTTAATTTTCTTAAAGCCTGACTCATTAATCTTGCTTGTAAACCAGGTAATGAATCCCCCATATCTCCTTCAAGCTCTGCTCTAGGCACAAGAGCTGCAACAGAGTCAATAATTAATACATCAATACCACCAGATTTGATTAAAGAATCCGCTATTTCTAATCCTTGCTCACCTGTGTCGGGTTGTGAAATTAGTAGCTCTTCTAGGTTTACTCCTAGTTTTTTTGCATATGCTGGATCTAGTGCATGTTCTGCATCAATAAAAGCACAGTTTCCACCTTTTTTTTGTGATTCTGCAACAATATGAGTAGCCAGAGTTGTTTTACCAGAGCTTTCAGGTCCATATATTTCAATAATTCGACCTTTAGGAACCCCTCCAATACCTAATGCTATATCTAAACCTAATGATCCTGTTGATATAGCTTCAATATCTACGTTAGTTTTTGAGCCTAATTTCATTATTGAACCTTTTCCGTAATTTTTTTCAATTAGGCTTACTGCGGCTTCTAAAGACTTACTTCTATTTTCTTTATCCATTGAATTCTCGTTATTTACTACTTTTAGTTTAGCTTGAGACATCTCATTACTCCATTAATTTCCTAAGTTTTTATTAAGATTCTTGCAAATCATGTTTTCTTGTACATGTTTTGTTCTCATTTTAAAAGTTCTATTTTTGTTCTTTTTAAATAAAATTGATAAATTACTGAAATATAATACTATTTTTAATATAAGATATTTTTAATATTACTTGAATAAATATTATCTTTTGATAAATCACCGTCTTTTTAAGAATCTATGACTAAAATACCTAAAAATTATAAGCCCACACAAAAAGAAAAATTTATGAACGCTAAAATGAGAGAGTATTTTAAATTAAAGCTTATAAATTGGAAAAGTGAACTTTTAAAAGAATCTTCACAAACCCTTAATAATCTTCAAAATGAAAATGAGGCTAAGCCAGATATAACTGACAGAGCATCTGAAGAAATAGATAGGTCATTTGAGCTTAGAACCAGAGATAGGGAGAGAAAACTAATTAATAAAATAGATGCAGCGCTTCAGAGAATTGAAGATGGTTCTTACGGCTATTGTGATGAAACTGGTGAGCCAATAAGTATTAAAAGATTAGAGGCAAGACCAGTTGCTACACTAAGTCTAGAGGCTCAAGAAATGCATGAAAAAGCAGAAAAAAGAATTAACTAATCATATATTTAAATGTCGGAATTTTATTTTGGCGATCTCACTCCAGGTACATTTGTTATAAATGTAATTAAAGAAAAAGAATGGGGAATTGGTCAGGTTCAATCATCAATAAATAATAAAATTACTATTAATTTTGAAAATGTTGGAAAAAAAACTATAAACCCTAGAGAAGTTGAATTAAAAATAATAAAAATTAATGAAACTAATTGATCAATATCTAAGAAAAGTTAACTATCTCCGTGTATCTGTAACCGATAGATGTGATTTAAGGTGTGTGTATTGCATGAAAGAAAAAATGCAATTTTTACCAAGAAAAGATATTTTAACATTAGAGGAAATTGAGAGACTTTGTGATAATTTTATAGATTTGGGTGTTGAGAAAATAAGACTCACTGGCGGTGAACCATTAGTTAGAAAAGATATAATTAAACTAATAGAAAGATTGAATTATAAAAAATATAATACAAATTTAAAAGAAATTACCATTACAACAAATGGAACCTTATTAAAAAAATATGCAAATCAATTGCGCAAGAATGGAATTGAAAGAATAAATGTTTCGTTAGATACTATTAATCCGGAGAAATATAATAAAATAACAAGATTTGGAAACATTGAAAAAGTTTTTGATGGTATAAATGAGTCTTTGAACGAAGGTATTAAGATCAAAATAAATACTGTCGTAATTAAAGATTTTAATGAAAATGAAATTGAAGAATTAATCAACTGGACTGATTCTAAAAAAATTGATTTAACTTTTATTGAAGTTATGCCAATGGAAGAAACAGATATATCAAGAGAATATCAATTCACATCTTTGACTGACATATTTGAAAATCTTAATAAAAAATATAATTTTAGGCAAAGTACTCATAACACAGGCGGGCCTGCAAGGTATTATGTAAGTGATAGTTTGTCTTCAAATATAGGTTTCATTAGCCCATTAACAAATAATTTTTGTGCTACTTGTAATAGAGTAAGAATATCTAGTACCGGAAAGCTATTTATGTGTCTTGGTCAGAATGATTACGTAGATTTTATGGATATTATGAGAAAAGACTTTAGTGATAATTATATTAAAGAAAAAATAAAATTTGCCCTGAATATTAAACCTAAAAATCACGATTTCATGATTGATTCTAAAATTAATAAATATATGAAAAGACATATGAATGTAACAGGTGGATAATGAAATTCCATTTTTTATCATCTAATAATATTGAAGCAAAGAAAGCCGAAATAAAGTTTACAAAAATCTATGGTCAAAATCCTGTTGAAGATTCAGATTATATTGTGCCTATAGGAGGAGATGGCTTACTACTAAAATCATTACACAATTTAAACAATTTAAAAAAGCCATTTTTTGGAATTAATTTTGGTTCAATAGGTTTTTTAATGAATAATATAATAGATCAAGATTTAAACGAAACTATATACAATGCAAAAAGATCTGACTTTAAACCACTTAAGATGACAGCTGTAAGTATTGAAAAGAAAATATTTAAAGCATTTGCATATAATGAAGTTTCACTTATGAGGCAAACACATTTAGCATCAAAAGTAAAAATTAAAATTAATGACGAAATAAAAATGAAAGAATTAATTTGTGATGGTGTATTAGTATCGACTTCAGCTGGAAGTACTGCATATAATTTATCAGCGCATGGAAGTATATTACCTTTGGATTCAAATATTTTAGCATTAACACCAATAAGTGCTTTTAGACCTAGAAGATGGAGAGGTGCTTTGCTCTCTGAAACAAACAAAATTGAATTTAATGTTTTAGATAAAAAAGACAGATCTTCTAGTGTAACTGCAGATAATGTAGAATTTAGGAATATTGACACAGTTAATATTGAATCATCAAACGAAAATAAATGCACAGTGCTATTTGATAGCAAACACTCGATTGAGGATAAGATATTAAATGAACAATTTAATTTTTAAATAAAATTATATTTTTTTAAATACACATATTTTATTTCCATCTGGATCTCTTATATATGCGTAGTAATCTTTGCCATGTCTTGGTCCTGGAACACCTTCACTCTTAGCTCCAAGCTTAATTCCAATTTTGTAAAAATCTTCTACTACTTTTCTTGATTTAGCAATAAAAGTAACCATTGTACCATTTCCTACGGTTGCTCTTTTTTTGTTATGTGGTTTAATCAAATAAAGTTCAATTTTGTTAGGTGATATATTTCTAGAATAACCAAAATATCGATTATGTGTCAAAGTTCTTTGTATTTTTAGAGGCTTTAGAACTTTATCATAGAAGCTTCCAGCTCTTTTAAGATTGTTTGTGCCAATAGTTATAAAAGAAAACATAATATGAATAATAACTTAATCATTTAGTTATTAAAGTCATATTTCTCGGTGGTAGCCTCGGCCGGACTTGAACCGGCACTCCCAAAAGGGCAAGGATTTTAAGTCCTTTGTGTCTACCATTCCACCACGAGGCCAATTAGTTTTTCAGAAGGATTTCTATTATATTTCTTCACATTCTGAAAGTACTTTAACATAAGTTGCATTAAATTGGATAGTTAAAATTGCAACAAAAATTAAGTGTTAAAGATTTTTTTCTATATACCTAGGGAATTTAAATAAATGAAGCGTTCTGTTGACTAAAGCAAAACCCTTGCTACATGAAACATGGGCTAATAGAGGCTAATCATGTATAGAGATCAATAATGAAATTTTTTAGTGTGGTAGCTAAAACTTTTCTGAAATATGTTAGTTTTAATGTGATAAGTAGTAAAATAAAATATAAATGAATAATACAACAAAAGAAAATCTTATATCTATTTTTTGTTACAACGTAGATAAATTTATATATTTGTTATTAAAAAAAGTTCACTTATCAAATCATAAGAATACATCTGTAATATTAATCAATGATTTTTCTACAGATGATACACTTAATGAAATAAAAAAATTTATTGAAAAATATAAAACTGAAAATATTGAAATAATTAACAATAAAAAAAATATGGGCTATGGATTCAATTATAAATTATCATTTAAGTATGCAATAAAGTATAATTTTAAAAAAATTATATTTCTTCATGGTGATGGACAATATCCTCCTGATCAAATTAAAAAAATGTCGCTATTATTAGATAAAAATACTCTTGTTTATGGATCTAGATTTTTAAATTTTTCTTCGGTTAGAGAAAACATGCCAACAATTAGGTATTTTGCTAATAGATGTTTAACTATCTTTATTAATTTTATTTTCAGAAAAAAACTTACTGAGTATTTTAGTGGTTTTAGAGGATATTTTATTTCAGATATTAATAAAATGAATTTTGACAATCTTAGTGATAAATGGATTTTTGAGCAACAATTACAATTTAGAATAATGAATAAGAATTTAAAAATAAAAGAATTTCCAATTCAAACAGTTTACGAAAATCAAGTTTCTAATATACCACCAGTACGATATTGTATTGATGTAATAATAAATGCAATAAATTTTGCTTTTATTAATAAAAACTAAAAATTGTTCTCTGCATATTTTTTGAACAAAATTAATCCTTCTTTAAGTGATATTTTCGGTTTATATGAAAATTCATTTTTTATTCTTCGAATATTTGGACATCTTCTTAAAGGTTCACTTGAAGGATAATCTTTTGGGTAATTTATATTTTTAATTTTAAATTTTTTTTCATTAAAAGTGTTAGCAATTTTATTTGCTAAATTATTTACACTTATCTCTCCAGTATCGTTTCCTACATTATAAACAAAATATTTTCCAAAAAAACAGATTTTTATAATGATAGGTATTGCATCAATGATATTACAATATGTCCTTGTTTGGTTGCCATCGCCATACACATTCATAGTTTTATATTTTATATAATCATAAAAAAATTGTGGGATAACTCTTTTATCAATTTTTGACATTCCATTACCATAAAAATTAAATGGTCTTATTATTTTTGTATCTAGTGAATAAAAATTTTTATAAATATAAGTGTAAGTCTCACCAGATCTTTTGCTTTCATCATAGCAAGATCTATCTGAAATACTAGATACTCTTCCTTCATAATCTTCTGAAGTAGGGATATTTTTTTTATCAGGGTTTCCATAAATTTCACTAGAACTAAAATATATAAATTTTGCTTTTTTAATTCTTGCAAAATCCAATAAAATTTTACAAAGATCTGAATTTAAAAAATATGTTTCTAATGGGTATTTCTTGTAATATTTATGAGAGGGAATTCCAGCTAGATGAATAATTAAATCTATTTTTTTATTGAGATTAAAATTTCTTACTTTAGTTAAATCAGTTTTAGTAAATATAAAATTTTTTGTATCAATTAATTTTTTATCAAGTTTAGGTGCTATAATATCATAACCATAAATATTAAAAAAACCTTTAAATTTTTTCGCTAATAAAGCAGCAACCAAATAACTTCCAATCATTCCTCCACATCCAGTTATTAAAATATTTTTTATTTTATTTTGTTTTAGAATTTTTTGATTTACAGATTCGATTATTTTATTATAGGTTAATTGATCTATCATTTATAAATTTTGAATTTGGGTAATGGTGAAATAAAGACTGTTTTTTTAAGACCATTTTTTCGCCATTTTGTTGAAATATCATTAAACAAATGCCAAGCCAGAATTATCATAATATCTGGCTTGTTTTTAAATAGAAAATTACTATTTATGATTTCTAAATCTGTTCCAGGTGCAAGATGTCCTAATTTTAAAGAAGTAGGTTGTTCGACAATAAATTGCAAATGATCTTTTAAAAATGAAAAATAATGAATGATTACTGAGGCTCTAGCTGGAAAAGCTTTACCAATAATGTATTTAGATTTATTTTTATTTAGATATTCATAAAGATTATTTTTAATTATATTTATTCTAGAATTAAATTTAAAATATGTGCTGGGATTATCTAATCCAAAATTTTTTTCCATATTTAAGATTTTATTAACATTTGGCAAAGGCTTTATTTTTTGTAGTGTAAAATGTACTTGGATATTTCCGCCATATCTATCTGAAGTTTTTGCATTATAGACATAAAATCCATAGAGTTTCATTAATTTTATTAAACTTCTTAAAGAGTAAGTTCTTAAATGTTCATGATAAAAAGTATCAAATTGATTTTTTTTAATTACGTCTAAAAGATAATGATTCTCTATTATAAAAAATCCATTTTTTTTAATTATTTTTTTAATCCCTTTAATGAATTCACCAAGTTTATTAGTATGTGCAAAAACATTTGTAGTAGTAATAATTTTCGCCTTATTATATTTAAAATAAATTTTTTCTGCTGTTTTTGTATTAAAAAAATCATTTAATACTTTAATATTTTTTTCTTTATGAAAAATATAAGTACCTGTAGGTTCTATTCCCAATAAATTATTGTAACCAAAAAATTTAAATTGTGATAATAATGTTCCATCATTTGATCCAATATCTATTATTAAATCTGAAGGTTTTAAATCATAATTTTGTATTGTTTCTTTAGCTAGTATTTTAAGATTATTCACAATAGATTTCGATATTCCAGGCCTATAATGATAATTTTTATTATAAAGAATATTGTCACCTACTATGTAGTTATTTTGAACGTACATGCATTTTTTGCAAAGATTAATCTTAATTGGATAATATATACATTCTCTATTTATATTTGTTTTTTTTATTAGATCGTCAGCTAATGGTTGATAGCCTAAATCAATTACCTCTGTAAGATTTTTTGAATAACAAATCTGACAATGATTTAAATAACCAATATTATAATTGTGATCAATCATGCATTAATGATATTTTTTTTGTTAACTCATGTGATTTAATAATTGTAGATATATTGTAAAGATATTTATTTTCTGAGCAATTATTATTTTTTAAAAGTTCTTTTATGTTTTTATAAGTTAAATTATATCTTTCGTTTAAGTTATCATTTTTTTTATTAATTATCATTCTTTTATTTTTTAATAATTTAAAATTTTTTGTCCAATTCTTTGAATTATTCAGAAGTTCAATTATATTTTTTTTTGATTCCGTCTTAATATGATGAATATTACTTTTAGAATTGTTTGAAATTTTTATTTGGCAAGGAATCTTATTATCACACAATACCTTAATATTTATATTATCAACATAGTTATAATTATTAATATATTTTTTAATTTCTAAAATTTTAATTTCTTTGAAGATAAAAAGAATATTATAAATCAAATGTATTAAATAATTATAATAAATACCGCCTCCTTGATTCTCTGTAATTTTCCACGATTTTTTAAAATCAATATAAAAAGTTTGTTTAAAAAACCATCTATATTTTATTGAGGTTATTGTCTCCCTTTTTAATATTTTTATAAATTCTATCCATTGTGTGTTTTTTGGAAAAATAAAATTTACATTTATTAAAATATTTTTTTTTGTAAAATAGTTAATACTTTTTTTTAATAATTTTAAATTAATAGAATACGGTTTTTCAAAAAAAAGATATTTTACTGTAATATTTTTTTTCATTATATAATTAATTACTTTTTCTTGAATTAAGGGAGGGACAGCACAAGTTATCATATCGTATTTATTTTTTTTTAGAGCAAGTTTATAATTTTTAAATTTTCTTAGATTATTATCTGAAATATTTTTTTGATATATATTTGGACTTGCTATGTCTATTATTTTACATTTTATTTTTTTTAAAGCATAGAAGTGAGAATGATATCCAAAATTAGAACCAATAATTAAAGTCCTAACAATTTTATTTTCAATCATAACATTATTTATTAATTACAGAAATTATGAAAAGCAACTAAATTTATTTATAATTGAGTACAGAACTTTAGTTATAAAATTAATTAATAACTTGTATAATTTTTATTGAATATATGTATTAATAAATATTATGAAAGATATAGCTAAAAATTATTATTTCGTTTTGTCTATATTTTTATCTTTCCTCTTCATTATTTATATTTTTTTATTGAATTCTCTTGGTTTCATAATGGGCGGAGACTCATTTACATACCTTGAATGGGTGCAACTCATTAAAAATAATGACTTTAGTTTCATAAACAACAATGATGAACACAGTCAAAAGGGATATAATTATCTTATTACAGTTTATATAATGTATTTTTTTCAGCTAATATATTTTCAAAACTGGCAGATGTTTTTTGTTTATTTTAATCTCTGTATTTTTTTTCTTATTTTTTCACTACTTTTATTTTTATTAAATAAAGAATTAAAATTAATTCCAATTATGAGTTTTAGTCTTTATATATTTTTTGGTAATTATGAACAATTTCTTTGGATAAGATATTTGCTCACAGATTACATTTTTTATTTATTAGTCAGTTTACTTTTTTTTATGTGTTTTGTTTATCAGATAAAAAAAAATATAATTTATCTAATTTTTATTTTTCTTATTTTAGTGATAAGTTTTTTTACTAGACCAACTTTTGTAGTTCTGCTTTTAATAGTCACAACTTTGATTATTATAAATATATGCATAAAATTTAAATTATACAAATTTTTACCATTATTTTTAATTTTATTTTTTTGTTGTTTTGCAATATTTTTTGAACTAATTATTTTTCATAATTTTCTAGAAGGAAAATTCGCCGATTTGTCGTTCAAAAAAATATTTGGTTATTATCAAGAAGGTGTGATAGTCCGAAATAGATTTCATACATATATTGAAATAAATCATATAAATTTATTGAACTTACTAAAATTGTTTTTTTTAAAATTTATATATTTCTTTGTTTTTTGGGATCAATTGTATAGTTTAAAACATAATATCTTAAATACTATAATTTTCTTCCCAATTTATTTTTTTGCAGGATATTCTTTATTTAAATTTAAAACTTTAACAAATTATCAAAAAAATCTTATTATAAATTGCTTGGTATTTATTTTTTGTTTTGCTTTTTTTCATTCCCTAACCCTTATTGATTATGATTGGAGATTTAGACTGCCAATATATTTACCATTAAATATTGTTTCAATTATTGGTTTTTTCATTTTCTTTTATCAAAAAGACCATAAACTATATTTTAACTAACAAACCGATCCACCAAAATGTAGATGATAATAGCTAAATGCTTGATGTAGTTACAAATTCAGCAAGGAATTTAAATCATTTGTGTCTACCATTTCAACACTAGCCGATTGATAATCTATTCAAACTATTGAACTTTTTCCACCATTTAATTTGATCATATTTACAATGTCATCTACTACAGGTTGTATTGAAGTCATATTCCATGAAGATACCACAATGTTGACGCCACCAGTTTTTGCTACCAAATTAAAGTAAGGATAACTTCCTATTGATGAATCTTTATATTTATCCTGAATATCTTTTAAAAAATTAGCAATTTTACTCTCATAAAGATTAGTGTTAATAGTTGTTACAATCTTAGGTTTGCCTTTTTTCAATTTCTTAATTAACTCTAAAAACATAACTTGCATTATTTCTGGAACACCAGGTAGTACGTATACATTTTTTATTTTAAAACCAGGAGCTGCTGTCATAGGGTTCAAAATTAAGTCAGAGCCAATTGGCATTTTTGACATTCTTTGCCTACTTTCATTGAATTCTCCTTTGGGATAATAATTATTTAGTATTTTAAAAGCCTCATGGTTTATGACACATTCTAAATTAAATGCACTGGATATACTCTCAGAGGTAATATCATCGTGGGTAGGCCCTATTCCACCTGTTGTAAAAACATAAGAATATTTTTTACTGTAGTTTAGTACCCTGTCTATTATAGTTTGTTTATCATCTTTAATTATTACTACTTCTTCTAATTTTATCCCCTCTTGTAGTAAATTTTTGGCCATAAAATTAGAATTTGTGTCTTGGGTTCTGCCAGATAATATTTCATCTCCAATAACAATAATTGCAGCTGTAAATGAACTCATAAGTTTAATTGATATTTATGTATATATTATTTATTAGATTGTAAAAATTAATTTTAAATGAGAAATAACAATATCCCAATATATTCCAAAAAGGATTTCGAAAATATGAGACAAGCAGGTTCTCTTGCTGCTCATGTTTTAGACTCATTGTATGAAAAAATACTTCCGGGTATAAGTACTTTAGAAATTAATGATATTTGTCATGAAATAATTATAAAAAATAATGCTACTCCAGCACCACTAAATTATAAAGGATTTCCTAAATCAGTTTGTACATCAGTTAATCATGTAGTTTGTCATGGTATTCCATCAGATAAAAAAGTATTACAAGAAGGTGACTTAGTTAATGTTGATGTTACTGTTATTTTAAATGAATGGTATGGAGATAGTTCAAGAATGTTTGTTGCAGGTCAAACCAACAAAAAAAATTATAATTTTTTAAAAATAACATATGAATCTCTTCTTGCTGGAATTGAGGAAGCTAAGCCAGGAAATCATATTGGAGATATTGGAAATAAAATTCAAAAATTAGCAGAACAAAATGGATACTCAGTTGTTAGGGATTTTTGTGGTCATGGAATTGGCAAAGAGTTTCATACTCCGCCAAGTGTTTTGCATTTCGGAGAGCCTGGTGAAGGACCAAGACTAGAACCTGGGATGTTTTTGACCATCGAACCAATGATTAATTTAGGTGGGTGGCAAACAAAAATATTAAATGATGGTTGGACGGCAGTAACTAAAGATAAGTCATTATCAGCACAATTTGAGCATACTATTGGGATAACTGAAGATGGAAATGAAATATTTACATTATCTAAAAATGGTACTGCTTTCCCAATAAAAGATATATAAACAAATAGAAATGATACCAAGATATAATAGGCCAGAAATTGAAAAAATATGGTCTTTAGAAAATAAATTTAATATATGGACTCACATTGAGTGTCTTATTGCTGAAAAGCAAGCTCATCTTGGAATTATACCTAAAAAAGCTGCTAATGATATTAAGAAAAATGCTAAGTTTAATGTTAAAGAAATTGAAAAATTAGAAAGTAAAACAAAACATGATGTAGTTGCGTACATTGATAACGTAAGCAAGTATATTGGCCTATCATCAAAATATTTTCATTTTGGCGTTACATCTAGTGATATTATTGATACTGCATTTTCGATACAGTTAAAACAAACAGGAGCAATAATAAAAAAAAATTTAGCTGAATGTATCAAAACTTTTAAATTTCTAGCAAAAAAACATAAAAATACCCGAATGATAGGTAGAAGTCATGGAATACATGCAGAACCAATAACATTTGGATTAAAATTAGCGTCATTTTATTTTGAGTTTAAAAGAAATATGAAAAGATTTGATCAAGCGATAGATGAAATATCAATTTGTGCTATCTCTGGTCCAGTAGGAACATTTAATTCTATAGATCCAAGGATTGAAAGATACGTAGCCAAAAAATTAAATTTAAAACCTGAGGATATATCAACTCAAATAATTCCCAGAGATAGACATGCATACTTTTTTTCTGTTTTAGGTATTATAGCTTCATCAGTTGAGAGATTTGCAGTAGAAATTAGAAATCTTCAAAAAACTGAGGTTCTTGAAGTTGAAGAGAATTTTAGTAATAAACAAAAAGGATCATCAGCAATGCCACATAAAAGAAATCCTGTGCTTAGTGAAAATTTAACAGGTATTTCAAGATATATAAGAAGTGCTGTTATTCCATCTCTTGAAAATATAGTGCTTTGGCACGAAAGAGATATTAGTCATTCTAGTGTAGAAAGAATTCTTACACCAAATATAACAATTGCTACTGATTTTATGTTAGTGAGATTGAATAATCTGCTTAAAAATTTAAAAATTTATCCAAAAAATATGAAAAGAAATTTAAATTCATTAGGAGGTTTATATAAATCACAAGAAATAATGTTGAAATTAATTGAAAAAGGTTTCCAGAGAGACTTGGCTTATAAAATCGTACAAGAATGTGCGATGTTATCATGGAATAATAATAGTAAATTTATTGAAAACATGGTTACGAATAAACAATTAAATAAGAAACTATCAAAAAACGATATTAAAAACCTTATAGATGATAAAGATGAGCTTAAAAATATTAACTGGATTTACAAAAATAAAATCAAATAAACTTTATTTTTATTATATTTAAGCTATTTTAAATATTATGCCAATGACAGCAGATCAAATAAAAAATTTTATAGAAGAAGCTCTTCCTGATTCTAGAGTAAAAATTGAAGATTTGAAAGGTGATGGTGATCATTATAGCGCAACTGTTATATCAAAGTCCTTTGTAGGAAAAACTAGAGTTGAACAGCATAAAATGGTATATGATTCCTTAAAAGGTAAAATGGGTAACGAACTTCACGCACTTAAACTTAAAACAATTATGGAGTAATTATGAATGATGTTGATCATGTTTCACAAAATATAGAAAACGAAATTAAATCTAACGATGTAGTTCTATTTATGAAGGGTACTCCTATTTTTCCGATGTGTGGTTTCTCAGCTGCTACTGTTGAGGTTCTCAATAAAATTGGTGTTAAATTTGAAAGTGTAAATGTCCTTGATAGTGACGAAATGAGAGAGGGCATAAAAAAATTTTCAAATTGGCCAACTATACCTCAACTATATGTTAAAGAAGAATTTATTGGTGGATGCGATATCGTAAGAGAAATGTTTGAAAGTGGAGAACTTTTAGAATTATTAAATACTAAAGGAATAGACGTAAGCCCGTCTTGAATTGATCAAAAATACATTTTTTAAAGGCATACTTTATACATGTATAGCCTCTATATTTTGGGGTCTTCCGCAACCACTCTTTTTTAATGAATTAAATCACGTAAATACTTTAGAAGTCGTTCTTCATAGAGGTCTTTGGTCTTTTGTTTTACTATTTTTGATATTATTAAGTTTTACAAATCTTGATGAATTTTTTAATTTATTTAGATCTTTTAAAAAGATTTCTATACTTACTATTACAGCTTGTCTAATAACTTCAAATTGGGCATGTTTTATTTATGCTGTTGGAGAAGAAAGAGTTCAAGATGCTTCAATGGGATACTTTATCACTCCAATGATTAGTATAATTTTAGGTAATATTTTTTTAAAAGAAAAACTAACTACTTATAAGACTACAGCTGTATTATTAATGTTATTCGCGATTGCTTATTTATTTGTAAGCTTAAATGAAATTCCAGTATTAATCATTTTAATTGGTTCTACCTGGGCAGTTTATGGATTATTGAGAAAACATATCATGGTAGAACCGTCTATTGGGCTATTATATGAAACTTTTATAATTTCTATCATTTCAATTCCTTATCTATTATTTATGTTTATTAATGGTGAAAGTAATTTTATTTCTATTAATCTTAAAACTACTATTTTTTTGGTTTTAACTGGTGGAGTTACAATTTTTCCATTATTTTTTTTTAACCTAGGGCTAAAATATATTCAGCTAGGCTTAGCAGGAGTTCTTTTTTACTTAGCTCCCTCTTTTCATTTTATAACTTCAATGTTTATTCTAAATGAAAAAATATTGTACGTAAAAATGATATCTTTTATAGTTATTTGGATAGGTATAATATTTTATATATATGATACTTTAAAAGATAGATCTAACGAGAATAGTACTCAATAACCAGGTTTGGTTCCATTGTAACTGGGTAAGGCACATCATGTATCAAAGGCGCTCTTAAAAAACGACCCTTAAATTCTTTGACATCAACCTCGAGATATTCAGGAATTTCTCTTTCTTGAGAACTAATTGATTCTACTATTAAATTAATCTCTTTACTCTTATCTTTTATTGAGATTTCATCACCATCACTAACGTTAAAAGAAGGAATATTGACTCTTTTACCATTAACCTTCACATGACCATGATTAACTAATTGTCTAGCAGCAAAAATTGTTGGTACAAATTTCATTCTGTATACTGTAGCATCCAATCTTCTCTCAAGTAGCTCAATTAATATTTGGCTAGTGTCACCTTTAGTGTTTGAAGCTTTCTTAAATATGTTTCTAAACTGCCTTTCAGTAAGATCACCATAGTAGAATTTAAGTTTCTGCTTAGCGAAAAGTTGATTACCGTAGTCAGATAATTTTTTTCTTTGACCCTGTACACCATGTTGACCAGGTTTAGAGTTTCTTCTATTAAATGGACTTTTAGGTCTTCCCCAGAGATTAACTCCTAGCCTCCTGTCAATTTTATATTTAGCGTTATGTCTTTTTGTCATTAATATGAGGGGTATATAGTGATTTAAATATTTATGTCAAATTGAATATGTCTAGATTTTGGCTTATTTAGTAAGTTTTTTAGTAATCCCCCATAAAGTTTGTAGTTCTTTTTTAGTAAGTGGGGATTTCAAGTAAATATTGTAAATATTATTTTTCATACTTTCAGTTTTTTCTTTTGGTGCAAAAAAATTTTTACTTGTAAGATTTTCAAATAAATAATCAAAATATTTAGATAGCTGACCTTTGGTAATATAATCAGTTTTATCTTCTTTTAATTTTTTAACATTTGAATGACTAAATTCAAAAAATTTATATGACATTATACCAACGGCATGTGACAAATTAAGGGAATTGCTATTACTATTAGTATTTATAGAAAAAAGTAAATCAGAAAGTCGAAGATCCTCATTAGTTAAACCTGAATTTTCAGGACCAAAAATAATTGCTACTTTTCTATGGTTTTTAAAAATTTGATTTAATGTTTTAAAACTATCTGTACTTTTTTTATTTAGGAATCTTTTTCTGTTTGTAGTTGCAATAACATATGTGAATTTGTTAAGAGCTTGTTTCAGGTCATTATAAACCTTAGCTTTTTTTATAATTGTACTTGCTTTTTTTGCAGAATTGATGGACTTATCATTATGCCAGTCTTTTTTAGGATTAATAATAATTAAGTCCTTCAAAGAAAAATTATTCATAACTCTTGCCACCATTCCAATATTTTCTGGTAATTGAGGTCTAACAAGAATTATAGTAGGTTTATTTATTATCAATTGTTATTATTCAGATCGTTAAATAGTTTGAAAGTAATACTATCAAAAATAGCACTATATGATGCATCAATAATATTTGGAGAAACACCAATTGTTGTCCAATGTTTATTACTTTTATCCGAAGATTCTATTAAAACTCTTGTAATAGCTCCAGTTCCTTTTTCTGAAGAAAGAATCATCACTTTATAATCTGTTAACTTTAAATCCTCTAAAGAAGGGAAATAATCAATCAGAGCTTTTCTAAGAGCGCTGTCTATAGCATTGACGGGGCCATTACCGACGCCAACTGTCATAATATCAATTTCTCTAACTTTTAGATAAATAGTTGCCTCTGCTTCCGTAACCAGAGATCCTTTAGCATTCCATCTTCTTTCATCGGTAACTCTAAATTTTTCTAATTTATAAAAATCTTCAAAATGTCCTAATTGACGTCTTACTAGTAATTCAAAACTAGCCAGCGCAGTATCAAAAGAATATCCCTGTGCCTCTTTTTCTTTAATTGTTTCTAAAATATTATTTATTTGATCATTTTTTAACTCAACGTTTAGTTTATTTAATTGACTAAGAATATTTGATCTTCCAGCTTGATTAGAAATTATTACATTTCTTGAGTTCCCTACAATGTTTGGTTCAATATGTTCGTATGTTGATGAGTTTTTTTCTACAGCAGATGCATGTAAACCGCCCTTATGAGAAAATGCATGTTCACCTACATATGGTGCATTTTTTGTAGGTGGAATATTCAAAATGTTATCAAGTGTTCTTGAAATGTTTATTAAATTTTTAAGTTTATCTTTATTTATGTTTATCTCAAAATTTGTTTTTAAAACCAATGTTGGAATTAATGAAATCAAATTAGTATTACCACATCTTTCTCCTAAGCCATTTATAGTACCTTGAACTTGTCTTGCACCGGCATTAATTGCGGCTAAAGCATTAGCTACAGCATTATCAGTATCATTGTGTGCGTGTATTCCTATATTTTTACCTGGTACAATTTTAACAACTTCACTAACTATATTGAAAATTTCATGAGGTAATGTTCCTCCATTTGTATCACAAAGCACTACCCATCTAGCTCCAGCATCATATGCTTCCTTAATACAATTAATTGCAAAATCTTTATCTTCTTTGAAACCATCAAAAAAGTGTTCAGCATCAAAAATAGGTTCTTTATTTTTTGATTTTATATGTTGAATACTATCACTTATCATTTCTATATTTTCTTGCTTGGATATTTCCAGTGCATTTTTTACGTGAAAGGATGAAGATTTACCAACTATACAGACACAAGTTGCACTTGAATTAATTAAAGAACTTAAACCTGGATCATTTTCTACACTCCTGCCAGGTCTTCTTGTCATACCAAAAGCAGTTAATTTACTATTATTAAATACTAAATCTCTTGAAAAAAAATCATTGTCTGTAGGATTTGCTCCAGGCCAACCACCTTCTATATAATCAATACCTAAATCATTTAGATGTTGTGAAATGATCATTTTATCACTAACTGAAAAATTAACACCAGTAGTTTGCTGACCATCTCTTAGTGTGGTGTCAAATAGGTAAACTTTGTCTTCCATAATATCAGATTGCTAATAGAGTATAATTTAAAATTTACTAGATTTTTCCAAGTTTTTGCAAAATACCGTTTTTATCAAATAAAGGTATGAGATATTTTAATTCAGGACCATGTGATTTTCCTGTTAAAATTAGCCTTAAGGGCATAAACAAATCTTTACCCTTCAACCCAGTTTTATCTTTAATATTTGATGTCCATGTGTCCCAAGTTGTTTCATCGAAAGGATCATTAGGTAATTCTTCTGCAGCTATATTTACAAAGTTTGTATCAATATCAAATTCTTTATAATTGTTTATAGCAGTAATTACGGTTTCCCAAGTACTAACTTCATTTAAAAAAGTAATATTATTTTTTACAAAACGCCAAAATTTCTCTTTTTGTAAATTACTACTTATATTCAAAATTTTATCTTTAATTTGGTCAAAGTTAAATAATTTTATTGTATCCTGATTAAGTGACACTAATGATTCTTTTGAAAACTTTGCTGAAGATTTAGATATATTACTAATATCAAATTTATTAATTATACTTTTTAAATCAATCATTGGTTCAATATTGCTACTTGAGCCAATAAAAAGAAAATAATTAATTAATGTTATGTTTTCGAAACCATCTTTTTTGAACTTTTCAATAGATAGGCTACCCATTCTCTTGCTGAAACCTTTACCTTCATTATCAGTTAGAAATGGATGGTGAGCAAATATAGGAATGGTAGCACCTAAAGCTTTAAAAATTTGAATATGAAATGCTGTATTAGCTATATGATCTTCACCTCTAATAATATGAGTTATTTCTTCCTGTATATCATCTATTACTGAAGGCAGATGGTATAATAATGTTCCATCTTCTCTAATTAAAACGGGGTCACTTAAGTTTTTAGGATTAAAAGAAACTTTGCCTTTAATTAAATCTTTCCAAGATATTTCATTGGTATCAAGTTTAAATCTCCAATGAGGTTTTTTACCAGATTTAATTTTTTGATTAATTTCTTCTTCTGATAGATTTATTGATGATCTATCATAAATTGGAGGTTTGCCAGAAGATAATAAAGCTTTTTTCTTGAGAGCAAGTTCTTCTTCAGTTTCAAAACAAGGATAAAGTCTTTTATTATTTTTTAAAGTATTGATTTTTTCATTATAAATTTCATTTCTAGCAGATTGATTAAAAGTATAACTCCAATCAATGCCCAACCATTTAAGATCTGATTTAATAGCATTTTCAAATTCTTTAGAGCTTCTACTTTGATCAGTATCATCAATTCTAAGAATAAACTCGCCTTTATGTTTTTTACAAAATATCCAATTTAATAATGCAGATCTAGCATTACCAATGTGTATAATTCCTGTAGGACTTGGTGCAAACCTACATTTCATGTCAATCTCTTGGAAATTCGCAAACTGGAATAGGTTTCATTTTATGAAGATTGGGCCCTCTTATTTCTTTATATTTATTATAGTATTTACTGTTTTTATTTTCCATTGCTTCTTCTAATTGCTTATAAGATAATCCAAGTTGATTTTCATCATTTCTACTATCATCCCATAAGCCATCAGTTGGAGCTGCATCTACAATATCTTTTATAACACCTATTTCCCTTGCTAAATCCCAAACTTCTGACTTAGTACAATCTGCTATTGGTGATATATCCACACCACCATCTCCATATTTAGTGTAGAATCCCACTCCAAAGTCTTCAACTTTATTTCCTGTTCCAACTACTATGCCATTATTACTTTGTGCAACCTGATACAAAGTAACCATTCTCAATCTTGATCTAGAATTTGCAAATGCAAGTTCGCTATCAAAATCTTTCATAGTGCTCTCAAATATTTTAAAAATATTATCTAACTCTATTATTTTACAATCAACATTATTAAAGTTTTTTTTGAGATAATCTAAGTGTCTTAGGCTTAAATCATGTTGTGATGAGTTTTGCTTGATAGGCATCGATATCGCAATTGTTTTAAGTCCAGTATGAGCACATAAAGTGCTGGTTAATGCTGAGTCAACACCACCGGATACACCAATTATCAGAGAAACAGGTTGTGATCTAATAGACTTTGTATAATTTCTAATCCAATTTATAATGTATTCTATTTTATCTTTTAAGTTCATAATGTTTAATATAAATTAAAATTTATAAATTTGAAGATTGCTTTGAAAGTAATTTTTCTTCTTTTAAAAAATCAGACAGTAGAAAAGCAAGTTCTAATGACTGTGATGCATTTAGCCTAGGATCGCAATAAGTATGATATCTATTTTGAAGGTCCTTATCGGTAATTTCTTGTAATCCACCCATGCATTCAGTGACATCTTGGCCTGTCATTTCAAGATGAACACCTCCTGGATAAGTTCCTTCCGATCTATGAATTTGAAAGAATTGATGAATTTCAGATATAATATCTTTTAATGGCCTTGTTTTATAGCCGGTATTTGATTTAATTGTATTACCATGCATTGGATCACAGGTCCAAACAACTTTTTTTCCAGATTTATGGACAGTGTTAACAATATTTGGAAGCATACTTCCAACTTTTTCATGGCCCATTCTACATATTAAGGTAATTTTACCTCTTTCATTATTTGGATTTAAAACATCTATAATTTTTAGTAATTCATCAGTCTTTGTAGTAGGCCCAACTTTTATTCCAATTGGATTTTCAATCCCCTTCAAAAATTCAATATGAGCTCCATCTAATTGTCTTGTTCTGTCACCAACCCAAAGCATATGAGCAGAAACGTCATACCATTTTCCCGAAGTACTATCTATCCTTGTTAATGCTTCCTCGTATTGAAGTAGTAATGCTTCATGACTAGTAAAAAAATCAGTCTCATTTAGTTGCCTAACGCTATTTCCATTAATTCCACATGCTTCCATAAAATTTAAACACTCATCAATTCTATTAGATATTTCTGTAAATTTTGTAGCGTTTTCATCTTTTACAAAATTTAAATTCCATTGATGAATTTTATTTAAATTTGCAAAGCCACCTTGAGAAAAAGCTCTAAGTAGATTTAAAGTGGATGCTGATTGATTATATGCTTGAACTAGCCTATTTGGATCTGGATTACGATCTTTTTCGTTAAAGTCGATACCATTAATTATATCACCTTTGTAAGATTCTAATTCTATATTATTAATTATTTCAGTTGAAGAAGATCTAGGTTTAGCAAATTGCCCCGCTATTCTTCCTACTTTAACAATTGGGCATGATGCTCCAAATGTTAAAACAACTGCCATCTGTAAGATAACTTTGAAAGTATCTCGTATATTATCAGGATGAAAGTCGGCAAAACTTTCAGCACAATCGCCACCCTGAAGCATAAATGCTTTTCCTTTAGATACATCACTAAGCTTTTCCTTTAATAATCTAGCTTCTCCTGCAAATACTAAAGGTGGAAACTTAGATATTTTTTCAAGAGTTTTGTTCAAATGCTTTTCATCAAGATATTGTGGCATGTGAAGAGCATTTTTTTTTCTCCAACTCGATGGTGACCAATTATTGTTCATATTTAAATTGGCTAATAAACGGTTAATTAAATATAAACAAGTTATATTATTTTGTTCTTTTATTCCTTAGAATTTTGAGAGCTGATCGCTCTAATGCAAGTGAACCTTTTGGTATATTTTTTGTGATGACGCTTCCTGCTCCAATTTTAGAATTCGCTTCTAAAATTACAGGGGCAATCAATGAAGAATTTGAACCGATGAAAACATTATCTTTAATTATTGTTTTGTGTTTTTTATTTCCATCATAATTGCAAGTAATTGTGCCAGCTCCAATATTAACATTATTTCCAACATTTGCATCACCGACATAAGAAAGATGCGCAATTGAAACTTTTTTACCTATCTTTGAATTTTTAATTTCAACAAAATTGCCTACTCTAGAATTTTTATCAATTATTGAATTAGGCCTTATTGTTGCGCTAGGACCAATATTACAGTTTTCACCAATAGTCACTCCTTCTAAATAGGAGTTACTTTTTATTATTGAGTCTTTTTTAATTATTGTTTTTTCTTTAATAGTGACATTACTTTCAATTATTACAT
This sequence comes from uncultured Alphaproteobacteria bacterium, assembly GCA_902627245.1. GTDB lineage: Bacteria > Pseudomonadota > Alphaproteobacteria > HIMB59 > CACPNW01. The sequence continues at coordinate 25,287 of CACOIH010000003.1, forward strand.
TTGGTTCAATTTTTGCATCATAGCTTAAGTAACAAGTATCAGGTTTAAGAAAATTAACACCAATTTTTATAAACTTATCTATATATTTTTTTTGAAGAATACTCTGCACCTTATCATAATCTTCAAGTGTATTAATGCCTAACATCTCATCTTCATGGCATTCAATAAAATTTGTATTAAATTTATTAGAATGAAATATTTTAAATATATCTGGTAAATATCTCTCTTTTTTAATTATATTAGTTTTAATATTTTTTGTATTTTCAAATAATATTTTCTTTTCAGTAATTAATATTCCTGAATTACATAGGTTGATTTTTTTTTGATTAAGATTTAAATTTATTTCTTCAACAATTTCTTCAAGAACATTATTTTTCACTAAAAGTCTACCATAACCAAAAGGTTTCTGAGCCCTAAAAGCAATTATTGAAGCCTTGGCCTTTGAAAAAAGAAATTTCTTTATTAATTTCCTTATACTTGACAAAGTAATCAATGGTGTATCTCCAAATAAAACTAAAACATTTTTTGAGTTAATCTTATACTTTGCTTGTTCTATAGCATCTGCAGTGCCTTTTTGTTTATTTTGAATTACAAAAATACAATCTTTCAAAATAGATTTTAAATCATTGATATTTTCTTTATTACATACAACAATGACTTTTCTACCCGATATTTTTTTTGCTATTGAGTGAACGTGAGATATTATTGGAAGCCCGCATAAAGGATAAATTAATTTAGAAGTTTTGGTTTTAAATCTTGTACTTCTTCCAGCAGCTAGAATTACCGTTGTAATATTAAACATTAAATTTAAAAATTTCTTAGAATTTCATTGCCAATATTAATGACCTCTTTTGAAGCATCTGAAGTGACGCTTATATCAACTACACCTCTACCAACTGAAAAAGTTTCTGCAAATATTACTTTACTTGAAAGTCTAGAACGTGCAATTTTTGCTCCTGCATATCTTAATCTCAATATCATTGCTTCTGTTAATTTTGCTCTTGGCATAACTCTGTTTAAAATTATAATTGGGTTTTTTCTTTCTTGCTTTGCAATTTTTAAAAAAGGTAAAGTTGCCATTAAGTCAACAGGACTTGGTTGGACAGGTACAAAAACTCTATCAGATGCTTTCACAACTTGCATAGTTTCAAAGGTGATAGATGGAGGGCTATCAATAATAATGAAATCATATTTTCTTTTAATTGCCTTAATTTCATCAATCAGGTCTCTAATATCAAAATCTAATTTAGTGATACCTACATCATCTTCACCATAGTAACTCCTTCTAGCATCTAGCCAATAACTCAAACTTTTCTGAGCATCAGCATCAATAACAGCCACTTTATATCCACTGTTGCTCCACAAAACAGCAAGGTTTGCAGAAAGCGTAGATTTTCCAGAGCCACCTTTTTGATTGGAGAATGCGATTACTTTACCCATAATATTAATTGATATTAACTATTTTGTAGATAATGGAAAGAAATTATAAAAAAATATGACCAAAAACAAGATTGAAAATGCAAAAAAGTTATTGCGTAGTGGAGAACTCGTAATTTTCCCCACAGAAACAGTTTATGGATTAGGTGGCAATGCAAATGATAAAAAAGCAGTAAAAAGAATTTATAATATAAAAAAAAGACCGGCGAATAATCCTATTATTTGTCATTTTAAAAGTTTGAAGGAAATAAAGAAAGATTTTTACCTAAGTAAACTTGAAGAATTATTAGCAAAAAAACTTTGGCCTGGACCAATTACTTTAATATTAAGAAAAAAAACTAATTCAAAAATTTCACAATTAGTTTCTAATAAGTCACCCTATGTTGGTTGCAGAATTCCACAAGATAAAATTGCTTTACAACTTTTAAAGAGTTTAAATTTTCCTTTAGCAGCACCAAGTGCAAATTTTTCAGAGAGAACATCTGTTACGAAATTTAAAGATTTGGATAAAAATTTAATTAAAAAAATATTTACTATTAAGGGGGAACAATCAAAATTAGGTTTAGAGTCTACTGTTATTAAGGTTAAAAAAAATACAATAGAATTACTTAGACTAGGAAGTATTACACCAAATGAAATTTTAAAAGTAGCTAAAAAATCAAATATTAAATTTATTAGAACATCTAAAATATCTCCTGGTAATTTAAAAAAACACTACGCTACCAAAAAGAAAATTAGAATAAATGTAATAAAAGTTAATGATGATGAGGGTTTAATAAATTTTGGTAAAAATAATTTAAAATCAAAAATTATTAATTTAAATTTAAGTAGAAATGGCAATTTGAAAGAAGCTAGTAGAAATCTATTTCATTTTTTACATAAGTTAGACCAGAGTAAATGTAAAAAAATAGCTATCGCCCCAATTCCAAGTGTTGATCTAGGTTTAACAATAAATGATAGGATTAAAAGAGCGAGTAAAAAATAAATTTATAATCTATTTAAAAAGTCAACAGTTCTATAATAAACAATTGCTGAAGAATAAATTGGTCTCCTTAAAATATTTCCACCTGGAATTTTTAAATGTCTTATTTGATTGAACATATCAAAACGATTTGATTTATCTAATATTTTCTCTGAGATTAGCTTTCCAGCCATAACACTCATTGCTAATCCATGTCCAGAATATGCATGAGAATAAATAAGTTTTTGATTCATTAAATAACCTAAAATTGGAAGTCTATTAACTGATATTGCTAATGTGCCACCCCAAGAAAATTCTATCTTATATTTTTTAATCTCAGGGAATACTTTATACATCCTTTTGGCTACAAAATTTTTAGTGTCTTTAACGAATTTTGATGTAATTGTTTCAGGCCCCCCAAATAACAATCTATAATCTTCAGAAAACCTATAATAATCAATCATAAACCTTGAGTCAATTACGCCACAATTTCTTTTTATAAGTTTTTTAGCTGAAGTTTCGCCTATAGGTTCTGTTGCAATTATATAATTATTTATTGGCATAAAAAAATTCCTAGTGGATCCCAAAAGATCATCAAGATATCCGTTACAGGCTACAATAATTTTTCTTGATTTAATGATATGATTGTTTGTGTGGATATGAACTTCAGAATATTTATCTTCAATTTTATCAACTGGTGAATTTTCAAAAATTTTAATGTTATTCTTAAGGCACACTTCTGCTAAACCATAAGTTAATTTAAGGGGATTTAAATGATAACTATCTTTAGATAATATTCCTGAGTGGTATCTATCACTAGCAACCTCATCTTTTATATTTTTAGAGTCAAAATATTCATAATTCGAATAATTATATTTTTTTTCCATATGATTCATTTCTTCAAGAAAATATTTATAATCTCTTTTTGTATTGCCAACATGCATAATGCCCTGCTTTAAAGCGCAGTCAATTTGATGCTTTTTAATCAAATTAGTAACTGTCTGCACAGCTTCTAATCCAACATTCCAAAAGAATTTTGCTCTTTGAAAACCAAATTTTTTCTCTAAAAAAAATTGATCTTTTCGCATACCTATGCCCAGTTGACCGCCATTTCTCCCTGAGGCACCTGCACCAACTTTATTTGCTTCTAGAATTGTTATTTTTAAACCATTGTTTGACAAATGGAGTGCTGATGAAATACCAGTTAAACCAGCCCCAATAATACAAATATCAGTAGAAAAACTCTCTGTTATTTTACTCTGATCAGGAAGTTTTTTTGCAGAAAATTTATAAAAACTATCTTTTTCATTATCATGTTGCTTATAGGTTCTTTTTTTTGTAAAAATCATTTTCTATTCAATAATGGTTTAATAACAAATAGTAAACAAACACTCTCATAATGATTGAAAAATTTAAAACATGGTTAGATGATAATTCTATTACTGAAGTTGAGTGTTTAGTTCCTGACTTAGGTGGAATCGCGAGAGGAAAAATATTACCAACGAATAAGTTTTTAAAAGGTTTGGAAGATGATAGTCATAGATTGCCTCAATCAACCTTTATTCAAACAATATCGGGTGATTATGCATATGAGGACTCAACAGGTACATTACCAAAAAGTATATATAATCCAACAGATGTTGATGTCATTTTAAAACCTGATTTTAACTCAATGAGAGTTGTGCCATGGTATGAAGATCCTACAGCTCAAGTAATATGTGATACAATAAATCTAAATGGTGATGAAGTTATCAATTCAAGTAGAAATGCGTTAAAAAATATACTAAAACTATATAAGAAAGAAAACTTGATTCCAATTGTTTCTCCAGAATTAGAATTTTATCTTGTTAAACCTAATCCTGACTCTGATTATCCACTTGAGGTTCCAGTGGGTCAATCAGGAAGACAGGAAACAGGTAAGCAAGCTTTAGGAATTGATGCTGTAAATGAATTTGATAATCTTTTTGAGGATTTGTATAACTATTGTGAGTCACAGCATATTGAGATTGATACCATCAATCATGAGTCCGGTTCAGCACAAATGGAGATTAATTTTCAACATGGTAATCCTTTAGAGTTAGCAGATCAAGTTTTTTTATTTAAGAGAACTTTAAGGCAATCTGCACTTAAGCATAAACTTTATGCAACATTTATGGCCAAACCTATGGAACACCAACCTGGTAGTGCTATGCATATCCATCAATCAGTTTACGATAAAAAAAATAAAAATATTTTCTTTAATAAAAAATCTGGTTTATCAAAAAAAATGAAGAATTATATTGGTGGCCTTCAAGAATATACCCCTCTTCTAATGCCAATTTATGCACCTAATATAAATTCTTTTAGAAGATTATTTGCAACTTGGGGAACTCCAAAAAATGTCAAATGGGGTATTGGAAATAGAAGTTGTGGATTTAGAATACCTTCTATTGAGGAAAAAAATATGAGAATTGAGAATAGAATTCCTGGATCAGATACAAATCCATACTTAGTTTTTGGTGCAAATCTTGCCTCTGGATACCTTGGTATGAAAAATAATATTAAACCTTCAGCTGAAACAAAAGATAGTGCCTTCCAAGATAAATTTTCTAATTTACCTAAAACTATTGATGAGTCTCTTTCACTGTTCGAAAATAATGAGGAAATTAAAACTATTTTTAATGATAAATTTATTAGAAGTATTGCAGCAATTAGAAGAGTTGAGTATCAAGCATATTTATCAGTGATAAGTTCTTGGGAAAGAGAATATTTATTACTTAATGTTTAAATTTTTTATTAAAATAAAAATATATTATCCCAATTATTAATAAAGCCAACATTAAAATTGCTGATAATGCATTAACTTCAGGACTTAAACCCAAGCGAACCTTCGAGAAAACAACTATTGGCAGTGTGTTTGCTCCTGGACCTGTAGTGAAGCTTGCAACCACAAGATCATCTAAAGAAATTGTAAACGCCAACAACCAACCGGCAATTATAGATGGCAATATTATCGGCAAAGTTATCCTATAAAGCACTTTAGTATAATTATAACCAAGATCCATTGCAGCTTCTTCTATATTTTTGTTAAAATCAGTTAATCTTGCTTGAATAATAATTGCTACGAATGCAATGCAAAAAGTTACATGTGATATAAAAATAGTTAATTGACCCCTAGATGATGGAAATCCAACTAAATTATTTAAACTTATAAAGAAAAGTAGCATAGATAGTCCTAATATCAATTCTGGTAGCACCAAAGGTGTTGAAGAAAGAAAAATATATAATGACTTAAATGGAATTTTACTTATTCTTACAAGTGAGTATCCAATCATAACTCCTAAAATTGTAGCAAAAGTTGCAGACAAAGCTGCTATTTTAACACTAATAATAAATGCTTCTATAATTTGTTCGTTATTAAATAATTCATTGTACCATCTTAAAGAAAATCCCTTCCAAACCATTACTCTCTTATTCTCATTAAATGAGTAAAAAATTAAAACTAAGATTGGGAAATATAAAAATAATAAACCTGAAAATATAACAATACTTTTAATTATATTAGATTTCATTCTTTTCACTCCAACGTGAATAAATTATTTGAAAAATTATAATTGGCAAAACCAAGATAATAATTCCAGTAAAAGCTAAAGCGCTAGCTCCTGGCCAGTTTCTGTTAACAAAGAATTCTTCCCATAAAATTTTTCCATAATATAATCTATCACTGCCACCTAACATTTCAGGTATGATAAATTCTCCAACAACAGGAATAAAAACCAACAGTGAACCTGCAATAACTCCTGGAATAGATAATGGAAGTATAACTTTAAAAAAAGTTTTAAAACGATTTAATCCCAAATCTTTTGATGCTTCAATTAAATTTAAATCAAACTTATTCAGATATCCGTAAAGTGGTAAAATCATCAAGGGTAAATAAGTATATACAATACCCATAATGACTGCATATTGGTTGTATAATAATTGAAGTGGTTCTGATGTTATGCCGAGGTTTATAAGTATTACATTTATAATTCCATTATTCTGCAAGATTATTTTCCATGCATATACTCTTAGCAAGAATGAAGACCAAAAAGGAATGACTACTAAAACTAATAAAATATTTCTTAATTTTATATTTGAAGTAGCAATATAAAAAGCTAACGGGAAACCGATAAGTAAACAAAAAAAAGTAGATATTAGAGCCAAAATTAATGAGTTTATAAAAGATCCAATATAATAATAATCGCTAAATATATAAACGTAGTTTTCAAATGTAGTGTTAATTTTAAATCCATTATCAAATAGAAAAATATCTTGATAAGGAGGCATCCCCCATTCAGATACTGATATTGATATCTTAAAAATTATAGCTAATGGGATAAAGAAAAATAAAACAAGCCAGAAATATGGAGTAAAAACAAAATATTTTTCAAAAAATTTATTTTTCAATTAATCCTCTAATATTTTAATTGATTCTTTTTCCCAACTACACAAAACTCTTTCTCCAATTGGAAAGTTATAATTAGAGTTGGAATTGAAATTCTGATCTAGAACTGAAATAATCTTATTATTAATTTTAATTTCATAACGTGTAAAACTTCCCAAATATGATTTTTCTATAATTTCTCCATTAAAAGAATTAAATGGGTATATTTTAGAGTTATTTATTGATTGAATTTTTATTTTCTCTGGTCTTAGTAAAATATTAGTTTTTGTTTTTTTTAAATCTTTGCTCAAATAAAAATTTATGTCTAAATCATCAGAATAATAATTTTCGTCTTTTTTATAAATTTCAATAATATTTGCAATACCGATAAATTTAGCAGTATAAAGGCTTTTGGGATTTTCATAAATTTCTTCGGGGCTTGAGCATTCTAAAATAAGACCATTTTTCATAATTGCCATTCTATCTGACAAAGACATTGCTTCCTCTTGATCGTGTGTAACAAAAACAAAAGTAATTTTAAGTTTTTTTTGGAGAGCGGTTAACTCTAATTGAGTTTTTGATCTAAGTTTTTTATCTAATGCTGCAAGAGGTTCATCTAATAATAATAATTTAGGTTTTTTTATTAAGCATCTCCCAAGGGCAACTCTCTGTTGCTCTCCACCTGAAAGTTGCTTAATTCTTCTATTTAATAAATTTTCAATAGATAAAAGCTCAGAAATATCTTTTACTTTAATTTCAATTTCCTTACTGGTAAAATTTTCTTTTATTCCAAAAGCTAAATTATTAAACACATTTAAATGAGGGAATAAAGCGTAAGATTGAAACATATAATTTAATGGCCTATTAAAAGGTTCGAGATTTGTAATATCAACTCCGTCGAGGATTACTCGGCCTGTATCTGGTTTCTCAAAGCCACCTAATATTCTTAATAATGTAGTTTTACCCGAACCAGATGATCCTAAAAGACCAAAAAATTCAGACTTTGAAATATTTAAATTTATGTTTTCTAAAACTTTGTTTTCTCCAAAAGATTTAGAAATATTTTCAATTACAAGGAAATTTTTATCCATTTTTAATCAGCACTAATATTAATATATTAGTGCTGAAATTATGTATATTTTTTAATTTGATTTAAATTTATTAAAGTATTTACTTGATAACTGTGCTTTTTTAGGTGAATCAGCAGTATCAGCGAAAAGCATACTTAAAGTTGCTTCATCAGGATAAATAGCTGGATCCCCTAGAATTTCAGGATCAACAAATTCATTTGCTGCTTTGTTAGGATTTGAATACCAAACATAATTTGTAATATCAGCAGCAACTTGAGGACGCATAATATAGTTTATAAACTTGTGTGCGTTTAAAACATTTTTTGCATCAGCTGGAATTGCCATCATATCAAACCAAATTACTGTTCCCTCAGAAGGAATAGAATACCAAACTGGCTCTATTTCTTCATATGCAGCAATAAAGACATCACCAGACCAACCCATAGCTAGACAAATTTCACCGTTAGCAAGATCATCTATATATTGAGAAGAATCAAAATATCTTATGAAAGGTCTAATTTCCTGCAACATTGAAAGCGCTGCTTCATAGTCACTTTCATTTTCAGTATAAGGGTCTTTACCTATATATTTTAGAGCAATTTCCATTACTTCTGAAGGCGCATCTAACATTGCTATACCACAATCTTCATATTTAGATGCAATAGCTGGATCAAATAAAATACTCCAACTAGTAACTTCATCTTCATCTACTTTATCAGTATTGTAACCAATACCAGTTGTGCCATACATGTAGTTTACAGAATATTGTCCTCCTGGATCATGCGCATCAATTTTTGCAAGGACTTCAGGATCTAGATTTCCTAAGTTTGATAACTCAGATTTATCAAGTTTTTGAAAAACTCCTGCCTTGATTTGGTTTTCTAAAAAAGAACCTGAAGGCACCACAATATCATAGCCAGAACCACCAGCTAAAAGTTTAGCTTCAAGGACTTCGTTTGAATCAAAAACATCATAAGTGACATCAATGCCAAATTCATTTTCAAAATTTTCAATTGTATCTTCAGCAATATAATCAGACCAATTGTAAATAAATAATTCTTCTTTAGCCTGAGCTGAAAAAGAAACTAAAACTAATAGAGATATAAAATACTTAAGCATTATTCCCCTCCTAAATAAAAATCACATTAAATAAAATAAATTAAAAATCGAGAATTTTTTTATATAGATCTGGTCTTCGATCTCTAAAGTTACCCCATAATTTTCTATATTCTCTTGAAATCTGCATATCTAAAGTAGCAGTTATTATACCCTCATCTTTATCATTCATCTGATTTATTACATTACCTATGTGATCCAGTATTAAAGAATTACCATAAAAACTTAATTCAATATCAGCCTCAATCTCCTTCCCTACTCTATTTGAGGCTATAATTGGAATCTGATTTGCAGCAGCATGGCCAACCATTGTATTAACCCAATGATCTTTTGATTTTAATTCTGGCATGTGTGGCTCAGAGCCAATTGCAGATGGGTATAAAATTAAATCTGCACCACTTAAAGTTAGGATCCTTGCACACTCAGGGAACCACTGGTCCCAACAAATTGCACAACCAACTTTCGCTTTTGGAGTGTCAAAAACCATAAATCCAGTATTACCTTTTTCAAAATAATATTTTTCATTATATCCAGGACCTTCCGGAATATGAGACTTATTGTAAACTTCACTTATTTTGCCCAATGAATCAATCATAACTAGAGAATTAAAAAACTTGTGATCTTTTTTTTGGAAAAAACTTATCGGTAATGAGATTTTGTTCTCTCTACAAACGTTAGATAATTTTTCAAACATCGGATTAGATGGAAATTCTATTGCAAGATTAAAAAATTTATCATTTTTTGTTGAGCAAAAATAATGGTCTTGAAATAATTCTTGTAGAAGTAAAATATCCACATTTTCCTTAGAGGCCTTTTCAACTAGATTAAGAGCTTTATTTAAGTTGGCATCAAAATCTCCCTTAACAGCTCTAAATTGGGATGTAGCTACTTTTATTTTCATATTTTTGGTACATTCATTGTGATGCAATGAATATTTCCTCCACCATAATTTATATTTGCTGTTTCCAACATAATAATATCTCTATCTGGAAACAATTTTTCAAATATTGTCTTAACTTCATTATCTTCACTTACATTAAATTTAGGTAAAATTATTTTATTTTTACTAAAATAGAAATTTATATATGAGCTTATAATATTCTTATTATTAATTTTCTTTTTTGTAGGTAAAGGAATATCAATTAAATCAAATTTTTGATCAGTATCTTTAAAAAAATTAATTAAATCATTTTTATTTTTTTTCAATATTTCATAGTTAGGATCTAATTTATGGGTAGATGCAATTAAATATTTATTCTTTTCAATTGGACATAATAAATTATCTACATGACCATCTGTGTCATCATTAATTAAACCATTTTCAAATAAAAAAATATTATTTAAATCAAATAAAATTTTTAATTGATTAATAATGTTCTCTCTGCCATATTTCTGTTTTCTATTTTTATTAAATATTACATTTTTAGTACTAAATAAATTTTTTCTGTCATCATAAGTTATTGCTCCACCTTCTATAACTAAATCAGAAGTCTTTGTTGAAATATTTAAATAGTTTGAAATAAATTTTGATACCTTATTATCATTAGAATAATCTGGATATTTGCCATAACCATTAAAGTCAAAACTAATTGATTTAAGTTTTTTACCTTCAGTATAAAATATTGGACCTATATCTCTCATCCAAGAGTCATCTAATTTACACTCTAAAATATTTATATTATCATGAACGGTTTTACTTTTAATTTCATTAATATCTTCTTTATTTGATAAAACAATAACATCTTCAGTTTTTGCAATTTCATTAATTACATTCGCAACTTCATCTCTAGCGTTATTTATAATTTTACCATAAAGACTTTTGTTGCATGGCCAAGCAATAAGGCAATTTTGATGTTCATACCATTCAGGAATTAGTTTCATAAAATTTAAAAATATGTATAATTATTTAATGTCTAAAGATGAAGTAAAATTCACTGAAATGAAATTTGGAGATAAGGAAGATTATGATCTACTAGCAAATTTTGAAGACAAATATATAGAGGGTACAGCAGATAGAATTGTAAGAGTACTGCAAGGTTTAGACAAATCAATGGGTGGATATAAGGTATCAAGATTAGAACATTCTCTTCAAACTGCCTCCAGAGCTTTAAGAGAACAAGCTTCTGAAGAAATGGTTGTTGCAGCTTTACTGCATGACATTGGCGATGAAATAGCTCCTCTAAACCATTCAGAACTTGCTGCTGCAGTTTTAAAACCATTTGTTTCTGAAAAAACAAGATGGATTGTTGAGCAACATGGTTTATTCCAAGCTTATTATTATAATCATCATTATGGTAAAGACAGAAATCTAAGAGACAAATTTATTGGACATGACTTTTTTCAAGACACGATAGATTTTTGTGAAAGATGGGATCAATCGTCGTTTGATCCAAATTATGATACTGTTCCACTAAAAGAATTCGTACCAATGGTTCAAAGAATATTTAATAGAACGCCTTATAGAAATTTATAATTATTTTTTTAATTTATGGACTAAACTAAGATTGCCAGGTTGAAAATTATTTATATTTTCATTAATAAATTCGTCAATCTGTTTTTGTTTATCTTGTTCTATTTCTGTCACTTTTCTTATATTTAAATCAACATACAATGAGCAAACTTCAGTAGTAGCTGCTCTATAGCCTTCATCTTTGTGTGTCATTTCTAATTTATAAATTAGTCTTTTTTTATCTCTGTCTAAAAATAATAAATTAATGTCAACTTCATCACCCTCTTTAACTTCTTTGTCATAAGTAGTGTGTGACTCAACAGCAAATGTAGTTTTTTTTTCAATTTTTGCTGAATCTTCACCCATATTAAACTTTTGTAATAATACTTCCCATCCAGCATCAAATAAATGAATATAAAAAGCTAAATTCATATGGCCATTGTAGTCAGTCCATTCTTTTTTAACTTTTCCAGAATTTAAATAAATCTTCATAAGTTTTACTTTTTTAATTTCAAATATATAGTAGTTTAAAATAATGAATAATGAAGTAATAATTTCATGTGCTGTCACAGGTTCTGGAGATACAGCTGGTAAACACCCTGAATTACCAATTACACCAAAACAAATTGCAGAAGCTTCAATTGAAGCAGCTAAAGCTGGGGCTGCTATTGCTCATATTCATGTAAGAGAACCTGATGGAAAACCGTCAAGAAATTTAGAATACTATAAAGAAGTAGCGGATAGAATTCGATCATCTAATACAGATGTTGTATTAAATTTTACAACAGGAATGGGTGGAGATTTTGAAGTTGGAACAGGTAATGATCCTTTAAATCCAGTTGGTCAAAATACGGATATGATAGACGCTTTAAGTAGATTGGAGCATGTTGAAGAATTATTGCCTGAAATGTGTACTCTAGATTGTGGAACATTAAATTTTGGTGATGAAAATATGACTTTTATCCATACACCTTCACAATTAAGATCTGCAGCAAAAAAAATGCAAGAATTAGGTGTTAAACCAGAAATGGAAGCATTTGAAATGGGTCACTTATGGTTTGCAAATCAACTTTATAAAGAAGGTCTGATTGATGGCCCTCCTCTGTATCAAATTTGTTTAGGGATACCATGGGGTGCGCCAGCAACAACTAATGCGATGAAAGCAATGGCGGACATGGTTCCTAAAGAGGGTTATTGGGCAGGATTTGGTATTGGTAGAACACAAATGCCAATGGCTGCTCAAGCTGTAATATTAGGTGGTAATGTAAGAGTCGGATTAGAAGATAATCTTTATCTTAAAAAAGGTGTTTTTGCATCAAATGCTCAATTAGTTGAAAAAGCAAGATGTATTGTGGAAGATATGGGCTCTTCTATTCTTTCACCTCAAGAGTCTAGAGAAAAATTAAAATTAAAAAAACATTTTTAAATTGAATAAAATAAAAAACATAACTGTAATTGGAACAGGTGTAATTGGTACAGGTTGGATTTTACGCTTCTTAGCATTTAATAAAAGAGTTACTGCTTACGACCCGAGTGTTAAACAGAAAGATTATTTAAAAAAAGAATTGAAGAGAACTAAGTTAATTGTTGAAAAATTATATAATAAAAAAATTAATATTAAAAATTTAGTCTTTTCTTCAAATATTGAAGACGCTGTTAGTAAAGCGGATTTAATCCAAGAGAATGTACCAGAAAGATTAGAACTCAAAAAGAAAGTGATTAATCAATTAAGTCAGTTTGCTCCGAAAAACTGTATTATAGCTTCTAGTTCATCAGGTTTACTTCCTTCAGAATTACAATCGAATTGTATTAACCCTAAAAGGTTTATAGTCGCTCACCCCTTCAACCCTGTCTATATATTACCTCTAGTTGAGATAGTTAAGGGCAATAAAACAAGCAAAATTATTATGAATGAAGCTAATAAATTTTATAAAAATTTACATATGAAAACATTAATTGTTAACAAAGAATTGCCTGGTTTTCTTTCAGATAGATTGCAAGAAGCACTATGGAGAGAGGGTCTACATATTATTAATGAAGGATACGCTACAACCAAAGACCTTGATGAAGCAATAACTTATGGCCCAGGTATGAGGTGGGCTTTAATGGGGACTTTTTTAACATTTCATTTAGCAGGTGGAGAGCTGGGAATGAAACATATGCTAGATCAATTTGGACCAGCGCTAAAGCTTCCTTGGACAAAACTAAAATCACCAAATTTAAACAAGAAGCTAAAGGATAAAATTATAACTGGTACTAAAAAGCAATCAAAAAATTTATCAATTAATAAGCTTAGCAACATGCGAGATAATTTTTTAATTGATTTGCTACACTTAAAGAAAAAATATAGATTGTAGGCATGACTATAAAATCAAAATATGTTGCCCTCAAAAATTATATACCTTTAGGTTTACCAAAAGAAATTGATTTTGAAATTAAATCAAGGCTTTTAGAATTGAATGATGAGAATAATATACATGTCAAAAACTCTTGGATATCTGTTGATCCTTACATGAGAGCAAGAATGACCGAAAGAAAAAACTATAAACCGCCATTTAATATAGGTGAAGAAATGGAAGGTTACGCAATTGGAACTGTTGAACAATCAGCTAGCGGTTCTTTTAATAAAGGTGATTTAGTATTTAGTAATAATGGTATGAGGGATAACTTTATTTGTAATGAAAAAGATTTAAAAAAAATTAATCCATCAAACTTACCAATTCAATCATATTTGGGTCCTCTAGGAATGACAGGTCATACAGCCTATATTGGCCTATTTCAATATGGGAAACTTAAAGAGAAGCAAACTGTTCTCGTTTCTTCAGCAGGTGGAAGTGTTGGCTCAACTGTATGTCAAATTGCAAAAATGTTAGGTTGCAAAGTAATTGCTAGCACAGGATCAGATGAAAAAGTAGAATGGTTAAAAGAAGAGCTAAAAGTTGATCATGCTTTTAATTATAAAAAAATTGATAATATTGTTCTGCATTTGAAAGAAATATGTCCTGAAGGATTTGATTTGTATTTTGATAACGTTGGAGGTGACTTTTTAGAAGCAGCAATTTTTAGAATGAAAAATTTTGGTAGAATTGTAATTTGTGGAAGAATTTCTCAAATGAATGCAACATCTTCACCAGGTGGATTAAAAAACATGGCTCATGTTCTTGTAAAACGTTTAACTATTAAGGGATTTTTAATATTCGATCATCAAAATGATCATGAACCATTTGAAACAGATATGAAAAATTGGTTAATTAATGATAAAATTAAATTTAAAGAAACTGTTTATGAAGGGATTGAAAATGCCCCCAAAGCGTTTATTGATTTACTTAATGGGAAAAATATAGGAAAAATGTTGGTAAAAATTTAAATGGTTACGTAAGGAGATGTTCCCCTATATTTGATATCCAATCTAAGTTCTTTGTCTATTGGTGGGAAGGCTCTTTGTTGACATTCGGTTCTAGGACAAATTCTACATGAAACACCAATTGGCATTTGAAGTTTTTTATTAGTTAAGTCTATCCCTTCCGAATAAACTAAATCCTTAGCATATTTCATATCGCACCCAAGTCCTATAGAAACAAAACTTTTTGGCATTCCGTGTTTTTCAACTCCTTTCTCAAAGGCTCTTGCTATACAAAAATAAACTTTACCATCTGGCATTTTAGATATTTGTGGATGAATTTTACCTGGATTTAAAAATGCGGTATAAACATTCCACCTTGGACATGACCCGCCATGTCGAGGTATGTGAATACCAGATAAAGAGAATCTTTTAGAAACATTTCCAGCGATATCAGTTTTTAAAAAATGAAAAGGAACACCTTCATTTCCAGGTCTTTGAAGATTCGTTAATCGATGAGTTACTTGTTCAAAACTACATGCATAGTGATGCATTAATATTTCAACATCGTATCTATGAAGTTTTGCACTTTGTAAAAAATCATCATATGGCATCATAAATGCGGCAGCATAATAATTTAGTAATGATAGTTTCAGTAAGGGGACAACCTCTTCAGACTCAATGTTATTCTTTTGAATTACTTTTTCTATTATATCACTGGCTTCAAGGTATGCTACTTGTGATGCTAAATGAAAGTTTCTTGATGTATAAGTAAGCATCTCTGAAAGATAAAAAATTTTTGATTTCTCATCAAATCTTTTAACAATTTTTTCGTCCTCACTTACTGTGACAATTTTAACTTTGATATTGTGTTTAGTTTCAAGAAATTTAGTAAGCTTAGATCCTGAGCCAATATTAGGACCTATTTCTAAACCTATTTCTTCTCTTAATTTTTCAGAACTTATTTCAAGATCATGAAAATAATTTTTGTTTTCTTGTAATATATCTGAAACTAATTCGACAGGCAATCTTGTGGGCTTATTGATTTCACCAGAAGTGACATCCATTGTTTCTAAGCGATTTTGCATATCCTCTTTAAAACTTTTAAAAGTATCATTGATTGTAAGTAGAGCTTTAGCAATGTTAGGATTTGATCCTATGAAATTGCTCGTGTCGTGGTTTGTAATTTTGAGATCATCAAAAATTTCATTACTTAAAACATCCATTACGTCAGATAGAAGTCGCTTGTTAGATTCTGCTGAGAAGTCTTTAATGGATAACTCAAGCTCATCTGCAGCTTTGATTAACAATGCAATTGGAATCTTACGTTTTCCATTTTCAATTAAATTTAAATAACTAGGTGATATTCCTATTGATTTAGATAATTTTGCTTGCGAAAAACCCTTATCTATCCTTTGTTTTTTGAGTCTTGGACCTAAATTAATTTCTGTATTAGTATGCATTTACAAAATTTACAAAATTTATTTTCAATAAGTAATTTTGTTTACATGAAAAACAAGAAAATTACTAGTTTTTTTTGATTTTTTTGTATAAGTGTAAATATTGTAAATTATGAATAGTAAATTAACAGAAAATATTAAAAATCAAAGAGAAAATTTAGAACAGAGTTCTATTGAGAAAAAGGTCCTTGAAGGATCTATAGACTCCAACTATGATCTTAACTTAGCTGAAGGTATAGAAGCATATTATAGTGAAAGATACGGTTGGACTCTCAGAAGAAAATCTATCTAACTTTTATCTCTATTTAGGGTTTATTTCCTCCCTAATTAAATGGTTTCCTTCCTTCTAAACAAGACATTATACTTAGGCTAGAAACGGCCTAAGTTTTTGTTTTAACTCAAAATTGTATCTGCAGCTTTCTCGGCAATCATCACAACATTAGCATTTAGATTGGCACTAACAATATCAGGCATAATTGAAGCATCTATAACTCGCAAATTTTGGACTCCATGAACTCTAGTATCTTGATCAACTACAGAATCTTTATCAATGCCCATTTTGTTAGTACATGAAGGATGGTATGCAGATTCTGCAGTATTTCTAATCACTTCATCTAATTCTTCTTGATTTACAACTTGCTTTCCTGGCCTTATTTCATAATCAACGTAATCTGAAAGAGATTTTTGAGAACAAATATTTTGAGCAATTTTAATGCTTTGCCTCATTTGCTCTAAATCCTCTTTATGCTGTAGATAATTAAATTGAATTTTTGGATCTTTGGTAAAATCATCAGATGAAATTCTAACAAAACCTCTACTTTTTGGTCTATTTGGACAGGCATGAAATTGGAATGAGTCAAATTTTGGATTTTCTAAACCATGATTAATAACTAAAGAAGGGAAGAAATGAAATTGAAGATTTGGATGATTATAGTTAGGACTTGATTTTACAAAACCTCCAAGTTCTAAATGAGAATGTGATAGCTTACCTTTTCTCATCAAAAACCATTTTGCACCTTCGATACATTGCGTAATCATATTAGTTGATAAATTATATAAAGTATCTTTACTTTTAGATTTATACTGTATGTAAAATTCTAAGTGATCTTGTAAATTTTCCCCCACCCCTCTTAGATGATTAATTACTTTAATTCCTAAATCTTTAAGATGGTTATGATTTCCAATTCCAGATAGTTGTAAAATTTTTGGCGAGTTTATTGCTCCCGCACTCAAAATTACTTCTTTATTAGCAAAGTATTTTTTAGTTTGATTATTTGTTAAATATTCTATTCCAATAGCTACATTATTTTCAAAAATTATTCTTTTCACATATGTGTTCTTTATAATTTTTAAATTTTTTCTATTTTTAATTGGATCGAGATAAGCTTTAGCAATACTTTGCCTAACTCCTTTATCTATAGTAACATCAAAAGTTCCAAAACCTTCATTATTATCACCATTTGAGTCTTCAAATAAATTGTAACCTGCTTCATTAGCTGCTTTTGTAACAGCTTCAAAAAGTGGAAATTTTTTATCAATGGTTGATTTATTTACCTTTAAAGGCCCTTGAGAGCCTCTTAAAATATTATTTCCAGACCAAGTTTCTAGTTTTTTAAAAAATGGCAATACTTTTTCATAACTCCATTTATCTAAGCCGTACGATGCCCATCTATCAAAATCTTCTTTATGACCTCTTGCAAAAACCATACCATTATGAGATGAACATCCTCCTAACATTTTACCTCTAGGACAATATAAACTTCTATTATTTAAATATGGTTCAGGCTCAGTATAATATTTCCAATTATATTTAGAGTCATGCATTACATATAAAAGTGCACTTGGCATATCAACCTTCCAAGTATTATTTGATGGACCTGCTTCAAATAAAGCTATGGTATTTGTCGATTTCGCTGATAATCTATTTGCTAATACGCAACCTGCAGATCCTGCACCAATTATTATATAATCTGCATTTGCAATCACTAATTCATTCTTTCTGTATTACCGTCCACACTGATAATCTGGCCAGAAATATTTTCAGAATCTTTACTTAACAAAAATAAAACCATTGATGCAATGTTTTCTTTTGTAACAAAAGTTCCCAAAGAAACCATAGACTCAAATTCTTTTTTTACATTTTTTGGATTTGTTTTTGTTAATTTAGCTTTTGCATTAACAACTCTTTTCATTCTATCACCCTCAACAGATCCTGGACATATAGCATTTACTCTTATTTTGTATTTACCTAGTTCCATAGCTAAGGTTTTTGTTAAACCTATAATTGCCCATTTACTTGCAGTATATGGTGATCTTTGAGCAAATCCAAAAATACCTGCTGTTGATGAAAGATTTATGATTGAAGCTTTTGTTGATTTTTTTAATAAAGGTATTGCAAATTTTGTGTAATAAAAATGACTATTAAGATTTGTGTTTATAGTTGTTTTCCAATCATCAATATTTATATTTTCAATATATTCTGTTGGTCCAGCAATACCAATATTATTAATTAAACCATCAATTTTTTTTTGAGATTTAATTTCATTAAAATAATTTCTGACTTCTTTTGCATCAGTGCAATCAATACATTGAGCAAATATTTTATTTCTAAAATTTTTGTTTTTATTGATTTTTTCGATTTTTTTGCGATTTTTATCTGTTAGAAAAACTTTACCACCTGCGTTTATTATTTTTTTAGAAATTTCAAAACCAATTCCATCTCCAGCAGCAGAAATAATATATTTTTTGTTTTTTAAACTTATACTCATAAAAACTTAAGTTCTTCCATAGTTATATAGCCTAGTGTCTTTCCTTTATTATTGATTACTACCACAGTTAAGTTGTCTTTTACAATCTTGTCTTTAAATTTTTTAATAATTACATTTTCATTTACTTTAAATATATCACCTAAAGTTAATTTTGAATGATCAAAATTGGTTTTATCAATCATAATATCTTTTGCTTTTGAGTTGTAAAATTTAGTTTCTTTACTTTTAAATAAATTAAAAAAATTAGATAAAAAAAACATATATTAATTAATTATATTAATAAAAAATATCTATTTATAAAGATCTCTTATTCAATAAATTGGTTAACCAATCTGGATCCATTTCCGGAACTGAGGATAATAGTAATTCAGTGTAATCTGGGTATGGTGGATTAAGAATTTTGCTTTTCAAACCTTGTTCAACAACTTCTCCTTGATACATAACCACTATTTCATCTGAGATCGCTTTAACAGTTGCTATATCATGAGTTATAAAAATATAGGTAACACCAAGATCTTTTTGTAATTTTTGGAGTAGTTTTAATATTCCCTCTTGAACTATTTGATCTAATGCTGATGTAACTTCATCACAAATGATTAAATCTGGGTTGGCCGCTAAAGCTCGAGCAATACAAATTCTTTGTTTTTGACCTCCTGATAATTCAGATGGCAATCTATCAAGAAAACTCTCATCAAGCTCAATCATTTTTAAAAGTTCAATAACTTTATTTTCACGCTCTTTTCCTTTAATACCATGATAAAACTCTAGAGGTCTTCCAATAATTTCATCAACTGTTTGACGAGGATTCATCGCTGTGTCAGGCATTTGAAATATTATTTGAATTCTCCTTAATTGTTCTCTAGTTCTGTTTTCAAGCTTTGGTGGTAATTTTTCTCCATCAAAAATTATATTGCCTTTAAGTTGAGGTAATAAACCAGTTACTACCCTTGCGGTTGTTGATTTACCAGAACCACTCTCACCAACTATTGCAACAGTTTTTCCTTTAGGAATATCTATTGAGACATTATGTAATACTTTTGATGATCCATATGCTGCATCAATATTTCTAATAGATAACATCATATTATCACTAGTTTCTTCAGGCTTAATTAAAGATCTTACAGACCATAATGACTTTGTATAATCTTCCTTTGGATTAGATAACATTTCTCTTGTCTCTGCTTCTTCTACCTCTTCTCCGTATCGTAAAACTTTAATTCTATCTGCCATTTGAGCTACTACTGCTAAGTCATGAGTTATGTAAATTGCAGCAGTATTAAATTGATCTACAATTTTTCTCATAGCTGATAGTACTTCTACTTGAGTTGTTACATCTAAAGCAGTTGTTGGCTCATCAAATATAATTAACTCAGGTCTAGGCGACATAGCCATAGCTGTCATAACTCTTTGCAACTGACCTCCAGACACTTGATGAGGATAACGCGATCCAATATTTTCAGGTTCAGGCAATTGCAAAGAACGATATAATTCAATTGCATCTTTTTTTAAATTTTCAGATGTATCTAATTTCATTCTATTGCCTGCACTAATTGTTTGCTCCATTAATCTGTGAGCAGGATTAAATGAGGCAGCAGCTGACTGAGCTACATAGGAAATTTTAGTGCCCCAAATTTTTCTTTTTTCGTATTCATTTAGTTTAGCAAGATCAGTTCCATCAAAAATAACTTTACCACTGATTATCTTACAACCAGGTTGAGTATATCCCATTGCGGCTTTACCTAAAGTAGACTTACCTGCACCACTTTCTCCTATTAAACCTAATATTTCACCTCTGTTTAAGGTCAAATTAATTCCTTTTATGATTTTATGCCAACGCTCATCCGAAAATCCATCAATTTTAATATTTTCTATAGTTAATAATAAATCACCTTTTTTATTGTTATTTGACATCATCTTTTAATCCACTTGTTATGTACAAATACCAATCAACAACAAAATTTATTGATACACAAAGTAATGCGATAGCTGCAGCAGGAATTAATGGAGTTAAACCTGCAGTAATATCATATTGTGCATATTGGATTAGAATTGCATTCTCTCTAACCATAGATGCCCAATCAGCAGATGGTGGTTGAATACCAATTCCTAAAAAACTTAAACTCGAAATAGTAAAGATTATAAAAATAAACCTTAGACCAAATTCTATAATTAATGGTGAAGCTATATTGGGCAGTATTTCTCTATAAATAATATACGATAATTTTTCTCCTCTTAATCTTGCCACCTCCACATACTCTAAAACTACCTGGCCTACAGCAACTGATCTTGAAATTCTAAAAAATCTTGTTGATTCTAAGATTCCCAAAATCAAGATAAGATTTAGATTTGTAGGTCCAAAAACAGAAAGAAGAATAAAAGTAAAAATCATAACTGGTATGGACATTAATGTATCTACAATTCTACTTAAAATTTGATCAACATATCTTCTATCTAATGCCGCAATAATACCTAACACAGTACCAATAAATAACGCAAGAATAGTAGCTATTAAACAAATACCAATTGTGTTTCTAGCAGCAAAAATTATTCTTGAAAATATATCTCTACCGATTTGGTCTGTTCCAAAAATATGACCGTCACCCCAAGGAGCATATGCTACAGGAAAAATTTCAGCTTCTCCGTGAGGCGCTATGAAAGGTGCAAATATAGCAGCAAAAAAATAAATAAACAAAACTATCATTCCGAACCATGCTGAAAATGGAGCTTTTGATAAAGCAATTTTTAATCTTTCAAACTTAGTTCTTCTTTGAACCAAATTTGCAACTTCACCTTTTGCAGAATATGAGAGGTTTTCGCTCATTTAGGATACAAAAGTCTAGGGTTAGAAATTATACCAATTAAGTCTGCGATTAAATTTAATATAACATATGTTGATGCAAATATTAATGCACATGCTTGAACTACAGGAAGGTCTCTATTGTAAACTGAACCTACCATTAGTCTGCCAATACCTTGGTAATTAAAAACATATTCAACAACTACTGAACCAATCAACATGTATGCTAAATTGATAGCAATAACCTGTGCGATAGGAGCCCATGCATTTGGAAGAGCATGCTTAACAACAACTTCATATCTTGATGCTCCAGATAGTTTTGCCATTTCAATATATTCACTTGATAGAATATTTATAATAGCTGATCTTGTCATTCTCATCATATGGCCCAAAGTAACTAAAGTTAAAGTAAAAACTGGAAGTGCTGTCCTGTAAAATCTTTCTATTAAAGTAGTATTTTCATCTACATTAGATATGGTTGGGAAAACTGGAAATAAAGTTGCTAATAAAAGAATGAATATGTAAGCAGTAAAAAATTCTGGGGATGAAACTGTAACCAAACTAAATCCAGTAGCCGATCTATCATAATATGAGTTTCTATATAAAGCAGATGATATTCCTAATATTAGCGATAAAGGAATAGCAAACAAGGCGCATACACCTGTTAAAAATAAAGTATTTTTTAGTCTTGGTATAATTAAGCCTACCACTTCTCTTGATCTATCTCCTTGATCACCCTGGACTTTAGATCTGCCAGAAAATGAACTTCCAAAGTCTCCCTGAAAAACATTGCCTAACCATTCAAAATATCTTGTAACTGGAGGCTTATCTAATCCTAATTCTGCCCTCAATGCTTTGACAGCTGACTTAGTTGCACTTTGTCCTAAAATTTCTGTTGCAAAGTCCCCAGGCAAAAAAGAAAAGGTACTAAAAATAATTACAGAAAATGCAAATACCGTAATTAGACCAAGACTGAGCCTTAATAAGATTGTCCTAAATATTGGATGAATTCTGCTAATTTTTTCCTCCTGAATGAAACACGGTTATTTTTTAAGGTTATCTCTAAAATAGGTCAATATGCAACCTAAAATTCATAAATTATCCGTTGAATTAAAACAGTATATATGTTTGTATATATTAACTTAAGTTTGTTTTTTGTTAAATTTCTAGAAATTATGAACAAAAACCTTAGGTTTTTGTTCAATTATAAGGGAGGACAAATGAAAAATAAGAAAATAGACAAATACATTGAGGAACAGTCTTCAAAGCTTACTAAAGGGCTTATAGACAGAAGACAGTTCATGATGTCTGTCCTTGCTACTGGTGTAACTCTACCAATAGCTCTATCACTTGCGGATAAAGCTGTTGCTGCTACTCCAAAAAAAGGCGGACATTTAAGATGGGGTAATAGTGCAGCAGATGCTACTGATACTCTTGATCCAGCAACTTATCAGAGCTCATTTATGCAAGCTACTGCTTGGTCATATCAAAACTGTTTAACAGTTGTTGATTCAGATCATACTATAGTTGGAGAGCTTGCTGAGTCAATTGAATCTGATGATGCTCAAACTTGGGTATATAATCTTCGTAAAGGAGTTGAATTTCATAATGGAAAATCAATGACTGCAGAGGATGTCGTGCTCAACTATCAGTATCACATGAATCCAGATACTGCTTCAGCAGCAGGTGGATTGCTATCTCAAATTGATACAGTTTCAGCTGATGGAAACAACAGAGTTATTTTTAAACTAAAAGGTGCAAACGCCGATTGGCCAGCAATAACTACTGATTATCATATTATGATTAAGCCAACAAAAGATGGTGTTGTAGATGCTCAATCAACTATTGGAACTGGTCCATACATTATGGATGAATTCAATCCAGGTGTTGGTGCAAAATTTGGAAAGAGAAACCCAAATTATTTTAAAGGTGATAGTGTTGCACACTTTGATTCAGTTGAAGTCATTGGAATTAATGATCCTGCTACTAGACAAGCAGCGTTATTAAACGGTGAAATCGATTGGATGAATGGTGTTGATCTTAGAACTGCAAACTTACTAACCAGAGATCCTAATGTAGAAATTACTGCGGCATCTGGTTATGCTCACTATACAGCTCCAATGAGGTTAAATGTACCACCGTTTGATAACTTTGATGTTCGTATGGCTATGAAGTTTGCAATCAAAAGACAAGAAATTGTTGATAAGATAATGCTTGGATATGGAACAGTAGGAAATGATCACCCGATCTCAACTGCACACCCATATCACAATAATGCATTACAGCAGAGAGAATTTGATGCTGATAAAGCTGCTTATCACTGGAAAAAATCTGGAGTAAGTGGACCAATTGAAATTAGTACTTCTGAGGTTCCTTATGCAGGATGTACAGATGCAACTAACTTGATAGCAGCATCTGCTCAAGAATGTGGTATCGATCTTCGAGTTAAAAAAGAGCCTGAAGATGGTTACTGGAGTAACGTATGGAACACTAAAGGTTTCAGTATGAGTTCTTGGGGTGGAAGACCTACAGAAGATATGATGTGGTCTGCTGCATTCACAGATGATACTGAGTGGAATGAAGCTGCTTGGGGTAATCTTGTTCAAACTGACTCAACTGTTCGTTTCAATGAACTAGTTAGAGCTGCTAGATCAGAGCTTGATGCGGAGAAAAGAAAATCAATGTACTGGGAAGCACAAGCTCTTTGTAACTACGATGGTGGTGCAATTGTTTATGCATTTAACCAATATGTTGGTGCTGGTTCTAAAAAACTTGCTCATGGCGATGATGTTGCTGGTAACTGGGAAAGTGACGGTAACAAACTATCAGAACGTTGGTGGTTCGCGTAATATAAATATTTTAAGTGGCGCATTTAGCGCCACTTTCCTTCATTTCATACTCTATTTACATAAAAAATAATCTTCTTTAAAATTAATTACATGTTTCAAAACAATAAGAAATATTTACTTGATGGAGGTTCAGGTCAGACTTTATTAGAAATGGGACTGAAAACTACAGGTGATCTTTGGTCTGCTAAAGCACTTATAGATAATAACAATCATCATTTAGTTTTAAAGATGCATCAAGACTTTATCAATGCAGGATCCGAATTAATAGTGACAGCAAATTTTTCTGTTAGAAAAAGAATGTTTATTAAACATAATATTCTGGATTATTTTGAAGAAAGTTTAAGATCTGCAGGAGAGATTGCTCTTAAAGCAAAAAATAAATCTAATAAACACATTCTAGTTGCAGGATCTATGCCTAATCAAGGCAATACATATTCTCCCTTAAAATTCGAAACAGATGAAACCATTTATAATAATTTTTTAGAAATTGCTCAAATTCTTAACCAATATGTTGATATTTTTTATTTAGATGTTTTAAGCTCCATAAACGAAATTAAATTAGCTTTAGAGGCTACAAAAAATTTTAATAAACAAATTTTAGTTGGTGTTCATCTACGCTATGATGCCAAATTGCCATCTGGAGAAACATTAAATGAACTTTTTAAAGTGATCAAAAATTACAATTGCTGTGGAATAATTTCAGCTTGTATATCACCAGAAATTGTTAATTTAAGTTTACCATTTTTAGCAAAACAATCTTTACCATTTGGCTATAAAGTGAATTTATTTAAAGAAATGCCAACTGGAAATATAAAGACTTTTACTGAAGAGGGTTTTGACGGTGAAAGAGAATATATTGATCCAGCAGATTTACTTGGCTCAAGAATTGATGAGTATAATAATGAAAAAATAAAAGAATTTGTTACTAAAACATTAAGAGAAAATGTGTCATTGATTGGTGGATGTTGTGAAATTAAACCGAGACATATTAACTTGCTTAAAAATTTATTTTGATTTTTATATGTTTTAGGTTGATATATTAATAATATTATATGAGTAACAATGTAAATGATTATCGCTTTGTAATAAAAGCTGTGCCAATTGAGGGTGGAAGATCTGTTGATTTAGCTAGGCCAATGAAAATTCATCCTCTCAGTTATCAAGAGTTGCATTTAGATCCAGAATATACGAATTATGCTGATGGAAGATTTACACTTGAAAAATTAAAGCATGCATCTGCTGATGAAATGTACTGGAAAGCTCGTCAAGAAATTATACTTAGACATACTGGGGAATACCCTTATGAAATATCAGGACCGGATGCAGAAAAATTATTACAGAAAATTTTTCCTAGAGATATTTTAAAAGTAAAGGTTGGTAGGTGCTCTTATCAATTCGCCTGCTATCATGATGGAGGAATGATTTCTGACGGTTTGCTGCTTAAACTAAATAATGATAAGTTTTGGTTCGCTCAAGGTGATGGTCATCTTTTTGGCTGGTATAAAGCGCATTCAGTTGGATTAAATGTTAAAATTAAAGACCCTGATGTTTGGGTTAGTCAAATTCAAGGTCCAAAATCTCTAGACTTATTAAAAAAAATAATTGATCAACCTTTAAAAGGAAATTTCAAATATTTCGATTGGGAAGAAGTCTCAATAGCATCACAAAAAGTTATAATTAGTAGAACTGGATTTACTAATGAACTTGGATGGGAA
This sequence comes from uncultured Alphaproteobacteria bacterium, assembly GCA_902627245.1. Classification (GTDB taxonomy): domain Bacteria; phylum Pseudomonadota; class Alphaproteobacteria; order HIMB59; genus CACPNW01. The sequence continues at coordinate 51,654 of CACOIH010000003.1, forward strand.
ATTTATATTAGACCTGAAAATGATGCTAAAAAAATTGGAGATCTAATATTATCTGAAGGTACAAAAATGGGTATGCTTCTTACTGCTTCTCCAGGTTTTAGGGGTAGAAGAATTGAGGCTGGTCTTTTATCTGCTGGAAGAGACTTTACAAAAGATAGAAATCCATTTTCAGTAGGATTAGGAAAATTTATCGATTTTAATAAAGGTGAATTTATTGGAAGAGATTTTTTAATTAATGCAAATAAAGAATGCTTAACTTGGGGTATGAGAGTAGAAAATAGCTTTGCAAAAGTAGATAGTGACATTTTATTAAATAATAAAAAAATAGGAATAGTGACATCAAGTACTTGGTCACCCTACCAACAATGTGGTGTTTCAATTGTTCATATGAATAATAAAAAATTTGGACCAGAAACTGTGGTTGATGTCTTATGTGATGATGGTCAATTTAATAAAGGGGAGATATGTAAATTACCAATGTACGATGTTAAAGGAGATATACCAAGAGGTATTAAACAAGATATTCCTAATGGTCCTGTGCCATGGAAAGGTATAAGTAAGAACTAAGTTATTTTGTAATAGAAATATTTTTTATATTAGAATACTAATAATTTTAAATGAATTATAACATCCAACCTAGCACTAAAATTCATACAATTGATGATGCTATTAAATTATCAAAAAAAAGATTACCTAAATTAGTATTTGATTTTATTGATGGCTCTTCCGGTGATGATAAGTTGGCAGAAATAAATAGCAGTGCATTAGATCAAATACGTTTAGAGCCAAAAGTATTTAAAAATGTTGAAAATAGAACTTTGAAAAAAACTATTTTGGATTTTAATTTTGATTTACCATTTGGGTTTGCTCCCATGGGTATGACAAATCTATCTTGGCCAGAAGCTGATAAGATGTTTGCTAAAGAAAGTGTTCATAATAATATCCCAACATGTGTATCAATGGCATCAAGTACAACATTGGAAAATATGTATGAGTATTCTGAAGGACGTTCATGGATGCAAATATATATTTTTCAAGATGAGGAATTTATTATGGAACTTTTAGATAGAGCTAAAAATATTGGTTATAAGGTATTAATTTTAACAGTTGATGTTCCTATACTTTCAAGAAGAGCTAGAGATGATAGAAACGGTTTTGGCTATCCATTTAAAATTGGTCCTAAACAATTTTTCGACTTTGCACTTCATCCACGTTGGAGTCTTACAACTCTTCTTAAAGGCGCTCCTCGTCCAATGAATTATGTTACTTCTAGCAGTGGTGATCAAATTTTTAGAAGAAAAGAAAGTAGAGGTGCTACAGACTGGAATACATTAAAAAGAATAAGGAATGCCTGGAAAGGCAAATTAATAATCAAAGGTATTATGAATTCTGAAGATGCAATTAAGATTAAAGATTCTGGTGCAGATGCAATTCAAGTATCTAATCATGGCGGTAGGCAACTGGATAGTGCTACTGCAGCCATAAATGCATTACCAAATATTAGAAACAAAATTGGAAATGATTTCCCTATAATATTTGATAGCGGAATAAGAAGTGGAAGTGATATTTTAAGAGCTTTAGCTTTTGGCGCTAACTTTGTTATGCTTGGCAGACCTTTAATGTATGCTGTTGGAGCAGATGGAGCAAGAGGATTAAGAAGAATTATCAATTTAATTAAAGAAGAGCTAAGCACAAATCTAGGCTTAGTAGGTTTAACAAATATAAATGATGTAAATGAGAAAATAATAGCAGAGAAGTATTTTAAGGATATAAAGTACTAAAGATAAATGAGTAATAAAAAAATAAGAGGTGGAGCACTAGTAGCAAGAGCACTTAATGATAAAGGTATAGAACACGTATTCACACTCTCTGGTGGTTTTTGTAATCCAGCGTTAGAAGGATTTATGGAATGTCAAATTAATGTAATTAATTGTCCTCATGAACAAATTGCTGGTCATTTAGCTGATGGTCATACAAGAATATCAAGAAAACCATCAGTTTGTATAGTTGGTCCAGAAGGATTTGCCAATGCAGTTCCGTCAATGATGGAGGCATGGGGGGAAAGATCTCCAGTTATATTTATTACAGGCTCAAGTAGCTTAAAACGACAAGGTTCAGGAGGTTTCAAAGAAATTGATGATGTATCAATTGCTGCCCCTCTTACAAAATACAGTGCAAGTATAACAGATGGCAACAGAATAAGAGAATTCGTAGATAAAGCTTATAGAATTGCAACAAATGGCTATCCAGGTGCAGTACATTTAAGTGTGCCAGTAGATATAATGTTTTCATCATTTGCAGATGATGCAGGTTTAGAAGAAAGGCCTTTTACTCATCAAAAGAAACCTTTGGCTAAAGCTTGGCCTGATCCTGAATTGTTAAATGAAGTATTTAATGTAGCAATTAGTGCTCAAAGACCAGTTATTATTGGAGGGCATGGAGTTTGGTGGTCTAATGCAGAAAAAAAATTAGAGCAAGCTGGGTTAGAATTAAATATTCCAATATTTAATATACCATATCATCAAAAACTTTTAGGCGAAGAGGCAGATACATATATGGGTCTAGCAGATATTCATCAATATCCTCCATCAAAAATGGCTCTCAATGAATCAGATTTGGTTCTCATGATTGGTGCACGTCTGGATAATCAAATGAATTTTGGAAATCCTCCACTTTTTCCAAAAAGCACTAAGCTTGTTTGTATTAATGGATCACATGAAGAAATAGAATTAAATAGAGCTGCAGATATTAACTTACTTTGTGATCCTGGAGTCTTTTTGGATAAACTCGTAGAATTAAAAAAAAATAGTAAATGGAAATTAAATAATGAGTGGTTTGATAAGAATAAAAAAGAGAAAAAAAAATGGATTGATAATACGTTAGATGAATTAAATGAAGAAACTGAAGAGACAAAAAAAAATGGTGGAAAAATTCATCCTCTTCAGTTAGCTTTAGATGTTCAAGAAGTATTAACTGAAAATGATTGGTTAGTTATTGATGGTGGAAACACACATTTCTGGTCTGAGATTGCAATTAATATTGCCGGATCAAAAGGTAAAAAACTTGGAGGAATATTGCATCCAGGTACTTTCAGTATGTTAGGTGTTGGAGTTCCTTTTGCAATATCAGCGAAAAATCTTAATCCTAAATCTAATGTTGTTTTGATAAGTGGAGATGGTGCATTTTTATCTGGCGGACTATCAATTGAAGCTGCATTTCAAGAAAAAAAACCTATTGTTGTAGTTATAGATAACAATGGAGGTCTTGACTGTATTTCTCAACAACAAGAAAGGTTATTTGAAAGTGGGAAACATTTTGCAACTGATTTTAGAGATATTCCATTTCATTCAATTTTTGAAGGTTTTGGAGGGCATGGAGAATTAGTTACTAAAAGAGAAGATTTAGGCCCCGCTTTAAAAAGAGCGTTAGAAAGTGGTAAAACTGCATGTGTAAATGTTAAGGCTAAAGGTGTTATAAGTCCAATAGTTGCTGCAGTTAGTGATAAAAGAGATAAAGCGTCTATAGAGTAGGTTATGGCAATTTTTTCTACACATTTACTAAATTCAATAGATGGTACGCATGCAAGTGATATAGAAATTGTTATTTATAAAGTAAATAATAATAATAAAGTTGTATTTCTAGAAGATAAAACAGATAGCTCTGGAAGAATGCTTAAAGAATTTGAATTAACGAAAGAAGATTGTGAAAGTGATTATGAAATGATAATTAATACTGGTAAATATTTTAGAAATACTAGTGAAATAATTAATTCAATAAGTGTTAAATTTAAAATGAAAGATCCTCTTAAAAAATATCACATACCTCTAATTATTTCTCCGAATGGATACTCAATATGGTGGTCTAAATAAAATGAGTAATTCAGGATTAAACATGTCTAGACGTATTAGGCGGACTCCCTATACCGAGAAAGTAATTGAGGCTGGTGTAAGTGGTTTTACTGTAGTTAATCATATGCTTCTTCCAAAATCATATAAAGCAACAGTAGAGGAAGATTATTGGCATTTATCTAAAAATACTCAAATTTGGGATGTTTCATGTCAACGACAGGTTCAAATAATAGGTGAAGATGCTGCAAAATTAATACAACTTATGTCTCCAAGATCAATAAAAGATATGCCTATTGGTAAATGTTATTATTATCCAATGATTGATGAAAATGCAGGGATGATAAACGATCCTGTACTTTTAAAATTAAGTGAAAATAAATATTGGCTATCAGTTGCAGACTCAGATGTTCTTCTTTGGGCAAAAGGATTGGCTGTAGGAAGAAATTTTAAAGTTGATATTATAGAGCCAGATATTTACCCACTAGCAATTCAAGGTCCAAAATCTGAAGAATTAATGTCGTCAATATTTGGAGAAAAAATTAAAAAATTAAAATTCTTTCATTTTTCTTTTTTTGAATTTGAAGGAACAAAGCAGATAATTGCAAGATCAGGATATAGCAAACAAGATGGTTTTGAGATTTATCTTAAAGGTTTTAGTTTAGGAAAAAAACTTTGGGAAACTATTTGGGAAGCAGGAAAAGATTTTAATATTTCACCTGGATGTCCAAATTTAATAGATAGAATAGAAGGTGGTTTATTATCCTATGGTAATGAATTTACTTTAGAAAACAATCCAATTGAATGTGGATTCGATAATTATTGTAATAATTTATCTCATGATTTCATTGGAAAAAATGCACTAAAAAAAATATTAAAAAATGGAATAGAAAAAAAAATAAAAGGAATTACTTTTGATGGGTCCCCGACTCCTCCATGCTCAATACCTTTTCCAGTATACTCAAAAAATAGATTTCAAATTGGTAATATAACCTCTGGTATTTATTCACCATTTTTAAAAACCAATATTGGGCTATCAATGGTGGATAGAGATTATTGGAATGATGGACAGGATGTTATCGTATTAACACCAGACAATATTGAGAGAAAAGGTAAAGTGTGCTCAATACCTTTTAATTATTCTTAAAATGAGTCATTCAATCGAATTAAAGTGGGAATTAGGAGATCAAAAACTCGAATTTGGAAAATACTTAACTGATCACACAGTAATGCTTAACGAAAATGTATCTATTGATGCAGGATCATCTCCAGATTATGGAGGAAGCGAAACTAATATTAATCCAGAGCAAAAACTAGCTGCAGCTGTAAGTAGTTGTTTTATGATGACTTTTTTAGCTTTAGCTGCAAAAATGAAATGGCCAGTTATTAATTACAAAGATAAAGCAATTTCGTATTTAGGAAAAAATGCAGAGGGAAGAATGTACGTCAACAAAATAGAGCTAAATCCAGCTATAGTATTTGAAGATAATTTTAATATTTCTGATGAAGAGATGAAAAAGATGAAAGAGAGATCACATAAGTATTGTTTTATTGCTAATTCACTATCTAAAGATGTTGAAATTCAAATCAATTAAATGAATTTTAATCTAATATTAACCGAAAAAAATAATAATATTTTTAATATTATTCTTAATGACCAGAAAAACCAGAATACTTTAAGTGAAAACATGATCAATGAATTAACATCTGCGTTAGACATTGCTGATAAAGATAATGATGTAAAAGTAATTATTTTATCATCAAAAGGTAATATTTTTTGTGCAGGACATAATTTAAAAGATTTAAATTCACAAAGATTGCAAAATGACAAAGGGGAAAGCTATTTTAAAAAAATATTTCAAATGTGCTCTCAACTTATGCTGAAAATTAATAAAAATAATAAACCAGTTATAGCTATGGTTGATGGTATAGCTACTGCTGCAGGCTGTCAGTTAATTTCTAGCTGTGATTTAGCTTACTCAAGTAGCAGAGCAAAATATGCAACTCCTGGTGTTAATATTGGATTGTTTTGTTCTACACCAATGGTTCCATTATCAAGAACTGTAGGTAAAAAACAAGCAATGGAGATGCTTCTTACTGGAGATCTTATAAACGCAAATAAAGCTCTGAGGATTGGCCTAATAAATGATGTCTTTGAAGAAGATAGTTTAAAAGAAAATGTATTTCAAATTGCTAAAAAAATATCGTCTAAATCTTCTAATACTATTAAAATTGGTAAAGAAGCTTTTTACAAACAAAAAGATATGAATTTAGAAGACGCATATACTTTTACTTCAAAGGTAATGACGGAAAATATGTTACACGATGATTCCAAGGAAGGTATTGAAGCTTTTTTAGAAAAAAGAGAGCCAAACTGGAAAGAATAATTACTTCTTAAAATGGGTCTGATTGAGATGGATTGGTAGCTAGCCAAGTAGATTTAGTCTGCATGTAACTTTGCATTCCCTCCCATCCATTTTCACGACCGTATCCTGATTGCTTGAAACCGCCAACCGGAGATTGAGTAGAAGCATTAAAATAATTATTTATATAAACAGTTCCAGCCTCTATCTTATCCGCTAAACGTATAGCTTTATTAGTATCCTTAGTCCAAATACCTGCTGCAAGCCCATAAATAGTATCATTTGCAATTTTAATTACCTCATTTTCATCCTCCCAAGTTTGTATTGAGGCTACTGGTCCGAATATTTCATTTTGGGCTAAATCATCTTCATTAGGAACATTATCAAATATTGTTGGGCCAATATAGTAACCTTCAGATTTATTCTCTTTTCTTCCATCAATTAATAATTTCAATCCTCTTTTTTCCGCATCTTCTATTTTTGACAAGATAAATTCATACTGTTCTTTATTGGCAATTGGTCCAATTTGAGTTGAGGGGTCATTTGGGCTCCCCACTTTTGCTTTTTTGACCACTTCTAGCAACTTATTAGTAAATTCATCTTTGATATTTTTATGAACTAATATTCTTGAGCCTGAAATACAACTATGTCCAGCTACTGGAAATATTCCAGAAACAACACCGTTTACTGATAAATTTATATCGGCATCACTAAATATGATTTGAGGTGATTTTCCACCAAGTTCCATAATTATCGGCTTTACTTTTTTTGATGCACTAAGACTTGCAGCGCTACCACCTTTTGTACCACCAGTAAAACTAATCATTCTAACATCATCGTGCTCTATCAAGGTGGCTCCAGTAGTTGGACCAAAGCCAGTTACGACATTAATTAATCCTTCTGGTAAATCTGCTTCTTCCAAAATACTCATTAACTCTAAAGTTGAGCATGATGCTCTTTCAGAAGGTTTAATAACAACTGTATTACCAGAAGCAAGTGCAGGTGCTAATTTCCATATCAATGTTCCAATTGGTGAATTCCAAGGAAGGATAAGGGCTACAACACCAAAAGGCTCCCATTTTAAATAATTATGCATATTAGGAACTTCAGATGGTATTAATCGACCTTCAAATTTATCACACATTCCAGCGTAATAATAAAAGCTCTCAGTCTGCCAACTTGTCAAAGATGGTGTAATATTTTTTGGTAATTTACCATTATCTTTTGTTTCAATATTTCCAATTTTTTCAGCATTTTTTGAAATAACATCACCTATTCTATGTAGAATTCTTCCTCTTTCAGCTGGATGCATTTTTCCCCATGGCCCATCATAATAAGCACTTTTAGCACTTTTAACTGCAATATTAATGTCATCTAAATTACAGTTGGGAAGCTTTGCCCATACTTTACCAATTGATGGATCTTCGCTTTCAAAATATTTACCAGAAGAAGGCTCATGCCAATTGCTACCAGCATAATATTTAAAAATTTTAATCTCTGACATAATTAATTTATATTTTCTAATATCATATCTGCTGCTTTTTCTGCCAACATAATTACAGAAGCATTTATATTTCCACTAATCATATCTGGAAAGGATGAAGCGTCAACTACTCTTAGGTTTTTTATACCTTTAACTCTTAATTTTTCATCTAAAACTGCTAGTTTATTATTATCAGATCCCATTGCACATGTGGATGCAGGATGGTGACCAGTTTGAACATGATTTCGAACTGCTTCTTTCATATCTTCAGTACTTTTTACTTCTTTACCAGGTAATAATTCCTCTGAAACAATCTTCTTTAAACTTGGTTTTGATAATACTTCTCTTGTATATTTCATGCCTTCTATGAGATCATCCATATCTAGTAAATCTGAAAACCAATTAGGATTTATCTGCAGCTCTTCATTTGGGTTTGAGCTTTTCAATCTTACATTACCGGTACTCTTAGGTCTCAATAAATTAATTTGAAAATGTAAGCCTGGAAAAGCTTTTTTTCCTCTTGAAAAAAAAACAGATCCAAAATTTAATAAATGATCTAAATTAAATGAAGTTGTATATTTTTCTTCTTTAAAACACATAGAGGTCATAAAAATTTGAAGTTCTGGCATTTCTTTTTCTCTTATTGAATGAAAAAGGTTAGTAGACCAAAATGGTGCAGATGTAACACCTCTTTTAAATAAAATATATTGAAGACCAACTAACAATGCTTTGTCAATTCTTTGATATTTCGAAAAGCTTTTATTATTATTTTTCAAACCCCAATTCATTGGCATAATAGGATGATCATGAAGATTTTCACCTACGCCAGGTAAATCATTGACTACATCAACACCCATATCTTTTAAATGTTCGTATGGCCCAATACCAGATAACATTAAACATTTTGGACTGCCAAATGCACCAAGAGATAACATAATTTCTGATGAAGCATAAACATTACCTTTTGATAATGTTAATCCTATAGCTTTAGATTTTTCAATTAAAATTTTAAATACTGAAGTATTTTTATAAATAGTTAAATTTTTAGGTTTAAATTTTAAATATGCTTCTGCAGACGATTGTCTTTTTCCATTCCAAACTTTGACATCATATCTTCCCACACCATTTAGACTATCACTATAAAAATCATTATTAATTTTTGAACCTGCTTCCAAACATGCATTAATAAATGCCTCATCTACTTCATTATAATTGCCAGCTGGTGTAAGTTTTAATGGGCCAGAATGTGAATGATATTTGCCCTCTTTTCTGTGGTAAGCGGATGCTGATTTCTTAAAGTATGGCAATACATCATCATATGACCAACCTTGAAGCCCTTTTTGTCTCCATCGATTAAAGTCACCTGAAGCACCTCTCATATATATCATTCCATTTAATAGGGAAGATCCACCCAATCCTTTTCCTCTTGGGTATAAAATTTTTCTATTATTTAATTGTGGTTGCGGCACTGATTCAAAACCCCAATCAAACTTTGGATTTCCAAATATAAATCCATTTCCACCTGGCATTTGAGTGAATAGGCTTTTACCTGAGCCACCAGCCTCAATTAATAAAACTTTAATATCTTTGTTTTCACATAATCTTGAAGCTAAAGTACAGCCAGCAGAACCGCCTCCAGCAACTATGTAATCAAATGTTTGTTTCACTTTTTATTTAATTAATTAATATTTTTTCTTTCTCTATAAGCAATAAAAATTCCACTAAAAATAATGATAAAGCCTCCTAAATATATACTATAGGTTGGAACTTCTGCAAAAATTAAGAAACCCATTAATCCAACAAAAATGAAAGATGAATATTCAAATGGTGATGTAACTGCAACATCAGCATATTTAGCTGCTTGAGACATAAAAAAATGTCCTAGAGATCCCATTATACCTAAACTAGATGCGATTAAAATCTGACCTATGTTAGGCATTATAAAATCCTTTGGAAAAAATACTAAGGATGTAATTAACAAAGCAAAAGAATAATAAAAAATTATAGCAACACTGGAATCAGTGCTCATTACTGATCTTGTTGATAGATAAACAGATGCCATAAAACATGCAGAAATAAGAGGATATAAAGACTCAAGCTTAAACAGATCTGTGCCTGGTTTAACTATAATTAACACACCTATAAAACCAATTAAAATGGCTGATGTTCTTAAAATACCAATTCTTTCTCCTAGTATGGGAACAGCAAGAAATGCGGCTATTATTGGAGCTGAGTGAGCAATAGCAATATTTTCTGATAACATTAAATTATTTATTCCATAAATATAAAATACTACACATCCGGATGCTGAGAAGGCCCTTATTAAATGTCCGAGAGGTTTTTTTGTTTTTAGCTTATTGAAACCAAAGTATATTGTAAGAATTAAAGCAATAATACTGCCACTTAAAGCTCTAAAGAAAACAGACTCCCATACAGGAAAATGAAAACTTAAATATTTGTATGTCATGTCATTAATACTTAGACAAAACATTGAAAGTATCATAAATGAAATACCCAAGAGATTATTATTTTTAGATTTCATTTTGATATTCAATATACTATGTTAATTTATTGGGATATAAATATTTAAACATGAATCAAAAATACACTGTAAAAGATATAGAAAGAAAAAAAGATTATTTAAGTATAAAATGGGGTGATAACTTCAAAAGTAAATTCCATTTTCTATGGTTGAGAGATAACTGTCCAACAGCAATTCATCCTACTGCTAATATGAGAGTTTTTAATATTCTTACTATTAGTAAAGATATATTCCCAAAAGAATATAAACTTCATAATAAGAAATTAAAAATAAATTGGAGTGAAGATAAACATGAAAGCAAATTTGATTTAAAATGGCTTAGAGATCACTGTTACACTGAAATTAATAATAAAAAATATAAAACTCCATATATATTTTGGGATGGAAATCTTAAAAAAAATTTCAATAAAATTAAATTAGATCATAACAAAATAATTAGACAAGATAATTACTTAAAAAAATGGCTAGAGTTACTACATTCCTATGGGTTTGCAATTGTTAGAAATTCTCCAACAAGAAAAAAATCAGGTTTTAAAATTTTAAATAGAATAAGTCATCATAGAGAAACTTTTTTTGGAACTCCTTTTGAGGTAATTAATATACCAAAGCCAAATAATACTGCATATACAGCACAAGCACTTAGAAATCATACAGATTTACCATATTTTGAGTATGCACCAGGTTATCAATTTCTACATTGTTTAGTCAATGACGCAACGGGAGGAAAATCATCTGTTGTTGACGGCTTTGCAATTGCAGATTATTTAAGAAAAAAAGAAAGTGATGTATTTAAGTTATTAACTACTACTCACGTAAAATTTAAAGATACCGATTATACCCAAAAGGCAATTAGAATACTTCACTCTCCGATAATTACTCTCACAAAAGATAATGATTTTAATGATATTAGATTTAGTATGGCTGCAATGGGAGCTGTAGATATAAACCCGAGTAAAATGAAAAAGTTTTATGAAGCCTATCAATATTTTGCTTCGTTACTACAGAATACTAAATTTAAAATTGATTTTAGATTAGAAGCTGGAGATATTTTTTGTTTTAATAACAGAAGAGTTCTACATGGGAGGACTGAATTTGATCCAAACTCAGGAAATAGACATTTACAAGGGTATTATGTTGAAAGAGATGAGATTATTGCCAGATTAAATTATTTTAATAAGATAAAAGTATAGTTAATCCAAACCACAAATTGTTTTAACTTCCAAATATTCTTCCAAACCCCAGACCCCGCCCTCTCTACCATTTCCCGATTGTTTATATCCTCCAAATGGCGTTCCTGGATCAGCTGTATTACCATTAATATATACTCCTCCAGATCGAAATTTTCTTGCAACTCTCTTGGCTTTTTCTTTATCCTGTGTCTGGACATAATTTCCTAAACCATAAAGTGTTTCGTTAACAATTGATATTGCTTCATCTTCAGATTCAAATGGAATTATTGATAGAACAGGTCCAAATATTTCTTCTTTTGCAATTCGCATGTCGTTTGAAACATCAGTAAATATAGTTGGTTTTATAAAATATCCTTTTTCTAACTCTTTTGGGCGTTCAGGGCCTCCTGCGAGTAGAGTGGCTCCTTCACTAATTCCACTTTTAATTAGGTCAATAATTTTGTCATATTGTTTTTTAGAAACAACTGGACCAATGTGATCGCCTTTTTTCGATGCAATATCAACTTTTATTTTATTTGCTTCATCAGTTGCATCTTTAATAGCTCTTTTATAAATTGATTTTTCTACCAACATTCTTGTTGGGGCATCACAAGATTGACCAGAGTTACTCATTATATTTCTAACACCTTGTCTAACAGCTTCAGGATGTGAATCACTAAATATTATGTTTCCCCCCTTTCCACCTAATTCAAGGCAAACTCTTTTAATAGTATCGGAAGCGTTTTTAGATATAAGCTTTCCAGCCCTTGTAGAACCTGTAAAAGAAATCATATCAATATCAGGATGTGATGCCAAAACAGTACCAACACCTTCTCCATCACCATTAATTAAATTAAATACACCTGCTGGAAAACCTGCTTCATGAATAATATCTGCAAATATCATTCCAGAGAGTGGTGCAATTTCTGATGGCTTTAATATCATCGTGCAACCTGAAGCCAGTGCCGGTATTACCTTTAATGTTATTTGATTTATTGGCCAATTCCATGGTGTTATTAAACCGCATACTCCTATTGGCTCATATGCAATGTAATTATTTGAATTATTTTTAAATTTTTTCTCAAATTTAAATTCTTTTAATCTTTCAATAAAATCCCTTATATGATCGTATCCTGATGATGTTTGAGCTGAAGAAGACCAATCTAATGGAGCCCCCATTTCATCAGACATTATTTTAGTAATTTCATTCCATCTTGATTTATAGATTTTTAGCAATTTTTCTAATAATTCAATTTTAGTTTCTTTCTTTACTTCAGACCAAGTCAAAAAAGCATCTTTTGAAGCTTTTATAGCTAACTCTACATCATGCTTTGATCCTAAAGATATATGAGCATATGCTTCTTCATTTGATGGATTTATTACTTTACAATCATTTTTTTTAGCTGGATTTACCCATTCTCCATTAATGTAAAACTTACGTTTATCAATCATTATGCTTTTATAAGTAATTTAATATATTATTTATTTTTTTTTATATTAGAATAATAACATATACAATAGGAGTATAAATGGTACTTGAAAATATCGAACTTGATGTAAATTATGTAAGATCTCAATTTCCAGCTTTTAAAGATCCTTTATCAAAAGATTGGTCATTTTTTGAAAATGCTGGTGGAAGTTATGTTCCTAAAAATGTAATTAATAAATTAACTGAATTCATGACGTCTACAAAAGTACAGCCATATGCTGAATATTCTATGTCTAAAATTGCTGGTCAAAATATGGATATGGCAACAAAATTATTTGCAGAAATGATTAATGCTAAAAAAAATGAAATACTAATAGGTGGATCTACTTCTATAAATTTATATGTACTTTCAAATGCTTTAAAAAAATATATAAGTTCAGGTGATGAAGTTATAGTAACCAATCAAGATCACGAAGCAAACATCAGCCCATGGAGAAGATTACAAGAAAATGGAGCAAAGATAATTGAGTGGAAATTTAACCCTGAAAACCATGAATTAGAAATTGATGAATTACGAAAATTAATTACAAAGAAAACAAAAATCCTTGCTGTAACTCATTGCTCTAATATAATTGGATCAGTTAATGATTTAAAAAAAATTTCAGATATTGCCCATAAACATAATATTATAGTAATTGGTGACGGTGTTTCGTTTGCTCCTCATGGGTTCCCAAATGTAAAAGAGCTGGGTGTAGATTTTTATACATTCAGTCTTTACAAGACATACGGTCCACATATTGCTCTGCTTTATGGCAAAGAGGAAATTCTAAAAGATTTACCGAATCAAAATCATGAATTTTTGAAAAATAATTACCCTTATACAATAAATCCAGGTGGACCCAATCATGAAGAGCTTTCAAGCTTAATTGGTGTTTATGATTATTTTAATAATTTATATAATCATCATTTTGATAATAATAAATTAGCAATTCTCAGTAAAGTAAAAAAAATTAATCAATTAATATCAATACATGAAGAAAATATTGCCAATCCAATTTTAGAATATTTAGATGAAAGAGAAGATCTTATATTATTTGGTAAAAATAAAATTAAAAATAAAAATAGAGCTCCAACAATATCATTTATTGGTAAAAATAAATCTGCAAAACAAATTTCTAGTGAACTTGTTTCATTAAAAATTGCTACTAGGAATGATAATTTTTATGCCTGGAGATGCTTAAAAGCCCTAGGTGTAGATGTTAATGATGGAGTTGTAAGAATTAGTATAGTTCATTATAATAATAAAAATGAAGTAAAAAAATTGTTGAATGCGTTAAATACTATTTAATATTTGCTTTTCTTGATAATTGTAACATAAAAATTACATATGTAATTAGTAATAAAATAAATGATACTAAGGCTGGTAAAGGTCCTGAGATATAGTAAATTAATAGACCAAAACAATTTAAAACTACAGATAAAATTAAAATTAAAAAAAGTGTTTGAGTATTATCAAATCCAAGTTGTAATAATATGTGGTGAATATGTCTTCTGTCTGGTTTAAATGGATTTTTATTTATTAGAATTCTTTTTATAATTACTGAAAAAATATCAAAAACAGGTAAAGTTACACACCATAGGGCTAAAACAGGATGAATTATTTCTTTTATACCTGAAGATGTTTCATAACCTTGTGATGTCATAATTAAAAGCCATGATATAAAAAAGCCAAGAAACATACTTCCTGCATCTCCAAGAAATATTTTGAAACGATTGTTTATATTGAAAAAAATAAATAATATTAGAATTATAGAAAATAAAATCAAATATTCAAATTCTATTAAATAAATATAACTTTTATCCAATAGAGAAATAATTAATATAAATACTACAGAAATAAGTGCTAAAGACGCACATAAACCATCGACTCCGTCGATAAAATTAAATGAGTTAGTTAGTCCAATTACACAAAAAATTGTAAATATTATTGAAAATATGCCTATCTCTAGTTTTGGCATCATCATATAATCACCGATATGCGTAATCAAAAGTCCTGAACCAATAACAATTAAACAACATGCAAATTGTGCTATCAATCTAAAAATAATGCCTAGTTCGATTACATCGTCTAACGCCCCAAGTATAAGTAAAATTATAGATGTTAATAAAACGGTTCTCATATTATCACCAATTTCAAAATAAAACATAAAGATGAATAGATTCAAATAAATTATCAAACCTCCTATTAGAGGTATGTTTCCTTTATGTCTTTTTCTTGAATTAGGTTCATCAATTAATTTTAAAAAAGGAGCAACATAATAAAAAATTGTCAGAAGAATAAAAAAACTAATAATACCAATTATATATGTCATTTATAAATAAATATTACCTTTTTTCTTTGGAAAAATGTTTTTAACATCAAATATTATTCCATCTTTTACTAAAAATTTTCTAATTTTATTTTCACCTAAATTTTTAAAATAATTGTGCGCCACAGTAATTATTATGCAGTGATACCAATTATTTTTGATGTTATTAGATAATTTAATAATATTATTCTTATTAAATTTATTTGCATCTATTAAAGGATCAAAGCAATCAACAGTAAATTTTTTGTTTTTTAATAATTTTATTAGTCTTAAAGATTGGGAATTCCTATAGTCTAGACAATTTTCTTTAAATGTAAGTCCTAATACCAAAAATTTTAATTTATTAATTTTAAATACTTTTTTTGTTTCAGAAATTGATTTTTGTATAATGTAATATACAAAATTATCATTTATTTTTCTACCAGATGTTATTATTTTTGGTGTATAACCACGCTCTTTAGATTTATATGTTAAATAATATGGGTCAACTCCTATGCAGTGACCACCTACTATTCCTGGCTTAAAATTTATAAAATTCCATTTAGTAGAAGCTGCTTTGAGTACATCATGGGTATCGATATTAAGTTTATCAAAAATTAAACAAAGTTCATTCATAAAAGCAATATTGATATCTCTTTGGGAATTTTCTATGACTTTTGCTGCTTCAGCAACTTTAATATTATTAGCCTTATAAGTACCTGCTTTAATAATTTTTTTATAAAGATTATCAATTAATAAAGCTGTTTTGTTATTTGACCCAGATGTAACTTTAATAATATTTCTAATATTGTTTATTTTGTCATTAGGATTGATCCTTTCTGGAGAATATCCCATAAAAAAATCCTTGTTAAATTTTAGTTTAGATTTTTTCTCAATTAAAGGAGCACAAATTTCTTCAGTTGTTCCTGGATAAACAGTTGATTCAAGAATGATTACATCATTTTTTTTAACAAATTGTGATATATCATTACAAGCTTGTTTTATATATTTTAAATCAGGAATATTTTTATTTTTTATTGGAGTTGGAACTGTAATAATATAAATATTACATAATTTTAGATCATTTATAGTTGAAGTAAAAATTGATTTACTTGATTCTATAAAATCTTTTCTTAATATATCTTTATTTTTATCAATTTTATTATTTAATTCATTTGATCTTTTTTTATTAATATCATAGCCAATTACATCAAAAAATTTACCAAATTCTATTGCCAGTGGAAGACCAACATAGCCCAAACCGATTATGCCAATACTTGTCTTCATTTAGGATTTAAAATAATCTAGTATTAATTTATTTAGGTCTTTGACATGGATTTCACTTTTAGGAACATATTTGTTGATATTATTTGATAAAAATACATATCCATTTGCATTATGAATACCGTTTTTAATTGCTACGAAATTCACTTCATTAAGAAGCGGTTTCTTTTGATTTTTATCAACAAAGTAATAAGTTTCCTTATCTATCTCTTGATCATATGTCAAAGTTACAAATAAAGAATCACCTCTATTATCAATTTCATTAAACAATTTTATACCTTTATTAGTTATAACTTCAGATAAAATTTTATTTGCATTTGTAGCTGATTTTGGATCTCTAAATTTTATTAAAAAATCTCTAGACATTCTTGGTAAAATTTCAAAATAATCAATATTTAAATCAGCTATAAATTTTTTATGGTCACTGAGCCTATAATAATATGTTGGCTTTTTGTTTGGTGTTTGGCTAAGACCAGTTGAGATAAGGTAATTATATTCTTTTAAATTTATATAATCTTTTAATATTTTATCATAATAAAATAATATATGATATAATGGATCATCTTCATTAATATTATTATTAATAAATTCTGATTTTAAAAAATAATGGTGCTGAATATGTGCTCCAGCATTGTAAAAAACATTAGAAAAATTCGGCGAAGTTCTTTTTAAAAAATTCATATGAATTTCATGTATTAACAAATCTAAAAATATAGGTTTTTTCCATTTTTTTTGAATGAACTTATGAAAAGTAATACAAAACTAATATAATTTTTTATTCTTACAAATCTTAAAAATATTAATATTAAATATATTATAGTGGTTAAGTTTAATTTATTTTTTGAATTTTCATTTACTGCAATATTTAAAACTTTTGATATTAATTCTGACCAAAATGATCCATCACTTTTAGTTTTTGTCCATGGATCTGGTATAAAATAATTTGGAGACTTTAATACATTAGAAACATTCATTGGACTTATAGCTCCTACTTTAAAATTTAAATTTTCTATTTCCTCAAAAATTTGTTTATTAATAGTGTCAACAGAATCACCTAACCTGAAAACTTTATGATCTTTAGCTGCAAGACCTGTATAAACAGATACCCATTGTATCCATGGCTCAAGAAAATTATATTCCTTTTCAGAAAATGTCATGAATTTATTTTTATTATTGTTAATAATACTATTAAGTGAATTAAGATTATATTTTTCACAATATTTTTTAACAATATCAAAGTTGATTTCATTTAATGATATAAGGATTAATTTTTTAAATTTTTTCATTAACTACGGTATAATTTTAGGTGTTCATTAATTACAGATTCTATTGAATAATGTTTTAAAGCATAATTTCTAGCATTTTTTCCATATTTAACTCTTAAATCTTCATCATTAATAAATTTTATTAGTTTATCAGATAATATTTTGCTGTTTTTAACTGGTATTAGCTCTCCAGAATAATTATTGATTATAGACTCTTTGCAACCAATGGTATCAGTTGTAATTATTGCACATCCGGCTACAGAGGCTTCAAGTACAACTTTTGGCATTCCTTCTCTATATGATGGAAGACAAAAAATTGAAGATGATAAAAGAATTTCATCAAATTTTGTTATATAACCTAAAAATTTTACATAATCAGCATATTCTTTTTTAAGCACATTAAAGTCCAACAAAGACGGACTATTGTAATCATATTGACCGACGACTACAAAATTCCATTCTGGAAATAATTTTTTAACTATTTTAGAAGCTTGTAAAAATTCTATGACACCTTTTTCTTTAATTAATCTACCTGCAAATAATACAATCTTCTTTTTATTTCTTTGATTAAAGTTACTATATAGTTTTAAATCAACCCCTGACCCCTTAATAATTGATATATTATTTTTTAATAAAAATTTATTTACAAAAAATTTATAGTCATCATTATTTTGAACAATAATATTTAAGTTATTTTTTTTTAATATTATTTTTAGTAACTTTAAATAAATATTAGATATAAATTTTTTAAAATACCCACTATCTGTAAAAATATACCCCATTCCTGAAATAG
Organism: uncultured Alphaproteobacteria bacterium; assembly: GCA_902627245.1. Lineage (GTDB taxonomy): Bacteria > Pseudomonadota > Alphaproteobacteria > HIMB59 > CACPNW01. The sequence continues at coordinate 70,175 of CACOIH010000003.1, forward strand.
CCATAACAAGTTTAGTTTTTTTAAAAAATAGCGTAGCAATTCCTGCAACTAAATTAGCTATTGGTGAAATAGAATGTACTATTTTTGGCTTATGATTAATAATTAAATGAATTAATTTTAAAAAACCTAATACATCTAAAAATAATAATTTTTTTTTATTATTTAAATTTATTGGAATAGTTTTAATACCTTTGTTTTTTAATTCTAGAATTGCAGAAGTTTCAGTTATCAAACTGCTTGGTTTGCCATGTACGACAAATACATCAAATTCTTTTTGTGCTTTAATTGCTAAATCTAATCTATGAGAAACAAAAAATGAAGCATGATTAACTACAAAAAATAGTTTATTCATTTATTTTATTATCTTCATTTTTTTTAGAATATTCATAAAACATAACTATTAAAAAACTTACTACAATCGAAAATTTAAATCTCATTAATGTGCCCAAATTTTCAACAACAATTCCGTAAAGGCCACTTACAAAAATTAGATGAGTAAACCAATAAATGCATTTTAATCTATAGTTTTTATAAAATATATAAAAAAAATATATTAAGAAAATTAAGAGGAGAATATTTTCAATGGACTGTATGAATTGAAAAGAGTTTTCTGATGATAAAATAGAAGGTAAAAAAAACATTCTATAATTTCCAAACATAATATCATCAAAGAACCAGAATGTATCAAAATCTAATAATGGAATATTACCTATCTGTTCTTGTGGGACACCATCGAGATATTTAAAACTTTTGTAATAATTATTTAAACTATACGGGTTTAATAAATGGTCAATTCTTTGCTTAAAAATAAAGTAAATAGGGATACCTAAAGTGATTCCTGCAAATAAATATTTAAAAGAACGATTTATAATTAAATTGTATGATATAAAAATAATACCTAAAAAAACTGCATATTGTAATTTTATGAAACACATTAAAAATGATGAGACAAAAAATATAATAATGTTTTTATTTGGAATACTTACTAATCCAATCGCAAAAATAAATAGAACTAAAGTATCTTTAATTCCAATTCCTGTATATAAAATACAAGTTGGAAGTAATATTAATAAATAAGTAAAATATTTATTAATTTTGAAGTAATTACAATAAACTATTAAAAAAATAAATATTAGCTTACAAATAAAACCTACACTATTAGGAGAATTGAAAACTGGAATTGGTATTGCAGAAAAAATCCAACTAGTAAAAATTATATCAAATGTATGGTAAATTTTTTCGTACTCAAATAACTTTGCCTTACTTAGAGCATATAAATAATAGTTTGCATCACCAAAATAAGTTGACTCTATTTCAAATAAAAAATCAAACATAAATATTGGTGATAGTGATGTAAATACTAGAAATGAAAATTGAATATTATCAATTAATTTTTGATATAGTAATATGTACAATACAAAAACTACAAAAGAATAATTAAAAATATCACTTATAAAAGAAATCATTGAGCCAAGATTGAAGTATACATATGTACCATATTGAATAAGTTAGAGAATAATTACCATTATTAAATTCTGATAATCGATTAATAACACTTGTTTGGTTAAAAATATTTTGATTTTTTAAATTTTTATCATGAATTAAATCCATTGCCCAATCTTTTAAATCATTTTTTAGCCAACTTTGTAAAGGTACTCCAAATCCAATTTTTTTGTTATTGCATAGATTTTCAGGAATTAGTTGTTTTTGTATATCTTTTAAAACTAACTTTGATCCATTTTTAGATATTTTATAATTTAAAGGAATTTGTTGAGAGTACAATATCAAATGATGATCTAAAAAAGGCGCTCTTGTTTCAAGTGAATTATACATTGATGCTCTATCAGTTTTACATAATATATCATTTGGTAAGTAATCCATAAAATCTATAAACATAAAATTTTTAGAATTCGAATTTATTTTATACAAATCATTTTCTTGAGTTTTGATATTATTTTGTAATAAGTTTTCATTTTCAATAAAATTATTCATTAAATTAAGGTAAGCACTATCCTTATCTGATTTTAGCAAATTATACATTTTTGACATTTTTTGATTTTGGATTGGGAAATTTAATAAACTAGGATTTAATTTGTCAATAAATCTTAATACTTCTAATATTGAATTATTTTTTAATAATCTAAATAAAATATAAAGAGGAATTTTTAAAAAATTTGACATTCTTATAAAATCATCAACGACTTTATATCTTTGGTATCCACCAAATAATTCATCTGCCCCATCACCAGAAAGACAGACTTTTACTTTTTTAGATGCTAAAGAGGATAGTAGTGTCGAGGGTATCTGTGATGAATCAGCAAATGGCTCGTCATATATCTGGTTAATTTTTGGGACAATGCTTAAAAGCTGTGTTTTATCGAATATTATTTCTTCATGATTAGTGCCTAAATAATCTGAGATTTTTTTTGCTATTGGAGTTTCGTCAAATTCTTTATTAGCAAAACCAATAGTAAAAGTATTGATTTTTTTTGATGAATTTTTTTGCATTATTGCAGAAATAATTGATGAATCTACTCCGCTTGAAAGAAATGCCCCAATTGGAGCATCAGATATCATTTGTTTCTTAACAGATAAATTAAGTAATTCTAATGTCTTGTCTTTAATATCATCATAATTAATTTGTTTTTTATCAATTAATTTGTTTTCATTAATTCTATTCAAATCAAAATATTTAATTTTTTTAAAATTTTTCATGTTTTGAAGATTAGTTTGAAAATAAAAACCAGGTTCTAATTTTTTTATTTGCTTAAATATTGATCGGGGAAACGGAATGTATCCTTTTTTTAAAAATAAGTTTATTGAATTAATATCTATCTCCAGTTTGTTTCTAAAATTTTTTTTAATACCGTGTAACTCTGAGCTAAAAATAAATAAGTTTCCAATAAATCCATAATATAATGGTTTTTCACCAGCTCTATCCCTTACTAAAGTCAAATTTTTATTTTCTTGATCCCATAAGGCAAATGCAAACATTCCATCTATTGAATCTAATGTTTTATCAATTCCAAATTCAGAAATAAATTCTAAAAGTGTTTCAGTATCTGAAGTACTTTTCCAACTGTTAAATTTTAATTTTTTTCTTAAATAAAGATGATTATAAATCTCTCCATTAAATGTAATAATATATCTTTTGGATGAAGATATCATCGGTTGTAAACCATTGATTGATAAATCCAAAATAGATAATCTGTTATGCCCAAACATTACCTGATTGTTACTATCAATCCAGTGGTTTTTTTGATCAGGCCCCCTATGGTTAAGATAACTCGTCATAGAGTAGATTAATGATTTCTTACAACCAGAAGTACTAATAATACCCGATATACCGCACACTAATTAATTTCTCTTTCAAGCTTAAAGGCTTCAGCAAATTTAAGATAACTTTGCATACCTCTATACTTCGCAAGAGTTAAGAGTCCTTCTTTAGATCTTGGAAAAGGGAAACTTTTCGTTTCATTTTTATAGCATTCCCATGCTTTTAATTTTTTCTTAATCTCTAAAGAGATATCAATATACGTAGTTGGAGTAAAATTTTTAGATAAAGAGTGATTATTTGAACATATTACTTCAAATGAATAGATATTAAATTTATTTAATTTATTTATTGGTCTTGTAGCAACCTCAACTGCTTTATAAGTCATAGTGTGATCAATATTTACCTCATAAGGATTGTGTGTAAGTATTGTATCTGGTTTGAAAGATTTTATTTCTCTTTCTACTGACCCAACAATATTGCTTAGTGGTAGTTCATCAAATTTTGTACATAATCTATCTTCGAAAATGTAATCTTTAACACCTAAGATTTTTAGAGACCTTATACATTCGGAATATCTTTTTTTGGAAGCTTTAAAGTATTTTTCATTACTATCAGAAGGAGTTTGAAATCTCGCAGAGACTCCTTCACCAAGAAATAAAATTTTAACACTAGACTTATTTTTAATTGCTTTTATTATTGTTCCGCCACAGCCAAGAAGATCATCATCCGGATGTGCAACAACTAACAAAATTCTTTGGTTTTTAATATTCATTTAACTAAAATTTATATCTGAAATATTTATCTTAGAACTACATGCAATTAAACCTATAAAATTAATTTTATTAATTTTATTTAATTTAATTGGATTTTTATTCAGTTCATAAAGAGTTCCGTTCATTTCGTTCAATATAACAAGCGGGGCTGCTATATCCCAAATTTTAAAAATATCTGGTTTAATCATCAAATCCCCTATACCTGAAGCAATATATGACATTTTTAAACCTATACTTCCAGATTCATAGTATTCTGTAATATTATTGTTATTCATAATATTTTTTATATAATCGTTAGGTATAGGAGTATTATCAATCAATTTGATTTTATTATTATTATTATTATTGTTGTTGTTTTTTTTATTAATTTTTTCATTATTTAAGTATGCGCCATTATTTAATTCACCAAAAAACATTTTCTTTAGCTCTGGCGCATAAACAGCTCCAAATTTTAAAGAACCTTTATAAATATAAGCAATTTGAGTCACATAAGTTTTGAAATTTTCAAAATAACTTCTTGTACCATCTATAGGATCTATAATTAGTCCCGAAAAATTATTATTTAATTTATTATGAGAACTCTCATCTTCCTCTGAAATAATATAATTGATATTAAAATCATTGATACAAAGTTTTTTTATGAGATTATTTGCAAATTTATCAGCACTAGTTTTCAATTCCTCACCTACATATTTATGACTAATTATATTTTTTTTTTTATAATCTATTAATTCATCTCCAACGATTTTGCAGATATCTATAATCTTATTAAAATTAATTGAAGAAATCATAATTATTAGAAAAATAGTCAGTATAGTTTCTTATCATTTTAATATTAGTTTTCCATTTTATATTACTTAAATTATTATAATTTCCTAAAAAATTATCAATTATTAGATTTATTTCATCAATACCAGATGCAATTGTCAAAGTAGTTGATGTGGAGTATCTTGGATTAATTTCAAATATATATACTTGTTTTGTTTTTTTATTAAATTTACACTGAACATTAAAAGGGCCACCTGGGTTCAATTTATTTATTATATTTTTACAAGTATTTATAATATCCTTATTTTTCTTGGTAATAGCTATTTTAGTAATACCCTCTTTTAATATTATTAATTTCGGAACAATATTGTAATTTTTTTTATTATTATAGCAAACTGCAGAAACAGTATATTCATCACCTTTATAATAACTCTGCAGTATCCATTTATCAAAATTCGACTTAATCAATTTAATTTTATTTTTTAAAGAATCATAATTGTTTAATAAGAAAATATTTCTGCTACCACGTCCGAATCTTGGTTTTAATATTAAAGGAAATTTTAAAGTATGTAACTTATTTTTTTTAATCATGTCAGATAATAATTTTGTGTTTAAATTATTCAGTCCTATTTTTTTTTGGAGAAGTGAAAATTTATATTTATCAAGACAATCAATAACAAATCTTTTTTTTGGTTGAATACATATAAAATTCAGTTTTTTTTCAAGACTTGCCAAAGTAACTAATTCTTCATCTACAACTGATATTACGATATTAATTCTATTTTTTTTAATAATTTTAGAAATAGACGCTTTAAATTTGGGATCTTCACCAGATGGCACTACATAAGATTTATCAGCAAGAAAAAAGGCAGAGGAGTTTTTGTTCATATCTACTGCAACGATATTACAGGTTCTATATTTTTTAATTTGTTTTATCATAAAAGAAACAGCTGGCCCTCCTGCCCCTGTCATTAAAATATTTAAATTATTTTTCATAATTTTTTTTAAAATCCAAATATACCAAATTAAGTGTATTTAATAATTCATTTTTACTCACTGAGTCACCTTCAAAAAAACTTTGAAACTCACAAAAAGGTAATTTAAAATTATTTTTTAAGGAATAGTTAATATTTTGTAAATTTAAAGTTTTAAAGATTGTTTTTAAATTTATCATTGATCCTGAACTTTTAATGATTTTATTATCATTATTATTTATTGAATCTAATATTAATTTTACAAAATTATTAGCTGTATTAATTTGTATGGTTATATCAGGGACATCATTTATCTTTTTTATACTTGATAAAAATTTTATTAATTTTATTGTTCTATTAGTATGATCATGCTCACTAACAATGGGCACAGATCTTAATATTGTAAAATTTTTGAATATATTTTGCACTAATATTTCTAGTTCTAATTTTTTTTTTGAATAAGATATAATAATATCTTGATATTCTTTATTTATATCTTCTCTAAACTGACATTGTTTTTCTAAATTATGTATATCGACATATGAAGATGAAATTAATATAAATTTATTGGTTATTTGAGAAAGGAACTTAAAAATTTCTTTATCTAATTTAGGATCATAGGCACAACT
>CACOIH010000004.1 GCA_902627245.1 uncultured Alphaproteobacteria bacterium
CGAAGAAGTTCTTGGGGAAAAAAGTTCTCTTCTAGAACCTTTTAGGTTTTCAAGATATGAAAAAGGTAATTTACATCCTACATCTAATAGTCCATTTCCATGGAGTTAAGTAGGTTGAACGGGAGGAAGAAATGACTGATTTAGAAAAATTCGTTAATGCGCCAGGGCGTGATAAACTTGTTAAGGATGTTAGAAAGAAAATAAACGAACTAAAAATTGAATATATTTACTATCAATTTATTTCTGTAACTGGAAGAATCGTAGGAAAAGGTGTTCCAGCTGACCATTGGGAGTCTGTTGCAGAAAAAGGTTTTCAATTAGTTTATGGCGCAACCGCAAATTTATTTATTGATAGACACGGAGATTACATAGGTTATGGACCAGAAGCCTCCGAGCTTGTAGGGATTCCTGAACCGGAAACATTTGTTCAACTTCCATGGGATAAAAGAATTGCAAGAGTATTTGTAACTTGCTTTAGAAATAGAGAAGAAGAGGTAAATCCGGGAGGTCATCTAACATCAGATTGCCGTGGTAATTTAAAAATTTTTCAAGATGAGTTTCAAAATAAACATGGAATGCAAATGAGAGCAGGTACAGAACCTGAAATGATGTGGCTAACTAAAAAAGATAATGGTGAACCTACAGGTGATGGATTTTCTAGACCATACTGCTATCATATTGATCAATTTGAGTCATTAAGACCAGTATACATGAAAGTTATTGAGTACTCTAGAGCTATGGGTTTAGATGTTATTCAAGGAGATCACGAAGATGCTCCAGGTCAATTAGAATTGAACTTCATGTATGATGAAGTTTTACGTAATGCAGATAGATTAAGTACTTACAGACAAATTTGTGCTCAAGTAGCAAGAGAATTTAATTTAATTGCTTGTTTTATGAGTAAACCTTTCATGGGAGTATCAGCAAACGGTTGTCACACAAACGTTTCACTATGGAAAGGTGGAGAATTAAAACCAACTCCAGTAGGCGATGCAGGCATGGAACAAGTTTTTACTCATATATCGGGTGGTGAAAATATGTTTATGCCAGATCCTAAAATAGACGAGGTAAAGCCAGGGCCTGTTGGATTACAGAGTATAGCCGGTCTTTTAGTGCATTTACCAGCATTAACATGTCTTGGATCTCCAACCGTTAATTCATATAGAAGACTTTGGGATACAGGTTTCTGGGCACCAGTTTATGCAGATTGGGGTTATCAAAATAGAACTTGTAGTGTTAGAGTTTCAGCACCAGGCAGAGTAGAATACAGATCTGTAGACTCTACTCATAATCCTTATTTAATGGGAGCCGGTATGCTAAAAGCGTTTGATGATGGCTTAGAAAATAAGCTTGATCCAGGCGAACCTGAAAAGCAAAATATATATGAAGCAATGAAAGCAGGTAAACAAGTTGAGAAACTTCCTTTGACATTAGGTGAAGCTTTAGACAGACTTGAGAATGATGAAGTAATTAAATCAGCATTACCTGATGAAATGCTTAAGGTATTTATGCATTACAAAAGAGATGAATGGGAAAAATTCCTTTCAGCTGTAACGCAGTGGGATGTAGATACATATCTCGATATCTTACCATAATTTTATAAAGGAAGTAGTATGTGTGGAATAGCAGGAATTATTCATAGAGGTAAATCAAACAACGTTGGTGGTGAGATGCAAAAGATGCTTCAATCATTGAAACATCGCGGACCCGACTCAACTGGTTATGCTCTATATGGAGAAGGTGAATCTAATAACTACATACTTAGATTTAAAGTTGGTGAGAATGTTAAAGAGGGTACAACTGCAGTTAAAGAAGACCCAGCTGTGTATGCAACAAGAAGAAAAGAAGTTGATAAAAACATCAGCGAAATAGGAGCAACTATTCATGCTGATGAAAAAATAACTGATTATTCTTTTAGATATGTGATTTCTTATGATGGAGATTTATTAGATCTTGCAAAAAAAATTGAGTCAGTAGAAGAAACTGAAATTCAATCTTTAGGTAAGTCTTTAGAACTAATAAAGGATATTGGTGACGCATCAGTAGTAGCTGATCAATATAGCCTAAATAAGTTTCCTGGTACACATGGAATAGGTCATACAAGAATGGCAACTGAATCTGGTGTTGATATTAGGTCCGCCCACCCATACTGGGCTTATCCCTTTAGCGATGTTTCAGTTGTTCATAATGGTCAATTAACAAATTATTGGAATAACAGAAGAGCACTTGAAGCAAAAGGAATGCGCTTCTTGTCTTCATGTGATTCTGAACTAATTGCAGTATATCTAGCTGATAAAATTAGAGAAGGAATGGAACTTGAGGAAGCAATGAGAGGCTCATTGGAGCATTTAGATGGTGTTTTTACATATCTCGTAGCCACAAAGGATAAGCTTGGCATGGCTAAAGATACAATGGCTGCTAAACCAATGGTATTATATGAAAGTGATGACTTAGTAGCACTTGCATCTGAAGAGGTTGCAATTAGAAGTGTTATGCCAACTGAAATTGATACTTACGATCCATATGAAGGGGAGGTTAAAGTATGGCAAGCATAAAAGGAAATAAATCTAGTGAGATGGGTCTACATGAAGAAGTACTAACTGGGCGTACGCAACAAGTCTTCTTTAACCCAGAAGAGTCAGAAAATTTTTTTTATCATGATGCTTATGATGTTGACTTTAATAAAAGAACTGAAATTGATGCATCTAATATTGAGTGTTTAGATATCAATAGAAAAATTAGAGAATTAATGGCAGAAGGATATGGGACTATTGTTATTAAAAATCCAGGATCAAAACATAGTATTGGTGTAGGTATATTAAATAAACTTAATCTTATAATTGAGGGAAGTCTTGGATATTTTGGTATCGGTTCCACAGATGGTCCAAATGTGAGAATATCAGGTAGAGTTGGATGGTCTTGTGCGGAAAATATGATGGCTGGAAAAGTTGTTGTAGAAAAAAATGCAGGATCCTGTTTTGGAGCCGCAATAAGAGGTGGAGATTTAATCTGCAAAGGAAGCGTTGGTGCAAGATCGGGGATAGACATGAAAGGCGGAACCATAATAGTAGGCGGAGATGCCGGAGCTTTTACTGGTTTTATGATGCAACGTGGAAGAATTGTTATTTTAGGTGATGTTGGCCCAAATCTTGGAGACTCTCTTTATGATGGTACAATTTTTGTTGGTGGAAATATAAAATCATTAGGTGCTGATGCAGTTGAATCTGAAATGACAGAACTTGATGTATCCTGGTTGAAAAGAAAACTTAAAGTGGCTGAAATTGATAAAAAAGTTGATTTTAAAAAAATGACAAAAATTGTGTCAGGTAAAAAATTATGGAACTATGATAATCTTGAACCTAGTGAACGAAAAGGAGCAATTTAATTTTAATTGGAAGGAAGTAACAATGGCAACTAGTAAGAAAAAGAAACAAGAAAAAAGTATTTTAGGTCGTAATGCTATATTTACACCTGATGTTATAAACGACATTCACATAAAATCTCAATTAGGTAGATATAGAATGCGTGGTATGGCATTGATGAAAAAAATACCACATTGGGATGACCTTACTTTTCTTCCTGGAACCTTAACTAGATTTGTTATTGAGGGTTACAGAGAAAAATGTGAAACAAAAACTGTAATAGGTCCAAGATGTAAAAATCCAATTGAATTAGACATACCAGTTTACATTACATCAATGAGTTTTGGAGCATTATCATATGAAGCAAAAACTGCTCTAGCTAGAGGTGCAACAATGGCAGGGAGTGCTACTTGTTCAGGAGAAGGTGGAATGATACCGGATGAAAGAAGATATTCCCACAAATGGTATTACCAATGTATTCAATCTAGATACGGATTTAACCCTCATCATGCACAGCTAGCAGATGGAATTGAAGTTTTTATAGGACAAGGTCAAAAAGTTGGAATGGGTGGACATTTAATGGGTCAAAAAGTTACCGATCAAGTAGCTGAAATGAGATCATTACCAGCAGGTATTGATCAGCGTTCTCCAGCCAGACACCCTGATTGGCTTGGTCCAGATGATCTTGCACTAAAAGTACAAGAATTAAGAGAACTAACCGATAACCAAGTTCCAATTCAATTAAAGCTTGGAGCAGCGAAAGTTTATGATGATGTGCGTATGGCAGCAAAATGTGATCCAGACTCAATTTATTTAGATTGTATGGAAGGATCCACTGGTGCAGGACCCCACATTGCTGCAGCAAATACGGGTATTCCTGGTATAGCGGCAGTTAGGGAAGCAAGAAGAGCTTTAGATGATGTTGGAAAATCTGGCGATGTTACACTAATTTTTGCAGGTGGACTAAGAGATGGTGCTGATATGGCTAAAGCTTTAGCACTTGGCGCTGATTGTATATCAGTTGGTACTGCAGCTCTAGTCGCGTTGAATTGTAACAAAGATATTCCAGAAGCAGATTTTGAGAAAGAGCTTGGAGTTGAAGCTGGAAATTGCTATCACTGTCATACTGGTCGTTGCCCTGTCGGCGTTGCTACGCAAGATCCCAAACTAAGAAAAAGATTAAACCCTGATGATGCCGCATTAAGAGTATATAATTTTTTACATTCAATGACACTTGAAGCACAATTGCTTGCAAGAGCTTGTGGTAAAACTAACATTCACTCTCTAGAGCCTGAAGATCTAGCAGCGTTAACTATGGAAGCATCGGCATTAGCTAAAGTACCATTAGCTGGAACTGATTATACAGTAGGCGTGGACAACTTCCATTCAATATAGGAGATAAAATGGCTAAAAAGAAAAAAGCAAAAGTTAAAAAAAAATCTTCTACTGCTAAAGTTAAAGACAAGGGGATTAAAACTGCCCGTGAAAAAATGATAGGCCAACATATTGGTTATCGATATGATGTCAATCTACTTCCTGATTATAACAGACTAACACCTTTTTTAAAAAAATATATAGAACATATGGGATGGGATGATCTAAATTGGCTCGAAGATGTACATATGGGTTATGAAGACGGTAAACCTGCTGTATTTGATAGAAATATAAATGGATGGGTCACTACTCCTTCTAATTTAAAGCTACCAAAAGATCAGCAAGATAGAGATATGATAGCAAGAGAATTATTAATAAAATTTCAAATGTCATCTAATCATCCTCTTGTGACTTTGAAGAAAGCTTATAAAAAAAACTAGCTTCTTGTTTTTAGTTCTGTCTTTATAGGGGTGAACAATAATACTTCTATGTCGTCGTTCAATGATGGATTAAACATTAGATTGTGCCAAAAAGTGCATTGCCATTCACTATCTGATTTTTTAAGTTTTTTAATTTTAACTGGAAAATCAAACCCTGTATCTCTTTCAAAAAACTGTACGTTATATTTTTTGGATGGTTTTAAATTGATAACAAATTTATCATTCTTCATAAATGTTGCTGTAAAACGTCCATCAAAATTTTCAGGAGTATTAAAGTATTCAGATGAGAATAATTTTACAGCCTTTGAATATCTTTCTTCTGGATCATAAGTTCTTCGATTCATATATTCAAACATTTTTGCAGCATCTTTGACTTGTTTTTCTAAAAGAACACAAAAAAAATTTTTGATTTCATTATTTGTTTTCTTATCGTATATTTGGCATATTACTCCATCTGAGGGTTTACCCTTAAACATTCTAAAATTTCTTTGTCTAAGACTACATTGCCAAACAATAAAATCTCTCCAACCAACTTTCGTCATTAAATTCTATCAACAATCAAGAGTATTTTTCTTTTCCCAATTAGTAATACCCTTCTTTTTACTTTCATTTGATGATTTAAATTGCTTTATCTCTTTTTTTCTTAACATTACATAGGAGTCAATTGTGCTTTTTGTAAACGCTTTCTGCATCATTTTACTATTAGATAAATTTGTTAATGCAACATCCAAAGTCTTCGGGAGTTTTTTTGCATTTTTAACTTTATGTGATTCTTCATACATATTCACATGAACTGGTTTTCCTGGTTTCCTATTATTTTTTATTCCATCAAGTCCTGCAGCAATTATACCTGCTTGAAGAAGATAAGGATTTACAGCTCCATCCATTAAACGAAGTTCAAATCTTCCTGATCCAGGCACTCTGATCATGTGTGTCCTATTATTACCTGAGTATGTGATAGTATTAGGAGACCAAGTTGCTCCTGAGTCAGTAACTGGTGCATTAATTCTTTTAAAACTATTAATTGTAGGATTGAACCATGCAGTTAAAGCTTCAGCAGAATTCATAATACCCCCAATAAAATTGTAAGCTACTCCTGATAAGCCTAATTTATCATTTTTATTTAAAAAAACATTTTGTCCTTTTTTATTCCATACTGATACATGAGCATGACAACCATTTCCTGTTTTATTTGAAAAAGGTTTAGGCATAAACGTTGCTCTTAAACCCCTTTTTTCAGCTAGTGCCTTCACCATAAATTTAAAAAAAACATGTCGATCAGCAGTTGTTAAGCAATCTGAGAAATCCCAATTCATTTCGAATTGACCATTAGCATCCTCATGATCATTCTGGTATGGCCCCCATCCAAGTTTAATCATACAATCACAGATTTCTTTTATTAAATCGTATTGCCTCATAAGAGCAGATTGATCATAACAAGGTTTAAATGCTTGATCTTTATCATCAGATATAGAATTGCCATCTTGAGAGATTAAAAAGTATTCACACTCTACTCCAGATTTTAAAAACATATTTTTTTTCTTTAATTCATTGATTTGGTTTCTGAGCATTACTCTTGGAGATGATTGAACAGGTTTTCCATCCATCCATAAATCACCTGCTAACCAACCAACTTCAGGCTGCCATGGTAATTGAATCAAACTTGATGGATCTGGAATTGATACCATGTCGGGATCAGCTGGTGACATATCAAGGTATGTTGCAAAACCAGCAAAACCAGCACCTTCTTTTTGCATGTCTTTTATTGCTCTCGAGGGAACTAATTTGGACCGTAAAACACCAAAAAAATCAACATAGCTGATTAAGAAGTACTCAATTTTTTTTTGTTTAGCAATTTTGGATAGATCCTGTTTCATGTATACCCCATTAGTTTTATAAAAATACAAGAAAAAAAGCCAATTTTCAATTAAATTTAAAATAATTTCAACTTGTTGAATCTGCTTAAAAAGATACAAAACAATACATAATATCGTTCATCTCACTTAAAGGATACGGAAGTAGGTAACGGAAGATCAACTAAAGGAACGAAACTTACATCCAGTCCAAAAAATGAGTGTCGTAAAAATTTACTCGTAAGGAGGTAAAATGACTACTGAACAATTAGCGACCATTGTACTTGGCCAGCAAAAAGTAGGTGCTGAGGCTTACTATTGGTGGTGTACAGGGTTTATGATTTTAATTCATGTAGGTTTCTTAATGTATGAAGTTGGAGCTACCAGAATGAAAAATGCTGTTTCATCTGGTGTTAAAAATCTCTTAGCTTTCGCATTTATGATTCCAACATTTTGGTTATTTGGATGGTACGTGTATCTTGCTTTTCCAAATGGATTTATGCCTATAGACTTAGGCGGTTACGCTTCACCATGGAATGTTTCTATGGGCCCAATGTTATCAGATCAAGAAACAGGAGTTTTTTGGGCGGCATTTACATTATTTGCTTGTACAACTGCATCAATTTTTTCAGGATCTGTTATTGAGAGAATAAGAATTAGTGCTTTTACTTTTTTAGCAGTTATCTTAGGATCATTCGTCTGGGTAATTGGTGCATCTTGGGGATGGCAATACAATGGATGGCTTGTAACTCAATGGGGTTTTCATGATACAGCAGCTGCAGGAGTTGTGCATACTATCGCAGGATTTTTTGCATTTGGTGTACTATTAAACTTAGGACCAAGAATTGGTAAATACAATGAAGACGGTTCAGCAAATGAACTTGAAGGTCATAGTTTAGTTTCGTCTTTTGTCGGTCTATTACTTTTAATAGCAGGATTTTTTGGTTTCCTTGGTGCTTGTTTAATTTGGCCCGGTGTTTTAATTTATGATCCAGCTGACTTAGTAGGTCTGGGTTATGGTGAAGGTGGATGGACAAATATATATGGATCTCCAGCTACTTTATCTTCATTTGTTTATAACACTTTAATGGGACTTGCCGGTGGTATGATAGGTGCTTTCTGGTGGAGCAAAGGTAATCCATTCTGGATGATGTCAGGAGGTCTTGCAGGTATATTTATTTGTGCAAGTGGACTTGATATCTGGTATCCAGGTTTTGCTTTCATCTTAGGTGTTTTTGCTGGTTGTGTAATTATTCCAGTAAATAATTGGCTACATAATACATTTAAAATTGATGATTGTGTTGGAGCAGTTACGATCCACGGAGTCTGTGGAGTCTTAGGTGTTCTTGTTGTAGGTATTTTTGCTTCAGGTTATCCTGCAGCTGGAGATATCCCGCCAACTTCTTTTGTAGGGCAATTAGTTGGTTGCATAGTTATGGTCTTAACAGGTTTCTTGCCTGGATATATTATATCTTATGTAATGAATGCAATGGGTTGGCTAAGAGTTCCTGATTCAGTTCAAGCTGCAGGAATTGATAGTGCTGATTTAAATCTACGTGCTTACGCAGACAAATAAAGAAAGGAGTTAACTATGAATTCATGGCCAGGACCAGAAAATAGTTGGGAAGGTGTTGATGCTTATTTTACATGGGCTAATAATGCCGGACTCCTAACTACATTTGTTATTATAGTTGCAGCAATTTGCATTGGTGTAATTTACGCTGCTGCAAGACACGAAAGTGAAATTGCAGATAAGCATAAATAAAAATAAATTATTAAGGGCAGATAACTCTGCCCTTAAAAAATCATGAACTATTTAATTCTTGAGTCATTTTTCGATAAATTAATATTTTTTTTTATGGAGTATAAAATTATATTTGCCATATTTTGGCTCATAATTCTTGGACTTGTTTTAAAAAGATTATCAAAAAAGGATAATGAATTATTTTTAAAAGATTTTTTTAAAAAAAAATAAATTATTTTTTACTTATTAAAGAAATTAATATTAAATAAATAATACTTAACAGACCTCCTGCAATTGAATAAAAAAAAATTACGGTTGCAGAAATAAAAAACATGAAAAAACTATCAATTTTGGAGAAAAAGAAAAATGGCTCATTTTGAGTTTGATCAAAAATACAGAGTAAAGAAACAATAAATAAAGATATCAAAAAGGTTCTTTTGTAATATTTGATCCAGTTATCTTCAAAAATTCTAAAATTCATAGTTTTTTTATTTTACATGAAATTTAAATTTAATTAATAATTAATTAATAAATGAGTTCACAATTTATTACAATTGAAGAAGGAAAATTAAAAGGAACTAAGCTCAATAGTTTATGGCTCCGTGAACGTTTGTCTGGAGAAATCTATGTTGATCAAAATAATATGCAAAGATTATATGAGCCATCTTTACTAGATGAAGATCTATGTATTAAAGAATTCAGAATAGGTGATAATTTTATATCTATAATTTTTAGTGACGGTGCTGAGGGTAAAATAAGTATTGATGAAATATATAATGAGATAAACTTTATAGATTGTATCCCACAAAAAAAAATATGGAACAAAAGTGATAAATTACAAGTATTTAACAACAACAAAATACATCAAGATAAAAATAGCTTAATTGAGATGCTTCGTTCTTTCTATGAATACGGATATGTAATTATTGAAAATACTAAGGCAGAAGAAAATGAAGTCATAAATTTTGCTGAAAAAATAGGACCAGTTCGCACAACAAATTGGGGTAAATTATTTAATGTGGTATCAAAACCTAATCCAAATGATTTAGCTTATACTGCTCTTGAATTAAAATCACATTCTGATAATCCATATAGAAAGCCAGTTCCAGGTATTCAACTTCTGCATTGTATTGCAAATGAATCGACTGGAGGAGACTCTAGTTTGGTAGACGGGTTTAGTGTTTCTGAATATTTAAAAGAATATTATCATGATTTTTATGAAATTTTAACCCAAACGAATGTTAATTTTAAATTTACTGACGTAGATGTAATTTTAGAAAATAAATCTAAACTTATAGAACTTGATAGTGATGGAAATTTCAAACAAATTAGTTTTAGTGGAAGACTTGATTATGTCCCTCTTTTAAAAGAGGAGAATTTAAAGATGTTCTATAAAGCCAGAAAATGTATGTATGAACTTTGTAATTCTGATCAATTTAAAATTAAATTTAGATTATCTAAAGGAATGATTGCTATGTTTGACAATCTTCGCACTTTGCACGGAAGGACAAAATTTGATCCTAATACAGGGTTTCGACATTTACAAGGATGTTATATTGATCATGATGCCACTGAAGGTAAATTAAGAAGGTTATTAAAATAATTTATACCTCAAATATTTTCTCTGCAGGATAATATTGATTAATTTTTTTATACCAATTTGAAAATTTATTTTTTTCTATTAGAGAAACAGTAAAGCCCCCAAATCCGCCACCTGTTAATCTTGCCCCTAAAGCTCCACATTGTATAGATCTTTCTACTATTTCATCAACATCATTTGTAGATGCTTCAAAATCTTTTGAGTATGAATTATGACTCTCAATCATTAATTTACCAAATTGTTTGATATCATCTTGTAATAAACATTCTTTGGCTTTCAAAACTCTGTTGTTTTCAGTCACAACATGTCTTGCTCTTTTAATAACTGTCGGACTTGATATTTTATCTGAGTCAAATTTATTTAACTCAACTCCACCTAAATATTCAACATCAAGTTCTTTTTCAGCTATCTTTAACTCATTAAAACGATCATTGTATGAACTACTTCGTAAATTTCTTTGCACTTCAGAGTCAATAAGGCAAAATTTCCAATTCGATGGAAAATTTACAAGTTCATATTTTAGATTTAGGCAATCTAAAAAAAATGCTTTTCCATGAATTCCAATAGAAGATACCATTTGATCCATTATTCCACCTGATACTCCTATATAATCATGTTCAACTTTTTTAGCTAATATTGCAATGTGTTTCTCATCAATTTGAGTATGAAAATAGGAATTTAGAGCTTTAAGAGTAGAAACACACAATGCAGATGATGATGATATCCCTCTCTCTAGAGGTATTGAAGATGATATGTATACATTTAAGTGTTCTAATTTTATTTTTTTGTATTCATCAAAATATACAAATAAACAACCTTTTATATAATCAGACCAATCATTGCTCTGAGACTTAATAAAATCATTAAATATTTTTTTTTCATTAAAATGCTCAGAAAATACTTCAAATTTACTCTCTTTATTCCTTGATAACTCAATAGTATTTTTAAAACCAAGTAGAGTTGGCATTACATAACCCCCAGTGTAATCCGTGTGTTCTCCAATTAAATTTACACGAGCATTAGCACTTTCTTTTACAGCAGCTTTATGATTATATACATTTTCAAATCCCATAAATTATAAATATGTTATTTCAGATAAATCCTTCATTTACAAAAAAAAATCAACTTAAATTAAATTTAAGTAAAAATTTAGTTAATCAAAATTTTAAATTATGTTTTTCTTTGGTTTATTCTATTCAATCTATAGACGGTGCTGAAATTGTAAATCAAACTGGACGCTATTATGAACTTACTATCCAAAAAAATACAGTGTTGATTGATTTGCAAATACCTAGAATTGGTTCATATAACATGTCATGTGGTCCAGAGGGTACTTTCATTATAGATGATAAAAATAATTATATTAAGGTTGAGGTAAGTGATTTAAAATTTGAGAATAAAATTGCAGAAGTTAAGTATGATCAATCTATTGTAGATGATTATATCCCGATTGTTCCTGAACCATCAAAATGTATATTCAAGAAAGATTTTGTAGAAATAAATGATAAAACTTTCAAGCTAGTAAATGATAATACAATTATTAAAAATATAATTAATTATACTGAAATACTAGAATTAACTTTTTCTAACGATAAAGGCTTCCCAATTCATTTTATCGAAAATAATTATATAGAAGATGAGTACTCTCTTAAAATATCAAAAGACAAAATAGAAATATTTCATAAAAATTATGGTGGCAAGCTATATGGAATTATTTCATTAATTCAATTGATAGATTTTTATAAAAATAAGCTTCCAATTGGCACAATACACGATAATCCAAAATATCAATGGAGAGGTATGCATCTCGATTGTGCAAGACAATTCTATACTATTGATGAAATCAAACGTTTGTTTGATTACATGGCATTATTTAAGCTTAATAGATTTCACTGGCATTTAACAGATAATGAAGCTTGGAGAATTGAAATTAAAAAATATCCAGATCTAGCATTAAATGGAGGATACAGAGGATATAATTTTAAAATACCACCATTGTATGGAAGTGGTTATGATAAATATGGAGGATATTACTCTCAGGAAGATATCAAAGATTTAATTATATATGCAAAAAAATTAAATATTGAGATTATGCCTGAAATTGATTTACCAGCACATTCTTGGGCATTACTAGAAATTATGCCAGAGCTTAGAGAACAGTCTTCAAATATAGTTAGTGAAGATGTTGGTTCATACAAGAATAATACAATTAATCCATCCTTAGAAAAAACTATAACTTTTTTAAAAGATATGTTGACCGAAGTAAGTTCTATATTCTCATACAGTATAATTCATGTAGGCGTGGATGAAAGACCAAGTAATGCGTGGGAAGGCTCTACAGCAATTATCGAGTTTATGAAAAAAAACAATATTAAGACACAAGAAGAATATCAAGATTACTATTTGAATTTTTTAATAGATTTTTTAAAATCAAAAAATAAAAGAACTGCTGCATGGAATGAGGCTGCAGTGTCACCTCATATTAATCATGGCGTAGGCGGAAGTGCTGGAAAAGTTGATAAAACATGTTTAATCTTTTCATGGGAACATTCAGATGTTGCTAAAGAAACAACAGACAAAGGATTTGAAACAATACTTTGTCCTGGTCAAAAAACATATTTTGATATGGCTTATAATAATTCAACTGAAGAAAGAGGTATTTGTTGGGCTGCTACCATAGAAGTAAAAGATATTTATGAATGGAATCCAATTAAAGACATAAAAAAGACAGAGTTCATAAAAGGTTTGCAAGGTCAACTGTGGTCGGAGACAATTACAGATAAAAAATTTTTTGATCAAATGATTAACCCAAGATTAGCAACTTTATCAGAAGTTGCATGGAAAGGAAAAATTTCTAGAAAATGGATAGTATTTCGTTCAGCTCTTTTAAATTCTATGCATTTATTAAAAAAATTAGGCTGGCGATATCACAATTTTTAATGTTAAAGTAAGATAAATATGAAAATAGGTGCAGTAGGTTTTGGGAGTAGAATAGCAGGTGTTTACAATGAATTTTCTAAAATTAATCCAAATTTTGAAATGGTTGCTTATGTAGATCCTCAGCCAATAGGTAAAGAATTTGCTGTGAAAAATAATTTTTTTCCAAATAAATCATATGAAAGTTTAAACGAAATGTTAGATCAAGAAAAACTAGATATGTTAATGATTGGGTCTCCTAATCATTTACATTTAGATCACATTAAGCTTGGATTAAGAGCTGGATTACAAATATTTGCTGAAAAACCCATAGTAATAAGTGAACAAGAAACTTTTGAGTTAGCAAAACTAATTAAAGAATATGGCAAAGAAAAAATTATCGTTGGTTTAGTGCTAAGATATTCGCAACAAGCAAGATCTGTAAGAAAGTTGTTAAATCAAAACGCTATAGGTAATATAATATCGATTGAAGCTTCAGAACACATAGTGCCATCCCATGGTGCTTTCTTTATGAGAAATTGGAGAAGAAAGCAAAAATATTCAGGAGGTTTTATGCTTGAAAAATGTTGCCATGATATTGATTTTTATTCAATGATTACAGCAAGCAGGCCTATTAAAGTTGCTAGTTTTGGCTCAAGAAGATCTTTTATACCAGATAATCTACCGACAGGTTCTCACGAACAATATACAAAAGACAGACTGAAAGGTTGGGAGTCAAAATCAAATGTTTTTGATAGCGATGCTGATATTGTCGATCATCAAGTAGCAATAATAGAATACGAAAATAAAGCAGTATTATCTTTTCATACCAATATGAAAGTTCCAGATGAATTTAGAAGATTTGCAGTAATAGGGTCTTCAGGAATGATTGAGGGAGATTTTGTCAGAGGATTTATGAAAGCTCATGATGAAAATAATAATGTACTTATTGACGAAGATTATGGAGCGGCTTTTGGAAAAGAAATAAAAGGTCACTATGGCGCAGATAGCATGATGGCTAAAGATATTAATAATTATTTATTAAAAAATAACAAAGAATTACCAGTTGGTGTAATAGAGTGTATGGAGGCAGGAATTGTTGCTATGAAAATAGACGAAGCTAGAAATACTGGTAAAGTAATTGACTTAACAAGCACTTGGGATAAATTTGATTCCTTATTAAGTTAGTAATTATGAAACAAAAATTAAAATCATATAATGCCCAAACATATATCGCATATGCACTAATTGCGCCTGCTGCCATTTATATAATTCTTATTGTTGCTTGGCCATTATTAGAAACAATTAGATTATCTTTCACAAATTCTAGCTTAGCAGGTGAAGATTATGTTGGTTTAGAAAATTATCAAAAAATGTTTTCTAGTAAAAAATTTAATGGAATAGTTACCAGAACATTTGTTTGGATGTTTTTTTCAGTCTCTTTAAAACTTATTATTGGTTTAATTGGAGCTGTTTTACTTAATGCTAATTTAAAAGGAAGATCAATTTTCAGGGTACTTGTAATGCCTCCTTGGGTAGTTCCGATTGCAATTGGGATGCTTGGCTGGTTATGGTTATATAACGGTTATTTTGGAATTATTGCAGGTGTAGGTATGCGAACTGGTATATTGGATGGTCCTTTTGGATTTCTTGCTTACAAACAAAGTGCCTTTATTTCTACAATAATTGCAGATGTATGGGTTGGAACACCAATGGTAACAGTTTTCTTTTTAGCTGCAATGCAGGGCGTTCCAAGAGATTTATATGAAGCTGCTTATTGTGATGGTGCTTCGAGATGGGATAGATTTTTTAAAATTACATTACCTCAAATCACCCCTGTAATTATTACAATGTCATTGTTATCTGCTATTTGGACATTCAACTCATTTGAAATAATCTGGATACTAACTGAAGGTGGACCAAGAGGGGCTACAACTACATTAATTATCGATACCTATAAACAAGCATTAGGAAATTATAAATTTGGAAGAGGGGCTGCTAGAGCCGTTGTTGTAATGATTTTATTAATGTTATTTGCAGGTTTTTATCTAGCTTTACTTGCTAGAATTAATAAGAAAATTTCTCATGAATAAATATAATCCTTTTGAAAAAATATTAATCTATTCAGGCATATTGGTCTTTATGACTTTTATTCTTTTACCTTTTATCGAAATGTTTTATGCATCGCTTCGACCTTTAAATCATTTATTTAGATCTCCTTATCAATTTTATTCTGATGATTTATCTTTTTGGGCTTATCGAGAAATGTGGAATACTGTGCCAATGCTTGGAAGATATATCTTTAATAGTTTTTTTCTGGCTTCTTGCGTTGCAATACTAACTCTTCTCTTTGTTATTCCTGCAGCTTACGCTTACGCACGTTTTAAATTTCCAGCTAAGAATACTAGCTTATACTTACTTCTGGCAATTAATATGTTTTCTGGTGCAGTAATTTTAATACCACTATACAAACTCTTAAGGACTTTAGGTTTATTAAATAGTTATCAATCTATGATTATTCCGGGAGTGGCTTTTCTAATTCCAACATCAATATGGTTACTTAAGTCTTACTTTGAAAAAATACCAATAGATCTAGAGGAGGCTGCTTTCGTTGATGGTGCATCAAGAGTACAAATACTTAGGCATATCATAGCTCCTTTAAGTACACCTGGATTAGTTGTAGTTGGTATCTATGCTTTCATCGGTGCGTATGCTCAACAGTTTTTATTTGCGATAACTTTCAATCAGAAGAAAGAATATATGCCAATTCCAACAGGGTTATATGAATTTATAGGATATCAAAGTGTTAAATGGAATGAAATGATGGCAGCTGCATTAGTAGGAATGTTACCTGTGTTATTATTATTTATTTTTTTACAAAAATATATTGTAGAGGGACTCACTGCGGGTGCAGTAAAAAACTAAATTGGATAAATATAATATATACGAAAAGATATTATTATATTCAGGAATATTAGTCTTTATGATTTTTATTCTTTTGCCTTTTGTCGAAATGTTTTATGCATCGCTTCGACCTTTAGATCATTTATTTCGTTCACCATATCAATTTTACTCAGATGATTTATCTTTTTGGGCTTATCGAGAAATGTGGAATACTGTACCTATGCTTCCACGATATATTTTTAACAGTTTTTTTCTTGCCTCAGTAACTTCAATAATTACTTTGCTTTTTGTAATTCCTGCAGCTTACTCTTACGCGCGTTTTAAATTTCCTTTTAAAAATTCTTCACTCTATATTTTATTAGCAATAAATATGTTTTCAGGTGCGGTTTTATTAATTCCTCTTTACAAAGTTTTAAGAACATTTGGTTTGCTAAATACATATCAAGCCATGATAGTTCCAGGAGTTGCTTTTTTGATCCCAACATCAATATGGTTACTGAAATCTTATTTTGCTAAAATACCAATTGATTTGGAGGAGGCTGCCTTCGTTGATGGAGCTTCAAGAATTCAAATTTTAAGACATATAATTGCGCCTCTTAGTGCTCCTGGTCTTGTAGTTGTTGGGATATATGCTTTTATAGGATCTTATGCTCAGCAGTTTTTATTTGCAATAACTTTTAATCAAAAAAAAGAATACATGCCTATTCCCTCAGGTCTTTATGAATTTATTGGTTACACAACAGTTAAATGGAATGAAATGATGGCAGCTTCTCTCGTTGGTATAGCGCCTGTCTTAATTATTTTTCTTTTCCTGCAGAAGTATATTGTTGCTGGATTGACTTCTGGAGCTGTAAAAAACTAGAGAAATACTTAAAATCTAACTTGCTTCATAGAGCTAGTTAATGTTACTCTTTCTTATAATTTAAATGGAGGAAATATGACTTTTAAAAAACTATCTTCATTTCTTACGATTGCTATACTTTCACTAGTTGGTTTTAAAGCATATGCTGCCGATGTTCACGGTGTATTCTGTGGTGGTGAACTTCGACCTAATTATGTTGAAATAGCAGATGAGTACATGAAAAATAATCCTGGTGTAA
Source organism: uncultured Alphaproteobacteria bacterium (assembly GCA_902627245.1). Classification (GTDB taxonomy): domain Bacteria; phylum Pseudomonadota; class Alphaproteobacteria; order HIMB59; genus CACPNW01. Next base: position 17,294 of record CACOIH010000004.1, read on the forward strand.
ATGTTACTCTCGAGGCTGTTCCTTGGGGTACTTGTCAGGACAAAGTAATAAATCTTGCAATAGCTGGTGATCCAGTTGCATTTTCATATGTTGGATCAAGAACCCTAAAAGGTCTTGCAGAAAATGGACATATTTTAGAAACAAATATTCCAGCTGATCAAAAGGCGATGTATCAACCTGGTATATTAAACACAGTTACACATATGGGTAAGACATGGGGTTTCCCTCATGCGTTTTCAACTAAAGCACTCTTTATGAATTGTGGTCTTTTAGAAAAAGCAGGTGTTGCTTGTGAAGGTCCACAAACTTGGGATGAATTATATTCAATGGCTGAAGCTGTAACAAAAAATGTTGATGGTGCGTCAGGAATGGGATTAGCTGGCAAAGATTTTGATAATACTATGCATCAATTCTTAAACTACCTATACAGTAACGGAGGACAAGTTATTGATCCAATGACAAATGAAATAACTTTGAATTCATCTAACACTGTTGAGACATTAGAATTTTATGGGAAGTTAGCAAATGTTTCTCAAGAAGGTCCTTTAGCTTGGGAGAGATCTCAATTAACAGAACTATTTAATGATGAAAAAATTGCTATGTATATCAATGGACCTTGGGGAAGAGGTCAGCATAAGGAAGGTCTAGATGTTAAAACAGTTAGAATTCCTGCTGGACCACAAGGTAGCCAAGGTACACTTCTAATCACTGATAGTATTGCGGTTTTCAATAATACAGGTGTTGAAGAGCATGCAATGGCATTGGCTAGTATTATTTCATCTGGTGACTCTCAGTACAGTCTAGATACTGATTGGGGTTTAACTCCAATCATGCAATATCCTCAGATTGGAAAAGTAGCACCTTACAATGAAGATTACTGGATGATGTTTATTGATGCAATCGGTGATGGTGGACCTGAGCCATTATTTGTTGATTACAAAGCATTCCAAACTGTAATGAACTCTATGATTCAAGGATCAATCCTTGGAGAAGGAGATGCAGCTGATTTAGTTGCAGAAGCAGCTGAAGAATTGGAAGAATATAAATAATATAAATTTTATATCTGGGGCATTATTGCCCCAGTTTATTTATTATGAAAAAAGCACCTAACAAAGATTACTCATCAAAAATTAACTTAATATTAAAAAAAATATCTAAAGAAGAAAGTAAAAAATTTATTAAATGTGCGAAGTTAATAAAAAATTCATATAAAAAAGGTGGTCAACTATTTATTTTTGGCACAGGTCATTCAAAGTTACTTGCTGAAGAATCTTTTCATAGAGCTGGTGGCTATGCTGCTGCATGTCCAATAAGAAGCGATGAAATAAATTTTTCTAAAGGTACAGACAAAGCCACGGCTTTAGAAAGAACTGCTAATGTTGCCAAAAGAGCTCTTGAAAAATATAAATTAACATCAAAAGATATCTTGATGATAGTATCAAATTCAGGAGTAAATCATGCTCCAGTTGAAGCAGCATTAATTGCTAAGAAAAAGAAAATAAAAACTATTGCTCTTACTTCTTATAAGTTTTCAAAACAGGCACCACTTTCTAAGTTAAAGAAAAGATTATATGAAATTTGTGACGTTTATATTGATAATAAAATTCCCCCAGGAGATGCTGTTGTTGGTGTAAACAAAATGATGGTGGGACCTGCTTCAACAATTACTGGATCATTTATATTAAATTCTATTCTTGTAGAGGTGGCAAATTTGTTGAAAAACGAAAAAATATTTCCATTTTACATAAGTGTAAATATGCCTGGGGCTAAAGAAAATAATGATAAGCTGGTAAAAAAGTATAAAAAAATTAATCCTCATTTATAATTAGTTGTCTTATCTCAAAATATTAAATATTTATATTATTTCTTATAAAAATTTATGTCTAATATAAAAAAAATAACAGGAAAAATAGTTAATCATGACTCTTCATTCATTGGTAATTTAACTTTTGATAATAAAATTAAAGATATTGAAAAAATTTCAAGTGATCATTTTGATCAAATTATAATACCTGGTTTCGTAGATTTACATTGTCATGGTGGAAATGGTTTTGATGTCATGGAAGGTGGTAAGTCAATTGAAAATATGGCTAATTATCATCTGAGCCATGGAACTACCTCTATTATGCCAACTACTTGGACTAATACATTTGAAGAAACAAATAAAGCATTAGAAGGATTTGATGATATTTTAAAATTTAATTCTAATATTTTAGGTGTACATTTAGAAGGACCATTCATTAATCCAAACAAACTAGGAGCTCAACCAAATCTAACACAAAAACCTTCTGAAGAATTTATAAAAAAGGTATCTGAAAATAATTCTATAAAAATTATAACTATTGCTCCAGAAATGGAAGGTATGGAGGACTTTATTAATTTTCTATCGAAATCAAATATTAAAATACAATTTGGCCATTCTCTTGCAGATTATGAGTGTTGTGAAAAGTATATGAATCAATATCAAATTGGCTTTACTCATTTATATAATGCAATGTCAGGTAATAATCATCGCAAACCTGGAGTTTTGTCTGCTGCTTTAGAAAAAGGAAAATTTGCTGAAATAATATGTGATAATATTCATGTTAGTGAACAGTCAATAAAAATAGCCAAAAAATGTATACCAGGACTGTATGCTATAACAGATGCAATTAATGCTAGCGGTCTTAAAGATGGAGAATATATTTTTGCAAAAAATAAAATAGTTAAACAATATAATTCAGTAAAAATAAAAAAAGACAATACTTTGGCAGGGAGTATAATCACAATGAATCAAACTTTTATTAATTTAATTAAAATGAATTTCTCCATTGAAGAAGCAGTTGAATTAACAAGTTATAATGCTTCTAGATATTTAAATTTATCAAATATTGGTGTGATTGAAAATGAATACAAGAGTAATTTTTTAGTTCTTGATAAAGATTATAATCTTAAAGATATTTATTTAGATGGAAATAAGATAAATGAATAAATCTATTGTATTAAATGAAGCATTATCAATTCCTGAAAGGATCAATAATTTTGCATTAAATGATAAAAATAAATATGGAGAAATTTCTAGATTAATTTCAGATAAAAAAATTCAATATATTGTAACTGTTGGCAGAGGTACATCTGATTGTGTCGCACTATATGCCTCCTATATGTTTGCAAAATATTTGGGCTTACCCTCTTATAGTATGCCTCCTTCTATCATAACACTAGAAAAATCAAAGTTTGATTTTTCGAAAGCACTTGTAATTATTATTTCTCAATCCGGAATGAGTGAAGATTTAATAGAATGTGAGAATATGAGTAAGAAAATGGGAGCTACAACTATTCTAATCTCTAATAATGAAAAAAGTCCAATATTAAATTCTTGTGATTTTTTTTATAACATTAATGCTGGAAAAGAAAAAAGTGTTGCAGCAACAAAAACATTTGTATTATCATTATTAATAATATTAAAATTAATTTTTAAAACAAAAGAAGAAAATATTGATCATCATATAGAATTAGTTGGAAATTTTTTAATTGATGATATCAATAATCAGTGGGATCCAAAAATTTTAGATAAATCCACTAATGTTGGATTTATTATTAGTAGGGGAGTGGGTTATGCAATTTCTAATGAAATTTCATTAAAATTCAAAGAATTATGTCAAGAAATGATTGAGCCATTTAGTAGTGCAGAGGTAATGCATGGACCTAAAAGTTTAATACAAAATTCGTTTAAGTTATTCACAATGTCATTAAGAGATAACAGTGGAAATGTTGTTAAAAAAGACTCTTCGGAAATTACTAAATTAACAGATTTACATTATGAAATTTCATACAACAAAGAAAATAAAAAAACTTTATTTTATAAACCTTATGAATTTAAAGAATTAGATCCTATTATTATTTTATCAAAATTTTATCCATGGATTATAAATTATTCAATTGAAAAAGATTTAGACCCTGATAATCCAAGATATTTAACCAAAGTAACAAGAACTTTTTAAAATTGAATAATATTGACTTAGTAATTGTTGGTGCAGGTTCGGCAGGTTGTATTCTAGCTAATAAATTTATTAATAATACAAATTATAATATCTTGCTAATTGAAGCAGGACCAAAGGATAATAATTTAATTATAGATGTTCCTCTTGGTTATGGAATGACTTTTTATAATAAAAAAATAAATTGGAATTTTTATTCAGAGAAACAAAATTATCTTAATGATAGGGAAATATATTATCCAAGAGGAAAAGTGCTAGGCGGTTCAAGCTCAATTAATGGGATGGTTTATGCAAGAGGTTTAGATACAGATTATTACGAATGGAACGACAATGATGATTGGAGACTTACTAATATTAAAAATAGCTTTGAAGAAATAGAACAAAAAATTGATCAAAATATTAATATTCTCAAGAAAAATAAAATACCTGTAAATGATGTTAGTCATTTACATCATCCAATTTTGAAATATTTTTTTGATGGTTGTAATGAATTAGGTATTCAATTTAACAGAAATCTTAATACTCATATTTTTAATCAAGTAGGACATTATAATATAAACACCTTCAAAGGCATAAGACACTCATCTTCAAAAGTATTTTTAAAACCAATTATTAACAATAATCGAATTAAATTAATGACAAATACTCAAGTAAAAAAACTAATAATCAAAGATAAAAAAATTACTTCTTTAGAACTAATATCTAATGGTAAAAATTTAACTATTAAACCAAATATTGGCACAATTTTATCTGCAGGCTCAATTATGTCACCATACATTCTTATGCATTCTGGTGTTGGTGATCCAAGAAAGATCAAATCAATTGATAAAGAGGTTGTTATTGAGAATTCAAACGTTGGAAAAAATTTACAAGATCACTTAGGTTTAGATTATTTATTTAAAACATTTCACCCCACATTAAATACTTCTCTCGGAACATGGCCGAGAAGAATAACGGAAATATTAAAATATTTATATAATAGGAAAGGGGCTTTTGCACTTAGTCTAAATCAAGCAGGAGGATATCTAAATTGGAATTCAAAACATAAGTATCCCAATTTGCAAATTTACTTTAATCCAATAACTTATTCCATTAGTCATAAAAACAAACGACCATTATTAAAAACAGATAAATTTGATGGTTTTATTATAGGTTATAACTCATGCCGACCAAAAAGCTTAGGTGAAATATCCCTCAAAAGTCCTGACAATAATGATAGCCCACTTATAAATCCAAACTTTTTAAGTCATGAAGAAGATATACATGATGTCTTATGCGCAGTTGATTTTGCAAAAACATTATCGAATACCAAATCAATAACACATATTAGAAAATCAACAGTAAATAATGATTTATTAAACGCTAAAGATCAGGAAATGCTTGATCATTTTAAAGATAATGCAGTTTCTGTATATCATCCATGTGGAACATGTAGAATGTCAAAAAATATTAATGATGGAGTTGTATCTAAAAGATTAAAAGTTCATGGTGTTGAAAATTTATGGGTAGTTGATGCATCAATTTTCCCAAATATTACTTCTGGAAACATAAATGCTACTGTTATGATGTTAGCAAATTTAGGTAGTAAGTTAATAATTGAAGATATAAAGAATATTTAATGAATATTGTTAAACTTGAAACTTTTACAAAACCTTATGTTAGTTTTGTTAAAATTACACTTGATGATGGATCAACAGGTTTTGGCCAGATGTCTACATATCATGCCGATATCACTGCTCAGATTTTTCATAAACAAGTTGCACCGTGGGTTTTAGGAAAAGCATATTCTGATTTCGATGATTTAGAAGATTTTATTTTTGAAAGAGAACACAAATTTCCTGGATCATATCTTTTAAGAGCTATTGCTGGCTTAGATACCGCGCTATGGGATCTAAAAGGAAAAATAGAAAGGAAACCTGTTGTATCTTTAATTGGAGGTAAACCAGGCAAACTTAGAATATATGGATCTTCAATGAAAAGAGATATAAAGCCACTTGATGAAGCTGATAGATTTAAAAAACTCTTTAATGAAAAAGGAGTTAATGCCTTTAAGTTTCGAGTTGGTTCTGAGTGTGGAAGGGGAAAAGATGAATGGGAAGGAAGAACAGAAGACATAGTTAAAACAATAAATAAATCTTTAGATAAAGATATTATTAAAATGGTTGATGCAAATAGTTGTTATTCACCAGCTCAAGCAATTGAAATTGGAAAATTATTAGAAGACAATAATGTTACACATTTTGAAGAACCATGTCCATATTGGAAACCCGATCAAACAAAGTTAGTAACTGATGCTCTAAAAATTGATGTTACTGGTGGTGAACAAGATTGTGATTTGAGAATTTGGAAAGATATGGTCAAAAGAAAAATTGTAAATATTTTTCAACCTGATGTAATGTATATGGGAGGATTGACAAAAGCTCTAAAAGTGGCAAAAATAATTGAGAAGGGGGGATTTATTTGTACACCACACACAGCAAATTTATCATTAGTTACTGTTTGCACTATGCATTTTTTAAAATCTATAAATAATGCCGGACCTTACCTAGAATTTTCAATTGAAGGAGAAGATTATTATCCATGGCAACAAAATTTATTTGTGAATAATCCTTTTAGTATAAATGAAGGAAAAGTTGAAATTCATGATATTCCCGGCTGGGGCGTTGAAATCAATCCAGACTGGTTAGAAAATTCTGAATATAATGTATCCACAATAGATTAATATTACTTTTAATAAAATGAAACTAATACTATTAACTAATTTCCTTATATAAATGATTAAAAATATAATATTTGATTTTGATGGAGTTATAGTTGATAGTGAAATTCTAGCATCTAGAGCTTTTTCTAATTATTTTAATAATAAAGGTTATAATTTGAAAGAGGAAGACTTTTATAGTTATTCTGGTATGAAAACAGTTCAGGTTATTGATATGTTGTCAATTAAATACAATATTGATGATAAGAAAAAATTTACTCATGATATTTTTGAATTAGTTTCTCAAGTTTACAGCAATGACTTAATGGCTGTAGAAGGTTTTGAAAATTTTATTTCAAATTCTAATAAAGATCATTTTATAGGATCAAACTCTAATAAAGATAGAATTATTGCAGGTTTAAAAAAGGTTGGATTATCAAAATATTTTACAAATGAAAAAATTTATTCATTTGATATGGTTAAAAGGGCAAAACCTGACCCAGATATATATTTAAAAGTAATTGAAGAAAATAATTTAAGATTAGAAGAAACTATTATTATCGAAGATAGCGGAATTGGCGCAAAGGCAGGCTACATGGCTGGACCAAAAGTTTATGGTTTAACTGCAGGGAAACATTGGTATTTAAATAGAGATAAAAAAGAACTATATAGCAATGGAGCAATAAATGTGTTTGATAGTTACCTTAACTTAAGTAAAGCAATTGAGGAAAAATAAATGGGCCCAAATGTAAAAGGAAATCCACTTTATATATCTGTATATTTACTAATCATTTCATATATTTTCGGTGAATTCATTTTACCTAAATATCCTATAATTTATATTTTTAATCTTCTTGGTATATTTTTCATTATAATTTCTACAATTATTTTTTTTTCTTCAAGGAATGCATTTTATGCGCACGATGAAAATCCATTACCACCTTCTGATACAGATAAAATAATTAAAACTGGTATTTATGCTTACTCTAGAAATCCAATTTATTTATCTTTTGTTTTATTTCATTTAGGTATGTTTCTAGCTTTTGAAAATATAATGTATTTTTTATGTTCTATAAGCTTATTTTTTTGGTTAAATAATTTTGTTATAGAAGAAGAAGAAAAATACTTAAAAAATAAATTTAAAGATGAATATATCAGATATTGTAACTCTGTTAAAAAATGGATTTTCTTTTAAAATTTTTTATTGAAACAATTCTCTGATTTTTATCTATATTGACAATTAAGTCAGCAGTATTTATATATTCTTTTAACATCCATCTTGTAATTTTTTCATAATATTGAATGAAAGTTTTTATTTCATTAAGATTCATTTTATTTGAATTTTTAGATCTTGAAAAATTATTTAATTCTTGTTTATATCTCCACTCTAAAACATAATTAAATGATGGTGCTTTTAAAAATATTTTATTTTCAAATAAATTAAATAGATCATTATATTCATTTTTAAGCATTGTATTAAAATAATTTCTCCATTTAAAATTCTTGTCAAATTTTCTTTCTAATGAATTTATATTTTTATGAAGATAATTATTATTTATTGGGTTGCATCCACAACACCAACCTTCTAGAAATAAAATATCTGATTTGTCTCTTATTATTTTTTTCTTTTTTAAAGTGTCGTCAGCCAACTTATCAAATAATGGAGTTTCTATTGGAAAAGTAGAACTATTATATTTTTTTATATCGCTTATTAATTTTTTTATCCTGTGTGTTCCAGGCACTCCTCGGGTAGCTAACAACTCATGTTCTTTTTTAGCTAATCTTATTCTGCTATTTTTTGATAAATAATAATCATCTAGACTAATTACCAATATTTTTTTTTTATAAATTGTATTTAGTGTTCTTGAAATTATTTTTATCAAACTGGTTTTACCAACACCTTGTGATCCACTTATTAAAAAACTATTTTTTTTTGATGAAAGTATAAAATCTATGATAGGCAATATATTAGTTTTGATATAAATTTTTGAATACTTTTTTTTATATGTATTCAAAGTTTCATTCTGGATAAAATCGATTGTTTTTTTCATATATTAAATGTAATTATAGATGTTTTTAAAAAAATTATTATACAAACATGAAATTTCTTTTTGATTTGGGAGGTGTATTTTTTGACTGGGATCCAAATTATTTCTTTAAAAATATTTTTAATACAGATGAAGAACGAAATTATTTTTTAGATGAAGTTTGTAATGATGAATGGAATATAAAACAAGATTGTGGAAGAAGTATTGAAGATGCTGAGTTGGAACTTATTTCCAAATTCCCTATTTATGAAAATCAGATAAAAATGTATTACAAAAATCATAGAAAGATGATTCGTAAAACATTTGATACATCTATAGATGCTCTAAAAAATTTAAAATCACTTAAAATAAATTGTTATGTTTTATCAAATTGGTCTGCTGAAACTTTTGAGGGTATGATAGATGATTATCCATTTTTAAAATTATTTAATGGTCTAATAATATCTGGTGAACATAAGCTAATTAAGCCAGATAAAGCTATATATGAATTAGCAATAAGTCATTTTAATTTAATTCCAGAAAAAACAGTTTTTATAGATGATAAAATTGAAAACATCATAGCCGCAGAAAAATTAAATTTTAATACTATTCATCTTGTTGATCCACAAAAAATTCAAATAGAGATAAGAAAATTTTTAGTTTAATAATTTTTTAATTACTTTATGATCTGAATATTCTATTTATTAATAAATTTTTTTAATAGGGATTATTTTTCAAAAATGACTAAGCTTTATGATTTATTTATTATAGGAGGTGGGATTAATGGAGCTGGAATAGCTAGAGACGCAAGTGGAAGAGGTTTTAGTGTTTATTTAGCTGATAAAGGAAAAGTTGGCTCTGCTACATCATCATGGTCCTCTAAATTAATTCATGGTGGTCTTCGCTACCTTGAGAATTATGAATTCAAACTTGTAAGACAGTCCTTAAAGGAAAGAGAAGTAATTACAAAAATTGCACCAAATATAACAAAACCATTACCATTCGTAATTCCTCATTCGAAACAATCAAGATCTAAATTATTAATAAAATTGGGACTTTTTTTATACGATAATATTGGAGGTAAAACAAATATACCAAAATCCTCTAAAATAGATTTAAAAAAAAATTACATAAATATTTTAAAACCGCAATTTTCTTTTGGCTTTAAATACTACGATGTTCAGGTAGATGATAAAAAATTAGTGGAAATGAATATAGAAAATGCAAAAAATTTAGGCGCAGTTATTGCAGAAAATAAAAAGGTAATAAATGCAAAGATTGATAATGATAGCTGGAAAATTCTTTTTGAAGATAAAGAAACAGTTAGAGCAAAAATTTTAATAAATGCTTCAGGTCCATGGATTAATGAAACAATAAATAATGTAATTAATATAAGTATAAATAAATCAATAAGACTTGTGAGAGGGAGCCATATTATAGTAAAAAAATTATATGATGAAGAGGTTGCTTTCACTTTACAGAATTATGATAATAGAATTGTTTTTGTTATTCCTCATAAAAAGGACTATACTTTAATTGGCACTACAGAGGTAGATGTGGATAATCCAGAAAATCCAACTATTTCAGATAGTGAAAAAAAATATTTAATAAATTCAGTTAATAATCATTTCATTAAAAATATAACAAACGAAGATATTGTTAAAACATATTCAGGAATTAGGCCTTTAATAGAAGATTTTAAAGAGGCTTCTAAAGTAACTAGAGATTATATATTTGATCTAAATCTACAAAATAAACAAGCGCCACTATTAAATATTTATGGTGGTAAACTTACTACATATAGAAAATTATCTGAAAAAGTAATTGAGCAACTTGAGCCCTTTTTACCAATTAAAAACACAAGGAATTGGACTCATTTAAAAAAACTATAATAAATATTCCTCTTACACAACTTTTCATTATAGGGCAGAAAAGTTTTATAAGAGGAATACTTCTCATAGGAGGAAATAATATGAAAACCTTCTGCCCATTAGTATTATAAATTATTATTTAATATTAACTAATTAAGCTCTCAAAACGCTTTGGAAATGCCCCATTTTATGGGGCATATTAATTAACGATTCTACTATTTAAAAGCCTGTTGTGAACTATCAAATAGATGGCATCTATTAGATGGAAATCCAACTTTGACAGTATCACCGACTTTGATATTTGAATGTCCTTCAGTTTCAACAACTAAAGGTTCTCCTTCTTTTTCTAGATATAAGAAAGTTCCAGAACCTAATTTTTCAACAACGAACACTTTACTTTCCCATGTTCCATCGGAATCCTGATTCACTAATAGATGCTCTGGCCTAATACCCAGCGTTACAGAGTCACCATCTGAAGAGGAAGCTGACATTTTTGGAACTGCAATTTTTGACGCACCCATTATATCGACTTCAGTTTTGTCACCACTTTTTGAAGTTATTTTAGATGAAATAAAATTCATTTTTGGTGAACCAATAAACCCTCCCACAAACATATTATTTGGTTTGTCGTAAAGTTCTAGAGGCGAACCTTTTTGTGATACGATACCTGTGTCTAATACTACAATATCATCTGCAAGTGTCATAGCTTCAGTTTGATCATGAGTAACGTAAATCATTGTTGCCTCAAGTTCATTATGAAGTTTTGCTAACTCAACCCTCATTTGAACTCTTAATGCAGCATCTAAATTTGATAGTGGTTCATCAAATAGAAAAACTTTAGGTTTTCTTGTAATGGCCCTTCCAATAGCAACTCTTTGTCTTTGACCACCTGACAATTGTTTTGGTTTTCTTTTTAAATAGTCTTCAATTTGTAATATTCTTGCGGCTTCATTTACTCTTTCATTAATTTCATCCTTTGACCTTTTTTCTAACTTTAAACCAAATGCCATATTATCAAAAACTGTCATATGTGGGTAAAGAGCATAAGATTGGAATACCATCGCTATGTTTCTTTGTTTAGGGGGCAAGTCGTTAACTACCTTACCATCTATTGAAATAGTCCCTGAGTTTATATCTTCTAATCCCGCAATCATTCTAAGCATAGTTGATTTACCACAACCACTTGGTCCAACTAAAACTGTAAATGATTGACTTTTAATGTCTAGAGATACGTCCTTAATAACGTGGACATCTCCAAAGTATTTATTAACAGTATTTATATTTATATCTGCCACTTCATCCTCCTTTGAGCGATCTTTCAAGTGTTAAAATTCAATATTATATAATTAAAATTTTAGAGCAAGAATTAATTTAAATAACTAAGATAATCTTTTTGAAACTCAATCATTGTGTCCACAAGTTTCTCAGCAGAATTGGTATTATCTACTATTGGATCAGCAAGAAGTGCTAAATAAACACTGTGTTTTGATTTATTAAGAATTGCCTCAGTTGTTAATTGTATTGTGCTAGCTTGATTATTTAATAATGATCCAAAATTGGAGGGATAATTTTCAAGTCTTTGACCGTGAACCCCCTCTTTATTAATCACTGCAGGAACTTCTACAACAATATCTGTAGGTAAACTATCAATGAAATTATCATTAGGTATATTAACTGCATCCTCAACCATATTTTTATCTTGAATTATGGATTCAATAATTGGAACAATTCTCTCACGATTAGTATTATCCGATGGATCAAAAAAGTGTTCTTTTGATACTTTATCACTATGAAAAGATAAGCAATGATCTTTGTATCTATTATAAAAATGTGAAATAGCATCGTGATCGGCTACACTATAACCCCATTGTAAATATTCGCCTAGATGGCTGTCTGTTGTTATTGGTAAATAACCATATGTTTTATATAATTCAAAAAAAACTCCTCTTTCTCCACCAGGTTTTGAACGGTGATAATCATCATGTTGATTAACAAGAGTTGAATAGTAATTATCAAAATTGTCTCTAATTTTTGGATAACCATCTTCATTTGTATCTTTGTACTTAGCTTCAAGTAAAATACTAAAATGATTTAGGCCTCCAGCTTTAATTTCAATATTTTCAAATTCTGTTTCCATTAAACTTGGAAGTTGTCTTTCCATAGAAGCAATCTCATGACAAAGTCCAATGAATTTCATTTTTGGAAATTTTGTTGTTACTGCATGGCAAATTCTTTGCATTGGGTTTGAGTAATTAAATATAAAAGCATCTGGACAAATCTCATTTATATCATCACATATATCAATTATTGCTGGAGTAATCCTTAAAGAATGAAATAACCCTCCAGGACCACCATTTTCACCATATATTTGTTTAAAACCATATTGTAATGGAATTTTCCAATCTTGATCCCAAAGTTCAAACCTATTACCTACTTCAATTGAAATTAAACAGTAGTCAGCATTTTTTAAAGCCTCTTTTCTATTCGTTGTTGCCTCAATTGTACAATTTGCATTAAAATCTTTTTTATATTTTTCTGCGGTGCTTCTAGTTTTTTCTAGAGATTTATGGTTAATATCATGTAAAGTAATGTTACAATCTTTTAGTACATTTGACTTAAAAATATCGCTTACAGTACCTAAACCAAATTGAGAACTTCCAGCACCAATCAATACAATTTTAACCATTTTTATCTTACCCTTTCCCCATGCAATCTATGACCCAATAAAGCAAGTAATATTATCAAGCCATTAAAAAACTGTCTCCACTCACCACTCCAACCAATAGCAATGATACCAACTTCCATATAAGCAATTACACCTACACCAAAAACAGCACCAACTATTGTTCCTAGGCCTCCCCAATAAGGTGTGCCACCTACAAAAACTGCGGCTAAAGCAAGTAATAAATATCCAAAGCCTTGCGTAGGAAAAAAGGTGTAAGTTATAAGAGTTGTAAATATTCCTCCAAGTGCGGCACCAATCCCAACAAACATAAATGCTTTAATCTTAACAGCATTAACATTTATACCCATTTGTTCGGCGCTTACTGAGTTATCTCCAACATGCTGTATATGAATACCAAAAACATGTTTGTTAAAAAAATAGTAACAAAAAATAATAAATATTGCCGCCCAAAAAATTTGCATTGGAAATCCATAAAATTTGCCAACAAGTAGTGGATAAATCCAATGATTTTCTACTTCCATAATAGTGATTGATCTACTTTTTGTTAAAAGTAAAATTACACCTCTTAATAAAAATAATACACCGAGAGAAGCAACTAATGATGACAGTCGAAAGACTACAATTAATGTTCCAACAAGCGCTCCTATAGCTGCACCAGTCAAAACACCCGCAACAAAACAAATTGCAGGATCTACACCATTTTTAACTAACAAAGCAAATACGTATGCTGCAACAGCATATGTTGATGCAAATGATAAATCAATTTCTCCCGATGCTACTAAAAAAACAAGTGGAATAGTTAAAAAAATTAATGTTGGCATCATTACAAATACAGATTGATGTAAATTTGGTCTTATCCAAGCTTCTGGCGCACCTATAAAAAATATTGCCATTAGTAAAATAAAATAACCAATACTACCAAGTGCTCTTCCATTTTTGTGAAACATATTATTTATGAATGATTTGATACTCATTTTAATGTTTTATTATTGTTTCTCTCATTATTTTCATTAACTCCTCTGGCGTAGAAATATCTTCTTTGTTTAGCTCATGTACAACTTCTCCTCTATCCAATATTACAAACCTGTCTGAAATATCATAAACATGATAAATGTTATGGCCAATAAATAATACAGATCTATTTGACTTCTTAACATTTAATACAAAATCAAAAACTTTTTGAGTCTCATTTAAAGATAAATTATTTGTTGGTTCATCAAGTACTATTAGTTCTGCATTGTTATATATAGCTCTTGCTATCGCTACACCTTGTCTTTCACCTCCAGATAAATTTCCAACAGGTGACTCTGCATTTATTAATTTTGATGTAAAACCTATTTCTCTAATCAATCTATTTGCTTCATTAATTTGTTCCTTTTCTTTTATAAAGCCAAATGGATATTTTAGTTCTTTTCCCATAAAAATATTTTTAACTATAGATTGTTGAGGGGTTAAAGCCCGGTCCTGAAAGACTGTTTCTATTCCTGCTTCCCTTGCCTTTAGTGCATTCCAACTATTTATCTTATTACCTCTAATTAGAATTTCACCTTCATCTGGGCTATAAACACCAACTAATGTTTTTATTAATGTTGATTTACCAGCTCCATTATCTCCAATTAACCCGACAACCTCTCCCTTTTTTACATGAAGAGATGCTTTATTTAATGCTGTAATACCGCCAAATTTTTTTGTTACTTGATTTAGTTTAATTATATTTTCCATATTTATTTAAAAAAACTGACTCATATTAAATGAGTCAGTTAATATTAATTTTAATATTATCTTAAACCTGCGTCTGCAAGTGCTTTTACAGCTTGATAATTATTTGTATCTACAAAACCTGCACCAGTGTCTTGATTAATGGCACCAGTTCCAAGTACAGCTGTTTGACATAAAGACAACACAGGTAAATATCCTTGTAAAAATGGTTGCTGATCAGAGGTTAAGTGAACATAACCTTTCTCAAATGATGACATTATTTGTGGACTTGTATCAAAACCAATTTGAAGTAATTCATTTGGTCCATAACCAGCGGCTTTAGCGATACCTTCTGCAACATTCATAATATCACTTCCAGAATGAACAATTACTTTAGTCTCAGGATTAGCATTTAATGCTGCTGAAAAAATTGGAATGGTCATATTAGGATCTGAAGCATATTTTGGGTCTCCATCTAATACGGTTACTGTCATACCATGTTCTTCAAAGATAATTCTTGCGCCATCTTCTCTCTGTGCTCTTGCGTAGTCACCTATTGGCACCATAACTATTGCATGATCTCCAGCTTGAAAACCAAATTGTCTAATTGCTTCTCTAGCTAATGCTTTACCTTGAGTAGCTAGATTAGCACCAACGTAACCACCACCATACTTAGCTCTAACACCCGATGGATCAACATTTTGATAAGTCATTAAAATTCCATTTTCTGCAGCTTGTCTTGCCAAGGGCATTAAAGCTTCATCGCCTGGATGTCCCATCATTGCGATAGCATCAACTCCTAGTCCTACAGACTCTCTTAATTGACGAACCATTTTTTCAAAATCCCATTCTGAATAAATAATTTCTGCATCCGCACCAGTATCTCTAATTGCATTCATTGCTCCAGCCGCAACAATTCCTGCAAATCCCCCGGCTTCAGGTCCCCCAGCATAAAAATGCATTTTTACATCTGAACACCATTTTTCACCTAAATCTTGCCCAGTAGGAGCTGCTATTGATTGATACGAAATTGGTACAAAAAAAATAGAAGCCAAAATAATTTTTAAAATTTTCATTTTTCCTCCCAGAATTTAATAATTTTAATAATAATAAATTAAATCCGAAACGTTTTGGAAGTCAAGTAAAAGAATATTTAAAATTCAATAAATTCTAGATTTATTAAATACTAGCTCTTATTATTGTTAGCAAATATGCTAAATTCTGAATCAGATATTTTAATATCGTGCTCATTGGATGGATATTTCTTTTTATCTACATCTTTTTTAAAATCTTTAAATGCCTCAATAGACTTTGCTTTTATTCTTCTATAATCTTCACCAACATCAGAGTAAACTTTAGCATGTCTCGGAATGTGACCCTTATTGTAACCTAAGATATCTTCAGCAAACAAATATTGAGCATCACAACCTAAGCCACTTCCCATACCTATCATAAAAACATCTATCTTGTTTGAAATAAATTCTGCAACTTTATGTGGAACTATTTCTATTTCTATTGCAAACACTCCTGCTTCTTGTAATTTTAAACATTGATCGTAAATTTTCTGTGCTTCAAAAGATGTTTTTCCATAGGCTTTAAAACCACCATACAAGGTTGATTTATAAGGTATAAAACCAGAATGACCTACAACAGGAATTCCTTCGTCAGTTATAGATTTAATAAGATTTAAACTTTGTGGACAATAAATTGCATCAGCACCAAGCTTAAGAAGTTCAAATGATCTTTTTAAAATATCGTCTTTATTAATATATTTTCCATATGGAAGTCCTACTGTTAAAAAAGTATTTTGAGCTGCGTTTCTTATGCCTTCTATATTATTTAACTCTGACGAAACAATCATGTCTATTCCTGCAAGCTCACAAGACTCCGCTTCTAAGGGATTATGAGTGTAAACTTCAGTAAGTTTTTTAACTCCTTTACATTCAATTATTTCTTTAATTGTTAATTTTTTCACAATTCAATCAGTACAGTCTTTTACTTACTCTTTTTGTTTGACCATGGCTATATATTCCATCCATTCCACCGTCTCTACCATACCCAGATTTTTTATAACCTCCACCTGGTAAGTTTGTACCGTCTACAAACCAGTCATTGTGCCAAATTACACCAGCTTGAATTCTTTCCGCAGTCCATTTTGCTTTTTGATCATCAGAAGTGAATACACCTGAGGCCAGGCCATAATTTGTTGAGTTTGCAATATCAATTGCCTCTTCTTCATCTTTGAAATCAAATATTGACGTGACTGGCCCAAATATTTCTTCTTGAGCTATTGTAGAATCAGTTTTTACATTATTAAAAATTGTAGGTTGGTAAAAATTACCTTCCTTGTTTTCACTTTCCTTACCTCCAATAGTTAATTCTGCTCCAGATTGAATCCCAGATTTGACGTAATTAGATACTCTTTGCATTTGATCCTTCGATATTAGAGGAGTAACATCAGTATTATCATCTGCACCTGATCCAACCTTAAGTTTTTTTGTTTTAGATATCAATTTTGACATGTATTCGTCTTTAACTTTAGGATGAATAATTACTCTCGACATAGCAACACATATTTGACCAGCATTAGGCTTAAAGATTCCTTTTACAGTACTATCAACTGCTTTATCAATATCAGCATCAGAGTAAATTATGGCAGCAGACTTTCCACCTAATTCAAAATGACAAGGTATAATTCTATCTGCAGTCTCTTTGAGTATCTCAGAAGCTACCTCTGGTGAACCTGTAAAAACAATATAGTTTATATCATTATGTTTTACTAATTTTCTTCCAGTAACTTCTCCACGACCATGAACAATATTTATTATTCCTTCAGGAACACCAACTTCCTTAAAGATACTTCCATAAAAATTTGAAGAAAGAGGACACAATTCTGGTGGCTTGATAACTATTGTATTCCCCACAATTAAATTTTGAGCAACCATTCCAGAAAATATAGATACAGGATAATTCCATGGAACAATTTGCAAACTAACGCCAAATGGCTCTAAAACTACGTAGTTAAAAGTATCTGTGCCAGAAGGTATAAGTTTGTTTTCAATTTTATCAGTCATACCTGCATAAAAATCAAAAGTATTAGCAGCACCTTTAAATTCTCCTATACATTGACTTATTGTTTTTCCATTTTCTTGACTTAAAAGTTTTCCTCCAATTTCACTATACTCTCTAAGTTTACTTGCAATAGATCGCATCATATCTGATTTTACTTTTGCGTCCATGTCCTGAAGAATTCTTTTTTCAAATGCTCTTTTTGCTGCATCTACGGCTAAGCCAATCTCTTCGTCCATTGCCTCATTGATACTACCAACCAAAGTTTGATTTGCAGGATTTATTACATCAACATACTTATTTGATATTGAGTCAACAAAGCTACCATTAATAAAGTTTCTATTTTCCATTTATATTAAAAATAGGTAATGTTTTAATGAATTTTAATCAATAAAATCTTGATTATTATTGTAAATTTATTGAAAGACTAGTGCCAACATACTACTTGAAATATTAAAATTACTATTATTTATTAAAATATGTCTAATATTTTGCACATTGCATATGGAACCCAAACAGGTACTGCTGAAGAATTAGCCTTTGATATAGAAAAACAATCTAAAGAAAAAGGTGTTGATTGCCAAGTATTTGAACTTGATGACATTACGATGGATAAGCTTCAAAATATTAATAAATTAATGATTGTAACATCAACCACTGGCGATGGAGAAGTTCCAGATAATGGAATATCATTTTGGGAAAATTTATCAGCATCTACTGAACTGAGTATCTCTAACTTAAATTATGGTGTTCTAGCACTTGGTGATTCGTCCCATTATGACTTTTGTAATGCTGGAAAAATAATTGATGAAAAATTAAAAGATCTTGGAGCAAATAGAATCATAGATAGACAGGAATGTGATTTTGATACTGAAGGATCAATGGAATGGTCTGAAAAATTTTTAACTTTAATATAATTTAACCTTTTACAGAACCTGCTACTAAACCTCTTATAAAATACCTTTGTAAAGCAAAGAATATAAATAGGGGCACTGTCATTGAAACAAATGCACCAGTAGTTAAAATTTCCCAATTTTCTCCTCTTGAACCAAGCAATTCTTTTAATTTTGCTGTAAGGATTATTTCACTAGGAACCTGATCTAAAAAAACCAAACCAACCAATAAGTCATTCCAACACCATAAAAATTGCAAAATAAAAATAGAAGCAAATGCGGGTATGGATAGAGGAATTATTATTCTAATAAAAATATCATAGTGTGAAGCCCCATCGACTTTTGCTGCTTCCATCATCTCGTTAGGAAGTGACTTTATAAAATTTCTCAACAAAAAAGTTGTAGAAGCAAGTCCAAATCCTGTATGAGCCATCCAAACTCCAGGATAAGATTTTGATGCTACACCAAATAAGGCCCCAAAATCATTGTAGATAGTTAATATCGGTATTAAAGACATTTGCAATGGAACTACAAGAGAAGCAATTATAATAGCCAAAAGAGTATCTCTTCCAAAAAATTTCATCCAGGTAAGTGCATATGCAAAAAATGAACATATTATTAGTGGAATAAGTGTTGAAGGTAATGCTACAGCAGTTGTATTCAAAAAGGCTTGGCCTATTCCTTCTTTAAATAAAACTTCTTTATAGTTATCAAGTGTAAATGAAGGAGGGCTAAGAGAAGTTATAAAAAGCCTTTTCCCCTTTTTCTTTGTAAACTCATTATTTGATTTCCATATATACTCCCCACTTTCATTTACTGTTACTTGAGTATCATCTTTAAAAGTTGCAATTTCGCCTACTATAAATTCATTTATTTTTTTTGAAGTAATTCCGAATGATTCTATTTTTTTTCCTGAGTTATGATCAAATAATTTTCCTTTAATAACAAAATAGTCGTTTTCTTTAATTTGTGACTCCATTCCAGACATTCTATAGATTTCATTTACCTTAGTAGTTGTTAAAGACGTCCACCACCCACTAATAGCTAGGAGATCTTTATCTCTTAATGAGCTAATAAAAAGACCAAATGTAGGCATGATCCAAACAATTACAAAGAGTAATAATAAAAACTGAGATAAAATTGATGTTATAGAAAACTTTTTCATTAAATTTTTTGCTCTTGCTTATGTTTATATAAATTCCAGGCTAAAATAGGAATTACGCCAATCATAATGACAAATGCTAACACACTTCCCCTTCCTGAGTCACCGCCACCTCTAAACATCCAGTCATACATTAAATTTGCTAATACACCTGTTTGCCATTCCCCATTAGTCATAGCAAAAATAATATCAAAGATCTTTAGAACAAGTATTGTGATTATGGTCCAAATGACTAAGATTGTTTGTTCTAGATATGGTATTATTATTGAAAAAAAAATTCTAACTTCACTGGCACCATCAATTCTTGCTGCCTCTAACATTTCCTTTGGTATACCTCGAAGAGCAGCACTAAATATTACAAGTGCTAATCCAGTTTGAATCCAAATCATTATAGCCATTAAGAATATATTATTCCAAACTGGTATTGTTAACCACGCTTGAGGTTCATATCCTAAATATACAATTACAGCATTTAATAATCCAATTTGTGTATCCCCTGGCCCTCTATACTCGTAAATAAATTTCCAAATCACACCAGCTCCAACAAAAGAAATTGCCATCGGCATAAATATTATTGATTTTGCAATAGATCCCCACCAAATTCTGTCAGCTAGATTAGCAATTACTAATCCAAAAAAGGTACTGAATGTTGGAACAATCAACAGCCAACCAATATTATTTAAAATACTTCTTCTAAATTCAGGATCATTTACAGCCCATTTATAATTGTAAAATCCAACAAATTCTCTTCCAAACTTATCGTAAAAACTTAGTCTTATTGTTTCAAAGACTGGATATAAAATAAAAATAAATAAGATTATAAATGCAGGAGCAATAAATATTATAACTCTTACTGAATTTTCAAAACCATATTGTTTATTTGTTTTTTTTCCATAGTAATCTAAAAAAGAATTTGAAATGTGAAAGTATAAAATAAAAACTATAATTCCCAAAAAAACAATAAAGAATAAATTAATTAAACTCATCCTATGGTAAATATATAAAAAAAACAGGCGAACAAGTTAATTGTCCGCCTGTTTATAGAGGAATATTATTTAATTGCGTCCCAACTATCTTGGATCGCATCAGCTACATCTTGAGCAGACTTTCCATTAGTATAGTCAACCATACCTGTCCAGAAAGTGCCAGCTCCAATTGCACCTGGCATTAAATCTGAAGCATCAAATCTAAAAGTTGTTGCTCCAGTTAAGATTTCTCCTAATTTTCTAAAAGTATCACTAGCATATTTGCTTCCATCGACACCTTTATGAGGAGTTAAGAAGCCACCTTTAGCCATCCAATACTCATGAGCTTCAGGATGCATTAAGAACTTAATAAACTCAATAGTTGCAGCATTATCGTTTGTTGCAGCTACTAAAGTTCCAGCACCAAGTACCGGAGTACCAAGATCTTTTGTTGCATATGCAGGGAAGTAGAAGAAATCATAATCTACACCAGCTTCAACACCTTCAGGAAAGAAAGCTGGTATAAAACTTGCTTGTCTGTGCATCATGCATTCAGCAGGGGATGTAAATAAACCATTTGGTGCATCTCTAAAATCAGTAGTTGCAACAGCTTTAGATCCACCATTTACAAATTTGTCATTCAATGCGAACGTTCCAAAGAAATTCATAGCTTCAATAACTCTAGGATCATTAAATGGCATTTCGTTAGATACCCACATGTCATAAACATCAGGAGTATGTGTTCTTAACATAATATCTTCCATCCAGTCAGTTGCAGGCCAACCAGTTGCGGCACCTGAACCTAGGCCAATACACCACGGTGTATTTCCATCTGAAGCCATTTTTCTTGTTAAAGCAATTAATTCTTCCATTGTTTCAGGAACTTCATAGCCATTATCTTCAAAGTTATCTGGTGAATACCAAACTAAACTTTTTACATTTGTTCTAAAGAAAATAGCATTAAATTGATCATTTCCATTTTCATCTGCATATGTAGAAAGATCAATCCAAGATTGACCTGCAGCATAGTTATCTAATACCATCTGTCTAATATCATCTCCAAGTGGCACAAGACCACCCATAGCAGCAGCATTCGCAGCTAAACCAGGTTGTGGAAATACAACTAAATCAGCAGCACTACCTGCTTTTAGATCGATCATTACTTGTTGTTCAAAACTATCTGAACCCCCATATTCAAATGTAGCTCCAGTAGCTTTTTCAAAAATAGCTCCAACTTCTCTCATAATTTCTTGCTCAGGTGATAACCAAGGGCCAAACATTACAACTTTTTGACCGCTTAGATCTGGGCCCGTATAATGTCCTCCTGCAAAAGCAGAAAAGCTAATAAAAAATGATGAGAAAGCAGCTAATATTAATTTAAATAAATTTTTCATTGCTCCTCCATATTTATAAATATGATTATATATTTTACCAAAACGTTTTGGTTGTCAATTTTTCTTTATAATCAATGGTTAATAAGTTATGCATAAAATTCATGAATATAAAGCAATTGGCTAAAAAACTAGATTTATCAATAACCACTGTTTCAAGGGCTTTAGGTGGTTATTCAGATGTTAGCGAAAAAACTAGAAAAAGAGTAAAAAAATTTGCATTAAAATACAGTTATAGTCCCAATCCTTATGCAAGTGTTCTAGCTTCTGGGAAAACAAAGACTGTAGGGTATGTCCTTCCGATATACGGACTAAATACTAGCACATTGAACCAAGCTAACTTTTTCCAATTTATTTCAGGTATGTCTGATGCGCTATTATCCGAAAGTATTCAATTACAGATTTTATTTGCAAAAAGTGAAAATGAGGAAATTGAGTCTTATAAAAAATTAATTTTAGAACAAAAAATCGAAAATATTGTCCTACAAAATATTAAAACTAAAGATAGACGTATTAATTTACTTAATAAATATAAAGTTAATTATGTGGCTTGGGGAAAAACTAAATCTAATAACAATTTTTCATGGGTAGATTTAGATAATGCAGGTGCTATTGAAACTATAGTAAATTATTTAATTAAAAAAAAACACAAACATATTTCTTATATTAACATTTCTGAAAAATATAACTTTGCCAGTGAACGAAAAAATTCTTTTTTAGAAGTATTAAAAAAAAATCATATAATCTTTAATAAAAATTATTATGCTTCTGTAAGATTAGAGGAACCTGAGAAAAGTTTTGAGGTAATTAAAGAAATGTTGTTAAAAAATAAAAAAATATCAGCAATAATATGTTCTACTGAGTTTTCAGCACTAAGCGCGATTAAGGCGTGTAATTCTTTAAATTTAAAAATAGGACATGATATTTCAATAATAACATTCGATGGTCCCTTGGTTAGAGATTTAAGTACACCACCATTGACCGCTGTATCATTTCCGGTCAAAGAGCTTGGTAAAAAAGCAATTAATATACTTTTAAATAGGGATAAAAATCAAAATAAAATGGAAAATTTTCTCGCTAATGTTGAAATTATAGAAAGAGGATCAGTACATACATGCAAATAATTAAATATTTAATTTTTATTGATAATTCCCATTTAATACTGCAGTAATCAGGTTTATAGGATCACAATGAAATTAGCTATTGTTGGTACAGGTTATGTAGGATTAGTCTCCGGTGCATGCTTTGCTGAGTTTGGGTATCAAACTGTTTGTATAGATAAAGATAAATCCAGAATAGAAAGTCTAAAATCAGGTAAATGCCCCTTTTATGAACCAGGTATGGATAATTTGTTATCAAAACATCTAAATATTACAAAACGGCTATCTTTTTCTACGTCCTTAAGTAATACTCTTAAAGATGCGGACTTAGTTTTTATTACTGTGGGAACACCAAGTAAAAGAATAGACGATGATGCAGATCTAAGCTACGTATGGTCAGTCGCAAACGATATTGGTAAAAATATAAAAAAATATTCTGTAATAGTTACAAAGTCAACAGTACCTGTTGGAACATCAAAAGAAATAAAAAAAATTATTAGCAATTATGTATCAGAAGAACTTTTTGATGTTGTATCAAATCCTGAATTTTTAAGAGAAGGTTCGGCTATTGATGATTTCATGAGACCCGATAGGGTTGTTGTGGGTACTGAAAATAAAATATCAGAAAAGATTATGAAAGAACTTTACAGACCTTTATTTCTTAAGGAAACACCTGTATTTTCTACATCAATTGAAACTGCTGAGATTATAAAATATGCATCAAATAGTTTTTTAGCTACAAAAATTGGTTTTATAAATGAAGTTGCAGATTTATGTGAAGCTGTCGGAGCAAATGTTCAAGACGTATCAAAGGCTATGGGAATTGATCAAAGAATTGGTTCTAAATTTCTAAATGCTGGCCCTGGATACGGAGGCTCTTGTTTTCCAAAAGATGTAAAGGCTTTTTCATCTACTGCTAAAAAATTTAAAGTGAATTTATCTATTATAAATGCCGTTCATGAATCTAATGAGAATAGAATAAAAAACATTGTTGAGAAAATAATAATTAATGTTGATAATAAATGTACAATATCTTTTTTGGGTTTAAGCTTTAAACCTAATACTGATGATATTAGAGAATCATCATCTTTAAAGCTAGCTAATAAATTATCAGAAAAAGGTTATACAATAAATTGCTTTGATCCAGTTGCTATGGATAATGCAAAAAAGGAGTTTTATAATTTAAATTATTTTAATTCAGCATATGAAGCTTGTGCTAATGTTGACGCTATAGTCATTGGAACAGAATGGAATGAGTTTAGAGCACTTAATTTCTCTAAAATTAGCAAAATAGTAAAAACAAAAAAAATTTTTGACCTACGAAATATCTACGATGGATCAGAATTAGAAAGAATTGGTTTTGAGTATTATGGTACAGGAAAATAAATATCAAATTGAAGAGTTTGATCCTGAAGTTTTAAGAGAATATGATATCAGAGGCATTGTAGGTAAAAATATTACAGAAAATACTGCATACACTATAGGTAGAATTTTTGGAAATGTTGTTTATGAAGAGCTTCAGTCTAATAAAATATCTCTTGGTTATGATGGTCGCTTAACATCTCCTAAATTATATAAAGCTTTAAGTACTGGATTAATTGACTCTGGTGCTAGTGTAATGAGCATAGGTATTTGTCCTACACCAATGTTGTATTTTGCCGACTATCATCTGGATACAGATGCAGCATTAATGATAACTGGATCTCATAATCCGTCTGAATACAATGGCTTTAAAATGGTATTAAACAAACATAGTTTTTTTAGTGAAAATATTCAAAAATTTAAATACTTAGTTAAAAGTATAAACCCCAAAAAGAAAAAAGGCACAATTAAAAAAGTTAATGTTAAAGATGCTTACATTGAAAGAATTCTCAAAAATATATCTATAAAAGAAAATTTAAAAATAAGTTGGGATATTGGTAATGGCGCAATGGGTGTAATCATCAATAAACTAATTAAAAATCTTAAAAATACAGAAAATATATTATTAAATGAAGAAGTAGATGGTAATTTCCCTAATCATCATCCCGATCCTACTGTACCAAAAAATATGGCACAACTGATTGATTCAGTTAAAAGAAATAAATGTGATATCGGTTTAGCTTTTGATGGTGATGGTGACAGACTTGGTGTTGTAGATAATATTGGAAATATTGTATGGGCAGATCAATATATGTTAGTTTTGTGCTCAGAAATATCTAAATTATATGAGAAACCTAAAGTTATAATGGATGTTAAATGTAGCAAAGTATTTTTTGATGAAGCAAAAAAAATAGGTTGTGAGCCATTAATGGAAAGAACAGGGCATTCACCTATAAAAGAAAAAATGAGGGAAATCAAATCACCCTTATCTGGGGAAATGAGTGGTCATGTTTGTTATGGTGATGATTTTTACGGATATGACGATGCAATGTACGTTGGATTGAGATTGTTAAGAATTTTGAGTAAAGATAATCTAAATTTAAACCAAATAATAAGTAAATATCCCAAAACCTTTTCTACACCAGAAACCCGCTTTGATGTCGATGAAACAAGAAAATTTAAAATAATTGAAGATATAAAAGAAAGACTTCTAAATTTTAAAGGTAACATAATAGATATAGACGGTATTAGAGTTGAAACAGAAGAGGGATGGTTCTTAATGCGTGCGAGTAATACTCAAAATCAACTAACATGTAGAGTTGAGTCAATTTCTATGGAAGGATTAAAAAAGCTAATTAATGTTGTAGAGAGTCAACTTGCTTTAAGTAATGTAGATTTTAAATTTACAATCTAACAAAACAATCCCTACCATATTTAGCCAATCTTCTACAAGCTTGATAAGCATCTTTTTTATTAAAATCAGTGAACCTTGACTCATAAAGTTTTTTTCCCGATACCTCTATAAACACTACCTTTGCTTCTTTACCATTGGTACTAACTGGGTATTTTTTTTGAATTAATTTGATTTGTTTTTCAGCATTTTTTCTATATTTAAATGTGCCTACTACAATTGAATATTTATTTTGATTTACTAGTTTTTGTTTTTTTGTATCGTTTGTATTTTTGACTCTTTTTATTGTTGAATTTTCAATATTTAATTTTTTAAACGCACTATTCATATAAAATTCAAGACGATCATTTCGCTGTTTACCTGTATCGCCACCAAAATACACTCCTATTACTCTTTTATTATTTCTTACTGCTGAAAAAGCTAATTGAAACCCAGATGCTTTTATGTATCCAGTTTTTATTCCATCAGCACCAACATATTTTAACATTAATTTATTATGAGTTTTATAAACCTTGCCTTTCCATTTAAATGAAGTTTGACTGAATAATTCATACTCCTCAGGAAAGTTAGTTATTAGAGCATTTGATAATTTATAAATATCTCTTGCTGTAGTCAATTGCGCTCTATTCGGAAGTCCTGAAGCATTTTTAAATGTCGTATTATTCATGCCAATATTTCTTGCATACTTAGTCATTAACTTTGCAAATTCTCTTTCTGTGCCACTAATCTTTTCAGACACAACTGTGGCAACATCATTTGCAGATTTAATAATAAGAGCATTGATGGCATCTTTAACTTTAATGGTACTGCCTTGTTCTAAATATAACTTACTTGGTGATCTTGAAGCAGCAGTTGATGAAACTATCATTTCATCTTCATAATTTAATTTACCTTTTTTAATATAATCAAATACAATGTATAACGTCATTATTTTTGTAAGTGACGCAGGGTAATTTTTCGTATCTGCATTTTTTTCAAATAAAACTTCACTTGTCTCAAAATCAACCACTATAGCAGCTTTTTTAGCAAGTAAATCAATTGAAAAAGTTGTTAAAATAATAATAATTAAAAATATCTTATTTATGAGAAGTTTTTTCACTGTTATTTCCATAACATATCCATTTCGCTCCTTACAAACATAAAAAATGCTTTAAAATATAAAAAAAGATATTATTTAATTACTATGAATTCGGACCAAAATAATAACGATAATCAAGATAAAATTCAAAGAGGGCTTTTATTAGAAACTAAGCCTAAAACAAAAAAGCCATCCATGTATAATGTATTGCTTATGAATGATGATTATACCCCTATGGAGTTTGTAGTTATGGTCTTAGAAAAAATATTTAATAAAAAATCTGAAGAAGCAACTCAAATAATGTTACATGTTCATAAGAATGGGTTAGGTGTATGTGGTACATTTACTTATGAAGTTGCTGAATCTAAATGTAAAGCTGTGATGGATCTAGCAAAAAAAAATGAGCATCCATTACAATGCACTATGGAGAAATCATAATGCTCTCTCCAAATTTAGAAAAAACTTTAAGAGACGCTTACCAGTTAGCAACTAATAATAAACATGAATATGTCACACTAGAACACTTACTCTTATCTCTGTTAGAGGATCAAGATGCATTAAGCGTACTTAAAGCATGTGCTGTAGATACTAACTCACTAAAAGTAAATATTGAAAATTTTATTTCAAAAGATTTAGAAAATCTTAAAGAAAATTTTACAGGTGAGCCTAAACTCACTAATGGCTTTCAGAGAGTTCTTCAACGTGCAGCAATTCATGTTCAATCTAGTGGTCGTGAAAATGTTACAGGTGCAAATATGATCGTAGCTTTATTTTCTGAAAAAGAAAGTCATGCTGTATACTTCTTACATCAACAAAATATGACCAGACTTGATGCAGTACAATATATCTCTCATGGAATATCTAAAGCAAATGAAAACCTTGAAACTGAGGATATTTTGGATAACGGTTTAAATGAAAATGGCCAGTCTAAGAATTCTAAAAGAGCTCTTGATCAATTTTGTATCAATTTGAATGAAAAATCAAAAAGTGGTAAAATTGATAAGTTAATTGGTAGATCTTTAGAGCTTGATAGAACTATTCAAATTTTATGCAGAAGACAAAAAAATAACCCCCTTTTTGTTGGAGATCCTGGTGTTGGCAAGACAGCTATTGCCGAGGGCTTAGCTAAAAGAATAGTAGAAAAAATGGTTCCTGAAATAATGGAAGATGCAAAAATTTACTCTCTTGATATGGGAGCTTTGCTTGCCGGAACCCGTTATCGAGGAGATTTTGAAGAAAGATTAAAAGCTGTGCTTAAAGATCTTCAAAAAGAAGATAAAGCTATATTATTTATTGATGAGATTCACACAGTAATTGGTGCGGGTGCAACAAGTGGTGGATCAATGGATGCAAGTAATTTATTAAAACCATCTTTAGGAAATGGTAGTTTAAGATGTATTGGCAGTACTACTTACAAAGAATTTAAAAACTACTTTGAGAAAGACAGGGCTTTAGTA
Source organism: uncultured Alphaproteobacteria bacterium (assembly GCA_902627245.1). GTDB lineage: Bacteria > Pseudomonadota > Alphaproteobacteria > HIMB59 > CACPNW01. The sequence goes on from CACOIH010000004.1 coordinate 46,142, forward strand.
AGAAGGTTCCAAAAAATTGATATAAAAGAACCTTCTAAAGATGAAACTATTAAAATTTTAGATGGATTGAAGACGTATTATGAAGATCATCATAAAATAAAATATTCTCCTGAAGCAATTATAAGTGCAGTAGAATTATCAAATAAATATATAGGGGATAGAAAGTTGCCTGATAAAGCAATAGATGTAATTGACGAAGCTGGAGCTTCACAATATTTACTACCTGAAAATAAGAGAAAAAAAATTATACTTTCAAAAGATATAGAAGCTGTTGTTGCTCTTATGGCTAGAATACCTACAAAATCAGTTAATCAAAGTGACAAAAATAATCTTAAAAATTTAGATAGAGATCTTAAAAATTTTGTTTTTGGACAGGACAAAGCAATTCAAGAATTATCATCATCAATTAAGCTAGCAAGAGCAGGATTAAGAGAAGATGGTAAGCCAATTGGTTCATATTTATTTTCTGGACCAACTGGTGTTGGAAAGACTGAAGTAGCGAGACAACTAAGTAAAACTTTAGGAATTAAATTATTAAGATTTGATATGTCTGAATATATGGAGCGTCATACAGTAAGCAGATTAATTGGAGCACCTCCTGGATATGTTGGTTTTGATCAAGGGGGCCTATTAACAGACGGCGTAGATCAAAATCCGCATTGCGTACTTCTATTAGATGAAATTGAAAAAGCTCACTTTGATCTTTTTAATATACTTTTACAAGTAATGGATTATGGTAAACTAACAGATCATAACGGTAAATCAGTAGATTTTAGAAATGTTATTCTAATAATGACAACAAATGCCGGAGCAATTGATGTATCAAAAAAAAGGATTGGATTTAATTCAGTTAGATCTAGTGATGATAGTAGTGATGCAATAAATAGACTATTTTCTCCAGAGTTTAGAAATAGAATTGACTCAATAATTCACTTTAATCATTTATCTAAAAAAATTGTTTTATCTATTGTAGATAAATTTATAATTGAGATCGAAGCTCAATTAGAAGATAAAGGAGTATCTCTTTCAATTGATAAGGAAGCTAGAGAATATTTAGCAGATGAGGGATATGACGAAGTATATGGCGCAAGAGAATTAGGAAGAGTAATTCAAGATAAAGTAAAAAAACCTATGGCTGAGGAATTAATCTTTGGTAAATTAGCCAAAGGTGGTCATGTTGAGATATCCCTTAAAGATAAAGAAATTTTATTTAATTTTACTAATAAACAGGAAGAAAAAAAAGAATTAGCTTAATTTTTATAGGGGGATAACGTATCAAGTTTTTCTTTTTCATTATTAATTAGCTGAACTTCTTTATTTAAAAAATTTTCAATCGCAGTACTAAATTCTTTATCTTTAATCCAATGCGCACTCCACGTTTTTGTCGGTATGTATCCTCTTTGTAATTTATGCTCTCCTTGAGCACCAGCTTCTACAATTTTTATATTATTTTTAATTGCATAATCGATTGCCTGATAATAGCATAACTCGAAATGTAAAAATGGAATTTCATATTTTGCTCCCCATAACCGTCCATATAAATGTGTTTTACTTAAAAAATTAATCGCTGAGGCTATTTTTTGATTCTCATGAAAGGCCATAATTAACAAGATTTTATCTTTGAAATTTATTAGCAAATCAAAAAAGAAATCTTTAGACAAATAAGTAGATCCCCATTTTCTTCCTGTGGTATCTAGATAACAATCATAGAAAAATTGTATGTGCTCCTCTTTAATTAAGTCACCATTTAACAATTCTACCCTTAAATCATTATTTTTTATACATTGACGTTCTCTTTTAATTATCTTTCTTTTTCTTGAAGATAAACTTTCAAGAAATTTATCAAAATTTTTATAATCATTATTTTTCCAGTGATATTGGATACCAGATCTAAGCATTATTTCTTTATTATTTTTCCCAAAGGATTTATTTTTTATGAAATTAAAATGTAATGAAGAAACATTTATTCTTTCAGCTTCATTAATAATATTTTTAATTATTTCAGTTTCTTTTTCTTTAATATTCTTAATCTTTTTACTTATAATAATTCTTTCTCCAGTTACAGGAGTAAACGGAATTGCAGATTGTAATTTTGGATAATAATTTAACCCATATCTATGATATGCATCTGCCCAAGAGTGATCAAAAATATATTCTCCAAAAGAATGACTTTTAATATAAAGGGGACACATAGCAATTATCTCTTCATTATCTTTTTCAATATAGTGATAGGGTTGCCAACCAGTTTTAATTGTTGCGCTTCCACTTTTTTCTAATGCACTTAAAAATTCATATTGAAGGAATGGATGATCATTGCCAATACAATTATTCCAGCTATTTTTATTAATTAAATCTAAAGAAGAGCAAAAAAAAAATTCACTCATAAATTATTTATTTTATTTTAATTATTGCATCAATTTCAACAGATATGTTCATCGGTAAAGAGTTTGATCCTACAGCAAATCTAGCGTGTTTTCCTTGATCACCAAATATTTTTACTAACAAGTCGGATGCACCATTGATAATTCTTGGTTGATCGTAAAAATTATTATTACAATTCACAAATCCTCCAAGTTTTAAAAAACTGTCCAATCTGTTCCAATCTCCATTAATACTTTTTTTTAGAGCAGATATTATATTAACACAGCACAATTCAGCAGCTTTTATCCCGTCATCTACTGTTACATCTTCGCCAACTTTACCTTTGTAGATTAGCTCTCCATTCTTTACTGGAGCTTGACCTGATACATAAACAATACTATCTGATACTTTAAACGGTACATAGTTTGCTAAAGCAGCTGGCATGTCAGGTATCTCTATACCTAATTGCTTGATATTTTCCTCAAACATGTGCATTAGTATATATATAAAACAAATTAAGCTAAGGTAAAGAAAACAAATATGATTAAACTAAATAAAATTATTATTTTGAGCCTATTTGTATCAACATTATTTTTAGGGGGAAAATCCATGGCAGATGATAAAAAAGATAAAATTCAAATGACACTCAAAGATGGTGTTGTTGTAATAGAAACAAGACCAGATGTAGCGCCAAAACATGTTGATCAAATAAAAACATTAATAAAAGAAGGTCAATACGATGGCGTTGTTTTTCATAGGGTCATTGATGGTTTCATGGCACAGACTGGTGATGTAGAATTTGGCAACTCTACAAATGATAAGTTTAATTTGTCTAGAGCTGGCACAGGTGGATCTACTTTATCAAACATAGAAGCTGAATTTTCAGATGTTAATCATGGTCGCGGTGCTGTATCAATGGCAAGGGCCCAAGATCCAAACAGTGCAAATAGTCAATTTTTCATCTGTTTTAACGACTGTTCTTTTTTAGATGGACAATACAGTGTCTGGGGACAAGTTATAGAAGGAATGGAGTTTGTTGACAACATTACTAGAGGAGAGCCACCTGCTGATCCTGATAAGATTATCAAAATGGAAATTATTGATTAATTAAATGTTTGTCGCAGATTTGCACAATGATCTTGTGCAAAGAATAATTGAAGGTGAAGATGTTACAAAAGAAACACCTCACGGACACACTGATATACCTAGGCTAAGAGAGTCTTGCATCAATCTTCAGATATTAATAATTTGGGTATCAAGTAAATCAGCAGAACCAAATTTCTTTAATAAAGCAAATAGGATGTTCGATGATATTGAAAAATTATTACAAGAAGAGGATGTTGTAATTCCTAAAAATCTTCAAGATATATTAGAAGGCATCAATAGTAATAAACTTCTTCTACCTTTATCAATGGAAGGTGGTGAAGCTATAGAAAATAACATAGAAAACTTGTACCATTTTATTAATAGAGGTCTAATTTACTTAGGGCCAACATGGAACCATTCACTTGATTGGGTCTCATCGAATTATGACGAAAAATATAATAAGGATAAAATTAAAACTATTGGACTAAATGATTTTGGAAAAGAAGTTATTAATATTTGTCAAGAAAACAAAGTATTAATAGATGTTTCTCATATTGGAGAAAAAAGTTTCTGGGATATAGAAAATATTTCCCAAAAACCATTTATTGCATCTCATTCGAGTGTTCATAAGCTTTGTCCGCATTTTAGAAATTTACATGATGATCAAATAATAGCAATTAAAAATAAAAATGGACTCATTGGTATTAACCCTTATCCTTTTTTTATTGATCCAACTTTCAAAGAAAGAGAGTCAAAAGTAAGAAATCAGCATAAAGAAAAGATCAAATCAATTGAAATAGAACATTCTACAAAATCATCTCAATGGTTAGCTAAGCAACATTTTTTTCAAAAAGAATTGTCCAACGTATGTCCTGATATAGATGTATTTCTTGATCATATCGAATATATAATCAAGCTTGCTGGTATTGATTACGTTGGAGTTGGAAGTGATTATGACGGACTTGATTGTTTACCTAAAGGTTGGAATGATTGCAGAGATCATATTAAAATAGCTCAAAGATTAGAAAGTAGAGGATATAATCACAAAGAAATTGAAAAAGTAATGGGTAAAAATATTTTAAGAGTATTAGAAGATATTAATTATTAGTAAAATCGAAATTATAACAAGAACTGTTCCCGATATTTTTTGAATTGCATTTATTCTTTTTTGAAAAAAATCTTTTAAGCCATAGCTAGTTACTATTAATGCTACTAAAATATACCAAATACAATCAATTGCAGAAGCAGTTACAACTAGAATTGAATTGGTTAAAAGCGTAGAATCAGTTTTAACAAATTGAGAAAAAACTGCAGAAAACCAAATTAAAATCTTAGGATTAAGTATAGATATTGAGAAACCTTGTAAAAAAGAATTCAGCTTATTTTGAGAGTTATCAATATCAATTTTTTCATTTTTTTGAAAAATAAATAAAATACCAAATACAAATAGAAAAACTATACCAACTATTTGAATTGACTTGAAAACATAAATATTAGTCAAAATAATAATGCTTAAACCAGTAACAGCAAAAATTGCATACACACCCATGCCTAATCCATGGCCTACAGCACTCATAATTCCCCCAAGCCTATTATATTTAGTACTATTTCTAATAATTAATGCTAAACTAGGACCAGGCGACATAGCCCCAGCAATACATACAGCAGCAAATTGAAACCAAAAAATTAAAGTCATTACTTAGATGTTATTTCTAAATATTTTTTTATTGTTTTTTCTAGTCCAAATTCAAAAGTATCACAAATTAATGCATGTCCAATTGATACTTCTTTAATATTTGTGATTGATTCTAAAAAAAAGTTCAAATTCTCTAAGTTTAGGTCATGTCCAGCGTTAAATTCTATTTCTGGAAACTCACTTTGTATAAATTGAGACACTTCAACATAAGATTTAATTGCTTCAGATTTATTTTTTAAAAAATTATGAGCGTAGTCGTACGTGTAAAGCTCTACTCTATCTGTTTCAATAATATCTAGATTCTCTAATGTCTCTTTAGATGGGTTTACAAATAATGAAACTCTTATTTTATTATTATGAAATTCTTTAACAACATCAGTCAAAAAAATTTTATTCTTTTGACAATCCCATCCAAAAGATGATGTTAATGCACCTGGAGGATCAGGAACAAGTGTAACTTGGTGAGGTTTTACACTTATTACTTTTTCAATAAAATTTTCAGAAGGGTATCCTTCAATATTGAATTCTTTATTTTCATATTCTGAAACTAGCTTTTTCAAAGGTAACAAATCAGAGAATTTAGCATGTCTTTCATCAGGTCTTGGATGTACAGTTATTCCATCTGCCCCATATCGAAGGCACTTCTTACTAATATTAATTATATCAGGCACATTAGCGCCTCTAGCATTTCGTACTAAAGCAAATTTATTAATATTTACACTTAATGCTGTCATGTTGTTAAATAGTTTTGCCGTATACCTCATCCATCCATTTTATAACTTTTGGATTTTTATAAATTTCTTGTCTCAATTTATTAAGATGATCGTATTCATCTAATATGTTTGTAGGAACTCCATCTAGCATTCCTGATTTAAGCCAACCAAGCAATCTCCATATAGCTAAGTCAGCTATAGTTAAATCACTATCTACAAAATATATTGATTTAGTATTTTGCTTTAAGAGATTTTCCAAAAATTGGAACCATTTAGGAAGATGTCTCATTGCAAGTATATTTCTAGCAATTTTTTTTCTCTCAGTATCTTTATCTCTACCAGATAGGGTTACAAGATAATTTATATCTTGAGCTCCTTCAATAATTTGATCAATCAAAGCAGCTTTATAGTCATCATTTTTAGGATATAATCCTGATAGTTTACCACAAAATCTTGCAATAGCTCCAGTTTGTGCAAAAATTTTGCCATCAACATCTAAAACTGGCAATTGTTTAAAAGGAGCGATTTTTTTATTTGGTAATTCACCTGTTTGCTTAAATTTATCGTAATCGTCACCTTCAATTCTAAAATCTTCAAAAGGAATATTACCGATATATAAAGATAGTCGGGTAACTTCTGCTCTCCAAAATGGTATTTTAAAATAATATAGAGTTATTTTCATGTTACGAATGATTAATAAATGTTACCATATATAAAAATGACTAAAAAAATAGACATATTAATTATCATTATGAATATATTTTTTTTTAGTTATTATTCAATTCAACTTCTAGTTTTTACAGATGAATTTGCACTTGCAAATCTTGGTTTTTTTAATCATGCTATAGCAGGTTTATCTGAAATATTAGGAATAATATTTTTAACTTTTGTTATTGGATTAATAATAATTTTAGTTAGAAACATTGAAAAACAATTACCAATTTTTCTATCAATTTTTGTTTTTCAAATAGCTTGTGCTATCAATTTTTGGAGGTATGTTATTACAGATAGTCCAGGGGAAACAAATATTGAAATTATTTCAACGAACGCATATTTTTTTACCATCATTGCATTTTTTACGAGTATATTAATTTTTAAGAGTTATAATAAATTGTAATATGAGAAAGAAATCTTCCTCTAAAATTGCCAAATGTCTTTGTGGAGGAATCAAAATTAAAATTATTGGTAAACTTCGACACGTAATTAATTGTCATTGTTCCCAATGTATGAAAACACATGGTAATTTTGCTGCTTATACTAACAGCTTAGAAGATAATATTACATACATAAGTAAAAGTACTTTAAAGTGGTATAATTCTTCAAACTTTGCAAAGAGAGGTTTTTGCTCTAAATGTGGTGCTAGTATATTTTATAAGATCAAAAAAAGTGATACTATAAGTATTTCAGCAGGCATGTTTAGTAATCCAACTAAACTGAAAACACATTCAAATATTTTTACTAAAAATAAATTAGATTACTATAAGCTAGATCCAAAATTACCTAAGTTTAGTAAATAATTAGTTATAAAAAAAAATAATAATTTAAATAGTTTGTGGTGCTGATACCGAGAATCGAACTTGGATCTGACCGTTACCAACGGCCTGTAATAACCATTATACTATATCAGCTAATATTTATTCAATATTAACCATTACATGTCTGATATTGGTGTAATCTTCTAAAGCATATGAAGATAAATCTTTTCCGTATCCTGAAGCTTTAACACCACCATGTGGCATTTCAGATGCTAACATAAAATGTGTATTTACCCATGTGCATCCATATTGAAGTCTTGATGCTGTATTCATTCCTTTCTTTATATCCTTTGTCCAAACAGATGAAGCTAATCCATATTTTGTATCATTTGCCCAATTTACTGCATCATCAACTTCACTAAAGGGAGTAACAGAAACTACAGGACCAAATACTTCATTTTTTGCAATTTCATCATCATGATTAGCTCCAGCAATGACAGTTGGTTTATAAAAGTTACCTTTATCACCAACTGAGCTTCCTCCAGTTGTGATTTCAACATGTTTTAAAGATTTAGCAGTTTCAACAAATGATGAAACTCTATTTAAATGCTCAGCTGTGATTAATGGAGGAATTTCATTTTTATCATCTTCATCATTTGCAAATTCAATTGTTGAGACGGCTGAGGTTAAATCAGCTACTACATTGTCATAAACTTTTTTGTCTGCAAATATTCTGCAAGCTGCTGTGCAATCTTGGCCTGCATTGTAATAACCAAAGGCTCTTATGCCTTCTATTAGTTGATTTATATCAGCATCATCGTAAACAATTACGGGAGCTTTCCCGCCAAGTTCAAGATGAGTTTTTTTAATACTTTTACTTGCTGCTTCTAAAACCTTTGATCCAGTTGCAATATCTCCAGTTAATGAAATCATATTCACATTCGAGTGATTAATTAATGTAGAACCTACTGTCTCACCAATTCCAAAAACAATGTTTACTACGCCTTTAGGAAATACTTCAGCTAGAAGATCACAAATAAACATCGTAGTTAGTGGAGTTTGTTCAGAAGGCTTTAAAACTATCGTATTGCCTGCTGCAAGTGCAGGTGCAAGTTTCCAAGCAGCCATCATTAAAGGATAGTTCCAAGGAGCAATTGATGCTACTACTCCAACTGGATCTCTTCGAATCATACTTGTAAACCCTTGCATATATTCTCCCGCTAAGGCACCAGTCATATTTCTGCATGCGCCAGCATAAAATCTAAAAACATCAGATATTGCAGGAAGCTCATCATTCAATGCTAAATGATAAGGCTTACCTGTATTCATTGATTCAATTTTAGCTATTTCTTCTGCATTCTTATCTATTAAATCAGCAAATTTTAAAAGCATACCAGATCTATCTGCTGGGGTTGATCTAGACCATTCAACAAATGCTTTTTGAGCCGATTCAACAGCTTTATTAACTTGTTCATTACTAGATTGAGGGATTTCAACAATAACTTCAGAATTGACCGGATTAATTATTTTTTCAATCTCAGAATCTCCTTTTACCAACTCATTATTTATTAAAATATTAGTTTTCACTTAATCCTCCCTTATTTTGATGAACCTTCAGTATCAGTTGTATTCCTGGTAATATAACTTGCATATAAAATTGGGATGAAGGTAATACAAATTATAAAAACTGCAACAACATTCGTAATTGGCCTTTGTCTAGGTCTAATAAGTTCAGATAACATCCAGATAGGCAAAGTGGTTTGTTGACCAGCTGTAAATGTTGTTACAATTACTTCGTCAAATGATAAAGCAAATGCAAGCATTCCACCTGCTAATATTGCAGTACCTAAATTTGGTAAAATAACATAAAAAAAAGTTTGAAAGTTATTTGCTCCTAAATCCATTGAAGCCTGAATTAAATTTGGTGAACTTCTTCTTAATCTTGCAACTACATTGTTGTAAACAACAACCATACAAAAAGTAGCATGGCCAATTATAATTGTCCATGTACTAAATGGTATTCCAACAACACCAAATGCACTACGCAATGAAATACCAGTAATAATACCTGGAAGCGCTATTGGTAATATTATTAAAAGTGTTATTGAGTCTCTTCCAAAGAAACTTGCTTTATAAAGTGCAGCTGCAGCTAGAGTGCCTAAAACTATAGCTGCCATTGTTGAAATAATTGCAACTTGTAAGGATAACGAGACCGCATTCCAAATATCTTGTCTTGATAAAACTATTGAAAACCACTTCAAGGTGTATCCTGGTGGAGGAAATTGATATGATTTATCTTCTGTGGTAAAAGCATATAGAATTATTAAAAATAATGGAACATGTAGAAATAAAATTCCTAAAATTGCACCAAGTTTCAAACCAAAAGAAGCTTTATTTAAATTATTTTTTTTAAAGAGCATTGAAAGCCCCAAGTTTTTTTGCAAAATAAATATATATTGCCATCACTCCTATTGGCACCAAAGAAAAAGCAGCGGCAAGTGGAATATTTCCTGCAGTTCCCTGGTGAGTATAGACAGCTTGTCCAATAAAAAATTTTGATGTCCCAATTATATAAGGAATTATATAATCTCCCAAAGTAAGAGAAAATGTAAATATTGAACCAGCTGCAATACCAGGTAAAGCTAGTGGTAAAACAACCTTATAGAATGTTTGTCTTCTTGTAGCACCTAGATCATAACTAGCATTTAAAAGAGAATTTGGAACTCTTTCTAAGGATGCTTGAATTGGTAATATCATAAAAGGTAGCCAAATATAGGTAAAAACTAAAAACATACCTAAGTAAGAAATTGATAGTGAAGGCCCTCCTACAACTGGTAATGATAGAATAGCATCTAGTAACCACGTAAGATGTAATTTAGCCAGAACCCAATTTATAATACCCTCTTTAGCAAGTATTAACTTCCAAGAATATACTCTTACTAAGTAACTGGACCATAAAGGAAGCATAATTGCTAAATAAAAAAAAATTTTTATTTTTGGGCTTGTAAATTTTGCCATATAAAAAGCTATTGGAAAGCCAATAACTGCAGCACCAATAGAAACAGCTAAAGCCAAGACGACAGTTCTAATTAATATATCTATATTTGCCGGCGAACTAAATAATTCAGCAATTGTACTAAATGAAATTTGGTAAACAACTTTTCCAGTAAAACCATCTAAATAAAAAAGAGAATGAAATAAGAAAACAACTAAAGATCCTAAATAAATAATACCTAACCATAGCAAAGGAGGTAATAAGAAGATTAAAAGTAATATATGTTTATTTTTATATAAATAGTTAGAAAAGTTATCTAAGGAACTAATCATCTAAATTTGTAATATCCATTTTGTTCCATGAAAGTTGAATATTATCTCCAATTTTAATATTTAGAGGATTTTTCATATCTAAATAATGTAAAGCTGTTAAATTTATATTCTCTGTTTGGCATAAAATTTTATAATAGGAGCCTTGAAATTGGATATCATTAATAGAAGCATTAATTGAAAAGTCATATTCAGCTATATTAGAATTAATATTTATATTTTCAGGCCTAATTGAAAATCCATAATTATATTTTAGTGACTTTTTGGCAAAATCTTTTGGAATGATTGAAGTTGTTCCTATAAAATCTGCAACGAATGCTGTTTTAGGTTTAAGATAAATATTATTTGGAGTATCTATTTGTTCGATCTTACCTTCATTGAAAATTGCAATTCTATCGCTCATACTTAGTGCTTCTTGCTGGTCATGTGTTACATAAATAAAGGTTATTTGAAATTGACGTTGTAAATTTTTAAGTTCAAATTGCATTTGTTCCCTAAGTTTTAAATCTAAGGCACCAAGTGGCTCATCCAAAAGTAATATTTTTGGTCTATTAATCAAAGATCTTGCAAGAGCTACTCTTTGCCTTTGACCTCCTGAAAGTTCACTTGGCTTTCTTTTTTCATAACCATTTAATTTTACAATTGATAATATTTCATCAACTTTACTTTTTTGTTCATTTTTTGGTATTTTTTTTATTTTAAGACTATAACTTACATTTTCTTCAACATTCATATGTGGGAAAAGTGCATAATCTTGAAAAACGGTATTTACATTTCTTTTAAAAGGAGGAGTGTAAGTTACATCTTCATTAAATAGTGTCACATCTCCAGTATCAGGCTCTTCAAAACCTCCAATTACTTTTAAACATGTTGTTTTTCCTGAACCAGATGGACCAAGTAAAGAAAAAAATTCTCCATCTTCAATATCTAAATTGATATCACTTAATGCAACTGTTTCATTATATCTTTTATTAATATTTCTTAAGTTTAAAGCTTTTATCATAAAATAAGATTGGGGGGATAATTATTATCCCCCCAAAAGTAAAATTATATTTTTATCTGCCACCTAATACAGCAATATAATCTGTAACCCATTTGTAGTAAGGTACACAACTTTCTTGTGTTTCGCACTTAGATACAGGAGTTTTCCAAAAATAAATTTTATCAAAATTATCAATACCATTTATTTGGCATGCATTTTGACCTTCTTGATAAATACCTGCAGCAGGATCCATTAAACCAGTTCCACATTTTGATGGTACTGAAGGTACTGCTCCAAACCATACGCCCAAATCACTTTGTAAGTTTGAGCTTAGTTGGTGTTCCATCCACATATATGCACAATTTATATTTTCTGAATCAGAATGTACCATGGTAGTATCAGCCCATCCAGTTGCTCCTTCTTGTGGAATAGTACTCGCAATAGGTTGCTCAGCGCCAACTAGAAGATTAACTTGGAATGGCCAAGAAGCAGATAAAACAAATCCTTCATTTGTAAAATCATCAATTTGCATAAATGCATCATGCCAATATCTACCTACTAATTCTCTTTGCTGTCTTAGTAAGTCAAGAGATGCTTGGTATTGATCATTAGTCAATTCATATGGATCTTTAATTCCTAGTTCAGGTTGATGATACATAAGATACATAGCTGCATCAGCAATATGAATTGGTCCGTCAAATGCTTGAACTCTGCCTTTGTTTGATTTTCCATCAGACAAAGTTTTTTCTTCAAATACCACATCCCAACTTGTAGGAGCTTCACTTACAGCATTTGTATTATACATTAATACGTTTGATCCCCACATGTATGGTGTTCCATAATGTTTTCCATCAACCGTATGCCATTCAGCATTTTGTAATCTTGGGTCAATTGTATCCCAACTAGGTATTAGATCGATATTGATTTCTTGAACAGTTCCACCTGCAATTAGTCTTAGACTAGCATCACCGGATGCAGTTACAATATCAAAACCACCTTCATTCATAAGTGCCACCATTTCATCTGATGTGCCAGCAGTTTTAATATTAACTTTACAACCAGTGTTATCTTCATATCCAGTAACCCAGTCGAAGGCCTCAACTGTTTCTCCTCTTTCTAAATATCCAGCCCAGGCAACTACATTTAATTCACCCTCACCACTTCCTAAAGATTGGAGTGGCGCTGCAAATAATGGCAATGATACAAAAGAAAAAAGGATTGCTATTATACTTACTTTTTTCATATTTTCTCCCTATTGATTTATGATGATATTTTAATAATATTTTAAGATAAATTACCAGATAATAATATTATATTAAGATAAATTTTATTAATTTTTAATATTAATTTGAGAGTTTGCCTTTGTCGGTGTTGGTTCTCATTAAATATAATAATAGAATACCATTAATTGCCCAAATTATTGAAAGAATATACATATTAAAAGTTAAACCAAAATATTCCGCCATATATCCAACAATCACAGGTCCAAAAATAAAACCAGCAAAACCAAGTGTGGCTAAATTTGATACAGTAAGATTTATTGGCTCATTAGAACTTTTAATAGCTTGTCTATATACAACTGCAACAAAGTTAGCAGTACCAAAACCAAATAAAATCATCCCAGGAATAATGAAATTAAGGTCCATCGTAAGAATTGACAGTCCTAAAACTATACAAGATAATAAACTAAAATATCCTCCAACTATTTCTTCATTAAATAAATGTATTAATTTACTAGCCAATAATCTTGCAAATATTTCTCCAAAATTAAAAAATAAAATAATCATCCCTCCTAAAAATAAAGGTGCCCCAAGATCTTTAGTAAGCCAGACAGGTGACCAATCTATAATAATTCCTAAAGTTGCAAAATTCATCATTAATAAGAAACCATAAATAAAAATATTTCCAGAAGGTAATTTAAATTTTGTATTATTTTGAATATGTTCCATTTCATTTCTCATTCCAAATACTAATATTACTGAAACATAAAGTAAAAAAATTGTTCCAATTAAAAAAAAAGTAATTCGTGGATCAGGAAAATTTTTAATAAAAAAAGCTGCACATAAAGCACCAAATAGTGATCCAGCACTAAAACATGCTTGAAATAAAGGAGTAACAATTTTTGATGTTTTTTCTTCAATTATTGAGATTTGTGTTTGCATTGTTGGGAATAATAAACCAATCGCAATACCAAATGGTATCCAAGAAATTAAAAATGAACTGTAATTTGGAACACTTATTAGTAGAAGTGGACAAAATGCAAATATTATTATTCCTAAAATAATTGTATTTGTTGTTCCAATTTTAGGTACTATTAATCTACCGGAAATTTGATTAGAAAAGAAATTAAAAATACCAAAAATAAATATTCCAAATCCTAGTTGAGATTCAGATATATTTAGTCTGTCCATGTTCCATGGAATATGTACAAAATATGTTCCAATTATAAACATCAATAAAAATGCTACACCGAAACATGCATTTTTTTCTTTATTAAAACTTATCATTTTAGAATTTTTAAATTTAAAAATTTTTAGATTTTATAAATAAAATTCTATAGTATATTGTGAAAAATTATAAAGTTTAAATTATGAGTGAAATAGATTTTTGGTTTTCAATAGGCAGTACATATACATATCTTTCTGTAAATAGGATTGCTGAAGTAGCAAAAAAAGAAAATTTATCAATTAATTGGAAACCATTTAGTGTAAGAAAAATAATGATGGATATGGATAATATACCTTTTACACCTCCATCAAAAAAAGTTAAATCTGATTACATGTGGAGAGACATTGAAAGAAGGGCAAAGTTTTATGGTTTTGAAGCTAAAGTACCTGCGCCTTATCCTCTAAAGGAATTTGATCTAGCTAATCAAATTGCGATTTTAGGTATTAACGAAGGTTGGGGAGTGGACTACGTTACCACTACCTATAAAAGATGGTTTCAGGAAGGTAAGGAACCTGCAACTGAACCAAATCTCTCTGAAATATTGACTAATCTTAATTTAAATAAAGATGAAATTTTAAAAAATGCAAATTCAGAAGAAATTAAAAGTCAATATTTGCAAAATACAGATAATGCATACAAACTAGGCGTTTTTGGAAGTCCTACTTTTATTTATAAAGGCGAGGTCTTTTGGGGTGATGATAGACTTGAAGATTGTATTAAATGGATTAATTTTCAATAGTTATTGTTTCAATAAGTCTTTTGTTAGAATCTAAATAATTAAATAAATAGTATTTAGGAGAAATATATGAATCTTAGAACAATTTTTAAAGCACAAGCAATAATTCTTTTAATAAATGGATTAGGAAGCTTGTTCTTAACTTCAGTTTTTATTCAACAAGCTGGTTGGACACCAACCGCTGATTTAATTACCATTGGTCAATTTCTTGGAGTGGTTTTCATAGTTAATGGTATTTGGAGTTGGAGATTTCCAGACATTGCCGCAGAAAATCTAAAGTCAATAGGGATGCTGTTCGCTCTTGGTGGTTTACTATTTACAATAATAATTTTATTTCACATTGTAACTGGTGCTGTGGCTGGTGCCACTGCTTATGTAAATATTATTTTAACCGCATTATTTGCAATAGGATTTTATATTTATAGTAAGTAATTTATTTAGCGGGTTCAAATGGCCCGCTATTATAAAATGTATTGAAACTCACATTTTTAATATTATTTATAAATTATGAAATATTTTAATTTAATTTTCCCTAAAGGTCAGTGGTCAATAACAAGAATTGTAATCATCTTAATTTTGTTTGCTATTCTTGATTTGATTGTTATTTATTATAAGTATTACAACTAGTGCCCAGCGACCTTATTTTTTCTCTAAGAGAAGTAGAGATAAAATTCGGTAAAAAAGTCATTTTTCAAAACTTAGATCTAAATCTTCACAAAAAAGATATGATTGCCTTAGTTGGCAAAAACGGAGTAGGCAAAAGTACTCTAATGAAAACTATCTGTGGTGAACAAGATGTAGATAATGGAATAATTTGGAATTTTCCCAACTTAAAAGTCAGTTATTTTAATCAAAAATTTGAAAATATTAATGACACCACAATATTAGAAAGTCTCAAAGATTTATTAAATGAAAAAAATAAGCATTATGTTGATATTTTTTGTGAAAGATTAAATTTAAATAAACATTCAGATATTAATAGTTTATCTGGTGGTCAGATAAGAAAAGTATACTTAATCAGATCTTTATTAAAGGAGTCTGATGTTCTTCTTCTAGACGAGCCAACAAATCACTTAGATTTAGAATGTATCCAGTGGTTAGAAAATTATCTTAGAGATTTAAATAAAACAATCTTATGTGTGAGTCATGATAGAGCCTTTTTAAGTAATTTTACGAATAAAGTATTTTGGTTAGATAGAGGAAGGTTGAGAGTAAGCCCAAATGGTTTCAAAAAATTTGATAAATGGTCTGAGGAGCTTTTAGATCAGGAATATCGAGAATTAAGAAACAGAAAACAATTTGTCAATATTGAACTAGAATGGGCAAACAAAGGAGTTAAAGCTAGAGTAAAGAGAAATGAAAAAAGATTAAGAAGGGCAAAAGAGTTAAAAACGCAATTAGAAAAAGATGAGGCATCATATAGAAGTGCAATCAAATCTTTAAAACCTCAAATTGCAAAAAAATCAGTCGATCAATCAAAATTTATTGCAGAATATATGAATGTTGATGTTAAATACCCAAATCAAAAATTTAAAGTATTTGAAAAACTTTCTATTAAAATAGCAAAAAATGATCGAATAGGGTTACTTGGGAAAAATGGAACAGGAAAATCTACATTTCTAAAGACTCTATTAAACGAAGTTAAAATTACAGGGGGAAAATTAAAATTAAAAAAGAATCTAGAATTTTCATATTTTGACCAAATGAGAAATGATTTAAATGGAAGAAAGTCAGTAAAAGATATTTTGGTTCCATCTGGTGGTGATTATTTAAAAGTTCAAGGTAGAGACAGGCATGTTTGCAGTTATGTGAAAGATTTTCAGTTTGACCCTAAAAATGTTAATCATACAATTCAAACACTATCAGGTGGTGAACAAAATAGACTCCTTCTTGCTAAAGTATTAGCAAACCCTAAAACAGGTTTAATCTTAGATGAACCAACTAATGATCTTGATTTAGAAACATTAGATTTACTAACAGAAATGCTATCAAATTATAAGGGTACATTATTAATAGTATCTCATGATAGAGATTTTTTAGATCAAACAGTTAATAAGATTCTTTATTTTGATACTGATGGTAAAGTTTCATTGTTTTTAGGTGGATATAGTGATTTTTTAAAATCACAGACTAAAAAAAATATTAATAAAAATACAAAAAAAAATAAAAACTTGAATGATAAGACAACTAAATCTTTAAAGTTATCATATAAATATAAATTCGAACTAGAAAATATTCCAAAAGAGATAAATTTAATTCAAGAAGAACTAAATACAATGACTAATGAATTAAAAGAAACGAATATATACTTGCAAAACCATAATAGATATTTAGAAATAACAAAAAAAATGGAATTCCTTAATAAAGAACTAAAAATAAAAGAAGATAGATGGCTAGAGATTCTAGAAATTGAGGAAAAATTAAAAAATGAATGATAAATTATTAAATTTTGTTGGTTGGATACTTTTTGTAATATCCTCACTCTGTTTTATTGTATCAAGTATTGGAGACTTCTGGGCTATGTGTGGGAGTATATTTTTTTTCTTAGCTTGTATTATATTTCTAATACCATATTTTAAAAAAAGAAATTAATAAGAGCTTGAAGAAGATTTATCAGAGCTTTGACTTTTCATTTCATCAACTATTTTTTGAGAATTTGAGCTCATAACTCTAAAGTCTGATAAGATAGTTACAAATTTATATCCTAACCCAATCATTTCTTTCGCATAACTAGTAGTTCCATTATGAATTCCTGCTATTTTACCATACTCTTTTGCTTTTTGAGCGATAAGCTTAATATTAGAAAATACTGGATCTTCTCTTACGTCAAATTTTGGAGGTAAACCATATGAAGAGCTCATATCTGCTGGGCCGATATAAACACCTGTTAAATTAGGCACTGACATAATTTCATCTAAATTTTCAACTGCTTGTTTTGTTTCAATCATCGCAAAACTCATTATATTTTCATTTGCTTTATTGAAGTAATCTTGGCCATAAATTAATTGAGCTCTCATTGGGCCAAAACTTCTTTGACCAATTGGAGGGTAATAACAGTAAGATACAAACCTCTCACAGTCTTCTTTTGTATTAATCATTGGAGCAATGATGCCTATTACACCTAAATCAAGCATTTTCATTATGATGCCAGGCTCACTCCATGGAACTCTTACCATAGTTACTGAGTTGCTATTTGAAAGAGCTTGAAGCATTGAAATACTTGACTGATAATCATTTTGACCATGTTGCATATCTATAGTAACTGAGTCCCAGCCCATTTTACCGAATGCTTCAGCAGTAAATGAATTTGGAATTGATAACCATGCATTTATAGCCGGCTTGTTCGACTTCCAAATTTCAAATAAATTATTCATTATTTGATCTTTATACTTATGTTTAAAAATAATATACTAAAATTTAATAAATTTTTTTAATATATATAAGTGTTCAAAATCTATAATAAAATTTAACTAATGAATAATTTAAAAATTTCACAAATACAATTTGAGGCTAAACCTACACCTCAAGAAAATTGTAATCAATTGGAAAAATTATATAAAAAATCTTTAAAATTTAAACCAGATCTAATCTGTACACCAGAATGTTCTAATATTATTACAAATGATAAACAGCATCTTTTAAAGTTTGCTAATTATCCGGAAGATTGTCCAGTATTAAAAATGAGTAAAAAATTTGCAAAAAAAAATAATGTTCATATTAACGTTGGTTCTTTATTATTAAAAATAAAAAAACAAAAGAGATTAGTTAATAGATCTTTTGTAATTAGTCAAAATGGAAAAGTAAAATCTTATTATGATAAAATACATATGTTTGATGTTGATATTAATAAAAATGAGACTCATAGAGAGTCTGATTCATTTAAACCAGGTAACAAAATTAAAATTACTACAATAAAAAAAATAAAAGTTGGTCTCACAATTTGTTATGATCTTCGGTTCCCTCATTTGTACCGTAATTTAGCTAAGAAAGGAGCTGAAGTTATATTATTACCAGCGGCATTCACCGTACCTACAGGAAAAGATCATTGGGAGATATTAATAAGAGCTAGAGCTATAGAAAATAATGTATTTTTAATTGCAACAAATATGTGTGGAAATCATCATACTAATAGAAAAACATATGGACACTCAGCATTAGTTAATCCATGGGGAAAATTAATTAAAAAAGCTTTTAAAAAACAAGCAATACTAAATTCAAAAATTGAAATTAATGAAGTAAAGAATACTAGAAAAAGAATTCCATCACTTAAATATGGATAAATCAATTTCTTTGGTCGGTGGGATAGGTGGTATTAAAACTACTGAGAGGTATTATGACAATTGGTCAAAAAAATATGACTCAACTTTAAACACATGGAATTATACAGTTCCAAAAAAAAGCATTAATTTACTCAAAAAAAAATTAATTCGTAAGCCAAATAAAATTCTTGATTTAGCTTGTGGAACTGGCTTATTTGGAGAACAATTAATAAAAAACTTTAAGAATATTCAAATAACTGGATCAGATATTTCAGAAAAAAGTTTAATAATCGCCAAAGAAAAAAAAATTTATAAGAAATTATATAAAATAGATTTTGAAAAGAAGAAAAATTTTACAACAAAATTTGAACTTGTTTCCATGATTGGAGCAATGACATACTGTAAGAATTTTAAAAAACTTTTTTCAAATATTGATTATTATCTTTTAAAAAATGGTATTTTTATATTTTCTCACAGAATAGATTTATGGGAAAAACAAAATTTTGATAATGTTTTAAGAAATATTGAAAAAAAATTTAAGATTTTTTTTATATCTAGGCCTCATAATTACTTGCCACTTAATCAAGACTTTGGAAATAAGATTAAAATCAGAATAGTTTTATTAAAAAAAATAAAATAATTTAATAAATGATTAATTTTTTTTTATTGAATTAAATTTTTCCATTTTTTTTAATGTTTTATCACTAACATGATGTTCAATACCTTCTGCATCAGCTGAAGCTGTTTTTTTATCAATTCCAAGATTTATTAAAAATTTAAGTACTGTGTTATGTCTCTTTTTTGATATACTTGCAATTTTTTGCCCTTTAACTGTGAGAAAAATTGATCTGTAAGGTTCCCTTTTGATAAACCCCTGATTTTGTAATCTTTGAATTGTTTTGTTAGCTGTTGCTTGAGCAATTCCTAGTTGATTTGCTATATCTACAATTCTTGCCTCACCTTTCAAATTTAAGAGCTCTGCTATTAATTCAAGATAATCTTCAGTATTTTCATTTTTATGAGCATTTCTGACATTTTTGAAAGACATGAAACAAAATAACACAAAATGAAAAAAATTGATAGAAATATAGCCATAGCTATATTATTTAGCTATATATATATTATGAACGCAATTATTAATGCATTTAATGCACAAAAAAAACTAATTTTTGCCAATGAAGGCAGATTGTTAAAGAAAGCTTTTTTTGGACTTTTGATTTTATCCTTGGCCTTTCAAGGTGGAGAGTTTGGTAATATTATAAGAAATTCTATAATAGATGCTTACATACAGGTTTCAGTTTTCGTTGGTTTTACACTATTTGTTTTTATAGGATTAGATAGTTTAACTAAATTTGATGTAAAAATATTCCTCTCAAAAACTCAAAAAATTCATGTTCCAATAGCATCATTGCTTGGTGCTATCCCAGGATGTGGAGGGGCAATAATAGTTGTTACTCAATATATTCAAGGCCGTATTTCTTTTGGTTCTTTAGTAGCTGTACTTACAGCCACAATGGGAGATGCAGCTTTTTTAATACTGGCTATTGAACCTTCAACTGGTTTTTTAATATTTCTGCTTGGTATAGTTGCTGGTTCCACTACAGGTTATTTAATAGATATGTTCCATGGCACAAATTATATGCTTCCTAATTTAAAAATGAATGTTCAATTTGAAAAAATAAAAAAAACCTTTGTCTCAAATTTTAATATATTTTGGATAATATTATTTATCCCAGGATTTTTTCTGGGAATTCTTACAGCATTTCAAATTGAGTTTATCTCTGATATTTATAATACATTGTTTGTACTAGTGGGTTCAGGAGGTGCAATTCTATCAATCTTTATGTGGTCTTTAAATCCATTAAGTGATTTTCAGTGTTCAACGGATAAAAGTAGAGGGTATCTTTCTAGAGTTGTAGATACAACCAATTTTGTAACAACCTGGGTTATTAGTGGCTTCCTAATTTTCGAAATATTTATGTATTTTACAACAATAGATTTAAAAATTTTTTTTGATCTATGGATGCCTTTTGTCCCTTTAGTAGCAATCCTTTTTGGCTTTTTACCTGGTTGCGGACCTCAAGTCGTTGTGGCTACATTTTATCTTAACGGATATATCCCTCTTTCTGCTGAATTAGGTAATGCAATTTCTAATGATGGTGATGCCTTATTTCCAGCAATAGCATTAGCTCCAAAGGCTGCAGTTTTAGCAACGCTTTATAGCGCTATTCCCGCTTTAATTGTGGCTTACACATACTTTTATATATTCGAAACATAAATTGAAAAAAAATTTACCATCTAAAATTTGTAAAATATGTAAAAGAACTTTCTTTTGGAGAAAGAAGTGGGAAAGAGATTGGAAAAATGTCTTATATTGCTCTAAAAAGTGTTCGAAAAAAAAGTAAATTATAATAACTTATCAATAAAATACCTTAATTATGACAGAAAATAAAAATATAAAAAATAAAATAAAAACTAAAGAAAAAATTAGAAATTCAAGAATTAAAAGATTAGAAAGTCAGCTGAAAGCTAATATTTTAAAAAGGAAAGTAGCAAAAAAGAATAATGGATAAACTAATTATATCTGGCAATAGTAAAATTAATGGGTCAATAAATGTTCACGGTTCTAAAAATGCAGCACTTCCAATTCTTGTTGCATCATTACTAAGTGATCAAAATTTGACTTTAAGTAATATTCCTAAAGTAGATGATATTAATAATATGCAAAAATTACTTAAAGGGTTTGGCTCAAAAATAAAAATTAACAAAAATTCAATTACAATTAATAATAGAAATATAAAAAACATATCAGCAGATTATGATATTGTTCGAAAAATGAGAGCTTCGGTATTAATCTTAGGCCCTCTTTTAGCACGTTTTGGTTACTCTAAAATATCTCTTCCTGGCGGATGTGCTATAGGGACTAGACCCATTGATATTCATCTGGAAGGCCTATCTAAATTAGGAGCCACATTTAAAATTGAAAATGGATTTGTAATTGGAAATGTAAACAATAGATTAAAAGGCAGTATAATTAAACTTCCCTTTCCTAGTGTTGGGGCAACTGAAAATATTCTCATGGCATCTACTCTAGCAGAAGGTCAAACTATTATTAAACAAGCTGCTATGGAACCAGAAATAGAAGATCTTGGTAAATGCTTGATATCAATGGGAGCTAAAATTGAAGGCTTAGGTACAAAAAAAATAATTGTTGAAGGAGTTAAATCCTTAAGAGAAGCAAAACATAATATAATATCTGATAGAATTGTTGCTGGCACATATATAATTTTAGCAATTATGTTAAATTCTAAATTTCATGTAAAAAATTTTAATACTAATCATTTGCTTTCAGTAATAAATATTTTAAGAAAAATGAACTGTAATTTAAAGGTCAAAAAAAATTCTGTAAGAATATTTCCTAGTAGTAACTTAAAGTCGGCTAAAGTAACAACTAAGCCATATCCAGGTTTTCCAACTGACTTACAAGCTCAATTGATGGCATTAATGTGTATTGTGGATGGAAATTCTCAAATTCAAGAAACCGTTTTTGAAAATCGGTTTATGCATGTTCCTGAATTAAACAGATTGGGAGCTAAAATTAAATTATTAAAAGATATTGCCTATATTAAAGGAGGGCAGCAATTTAAGGGGGCACAAGTTATGGCAAGTGACTTGAGAGCCAGTGTAAGTTTGGTGCTTGCTGCTCTTTGCGCAGAAGGACAAACCGTAATAAATAGAGTATATCATTTAGACAGAGGGTATGAAAAAGTAGAAAAGGGCATCGGAATACTGGGCCCAAAAATAAAGAGAATTAAAATATAACTTTTTCTAGTTTTTCATTAAATAAGATATATTAAGCTTTTTTTTTATGACTAAAATTATAATTGCTGTTCCTCGAGGAAGAATTACAAAAGAATGTAGAAACATCTTATCAAAAACATCATTTGCACCTGATCCTATGTTATTTGATAAAAATACAAGAAAATTAAAATTTCAGTCCAGAAATAAAAATATAGAGTACATCAAAGTTAGAGCATTCGATGCGTGCACTTTTGTTGCTTTTGGTGCGGCTCACATAGGCATTTCTGGAGAAGATGTTATTAAAGAATTTGATTACTCGGAAGTTTATGCACCAATAAATTTAAACATTGGTCATTGTAAAATATCAGTAGCAGCTCTAAAAAGTCTTCTAAAAAAAGAAGATCCTGAAACATGGAGTAATATAAGAGTTGCAACAAAATATCCAAATATAACAAAAAAATTTTTTGCTAGTAAAGGAATTCAAGTTGAAATTATTAAACTAAGTGGCTCTATGGAATTAGCGCCGTCACTAAATATGTGTCGAAGAATAGTTGATTTAGTTTCAACTGGTAAAACATTAAAAGTTAATGGTCTTGTTGAAGTAGAAGAAATTATGAAAATTCAATCTAAGTTAATTGTAAATAGATCAGCATATAAGACTGAAAACTATAAGATTAATAAAATAATTTCAGAGTTTGAAAAAATCGTAAAATGAAATTTCTGAATTCAAATGATAAAAGCTTCAATAAAAAGCTAAAAATAATTTTAGAAAAAAGAAGTAAAACTAATAATAAAATAATTGAAAATAATGTAAGTAAAATTATAGATGATGTAAAAATAAATGGTGATAAAGCGATTATAAAATATACAAATAAATTTGATAAAATTGAAATCAATAAGAATCAAATAAAATTAGACTATAATAAAATTAGCGAGAACTTGAACTTAGATAAAAATATTCTTAACTGTTTTGATATTGCAATAAAAAATATAACTAAGTTTCATAAGAAGCAGTTACCAAAAGATATCTCTCAGAAAGATAATAATATTAATTTAAGATCTAGATGGAAAGCAATTGACTCTGTCGGATTATATGTACCTGGTGGTAGTGCATTTTATCCATCATCATTAATTATGAATGTTATTCCTGCAAAAATTGCTGGTGTAAAAAGAATAGTATGTGTGACCCCGCCATCCGTAAATGTTAATCCATATTTCTTGTCTCTAATAAAAAAACTTAAAATTGATGAAACATATTTTGTTGGAGGAGCTCAAGCAATTTCTGCTCTTGCAAATGGAACTGAAACAATTGATCCTGTAAATAAGATTTTTGGTCCTGGCAACTCTTATGTTGCAGAAGCTAAAAAACAATTATTTGGAAAAGTGGGTATTGATTTAATAGCTGGACCTTCAGAGATAGTTGTTGTTGCTGACAAAAATAATAACTCAAAATGGGTAGCCTCTGATCTAATGGCACAAGCTGAACATGACCCAAATTCCCAATCAATTTTAATAACTGACAGTCCTGAATTTTCAAAAAAAGTTTTAAAAGATATAAATTCTCTAGTAAAAAAATTATCTAAGAAAAATATAATTAACTCTGCTCTCAAAAATAATGGCCTAATAATTTTAGTTAAAAAAATTGATGAATGTACAGATATTATTAATAAAATTGCTCCAGAACATTTGCACTTACATTTGAAATCTGGAAAGAAATTGCTAAATAATATAAATAATGCAGGTGGAATATTTTTAGGAGAATATTCAGCTGAAGCTTTTGGCGATTATATAGTTGGAACTAATCATGTACTTCCTACATCGTCTTCTGCCAAATTCTCCTCTGGATTAGGTGTGTTAGATTTTATGAAGAGAAATTCTATAGTTGAAATGAATTACAAATCATTCCATGCTTTAAAAGATTATACTAAAAGTTTAGCAGATATTGAGGGTTTAGAAGCTCACAAAATGTCAGTAAAAATTAGACAAAATAAATAAAAATAATTATATAACTAAAAAATATAGGAGACATATGCCAAAAGAGGGTTCAATAGAATTTCAAGGAGTAGTGCTAGAACTTTTACCAAATGCAATGTTTAAAGTTAAACTTGAGAACGATCATGAAATACTCGCCCATTCCTCAGGCAAAATGAGAAAAAATAGAATTAGAGTACTTGCTGGTGATAAAGTAACTGTAGAAATGACTCCTTACGATTTAACCAAAGGACGAATAACATTTAGATGGAAATAAAAAAAAATAATAAGAATAAAATTCTATCTCTTGAAAAAAAATATAAATGTCCAAATTGTAAAAAAAAAGCAATAGAACCTTTTGTGCCATTTTGCTCAAAAAAATGTGCTAGTATTGATCTCATGAAATGGCTAACCGATGAACATCAGGCTTCTATAAAAAATTGATTAAACATTAATATTTAATTGAATAAATTTCAAAAACACTTTATCAGCTATTATTGTGCCCAGGTAGCTCAGTTGGTAGAGCAGAGGACTGAAAATCCTCGTGTCGGTGGTTCGATTCCGCCCTTGGGCACCACTTTTCTAAAATATGTAACATAAGAAGAGCTAAATTCTCTTTTACTTTCTTTAAAGTGAGTGTTTATGATATATATTTTTTACAATCTAATTAAAAAGTTTGTTTTATGAAAAGCGATGCATTACTTCAGCCTTACATATTAAAACATTTAACAATAAAAAATAGGTTAATGACAAGTGCGCATGAGCCATCATATGCTGAAGATGGTATGCCAAAAGAAAGGTATATAAACTACCATGCTGAAAGAGCAAAAGGTGGTTTGGGATTAACTATGACAGCTGGAAGTGCAATAGTTTCTCCAGATTCTCCATCAACTTTTGGAAATTTACATGCTTATAAGGATGAAATAGTTCCTTGGTTGAAAAAATTAACTAGTGAATGCCATGACTATGGTTCAAAAGTAATGATTCAAATTACTCACTTAGGAAGAAGAACTAATTGGAATCATTCTGACTGGCTACCTGTTGTGTCAGCTTCTGAAATTAGAGAACCTGCACACAGAGCCTTTCCGAAAGAAGCAGAAGATTGGGATATTGAAAGAATAATAAAAGATTATGCAGAAGCAGCAGAAAGAATGAAAGAAGCAAATATGGATGGTATTGAAATCGAAGCTTATGGTCACTTTTTGGATTCTTTCTGGTCACCTGCAACAAACAAAAGAAAAGATGAATATGGGGGTAGCTTATCAAATAGAGCTAGATTCTCTTTGAAAGTAATAGAAGCTATTAGAAAAGCTGTTGGGACAGATTTTATAATTGGTGTTAGAATGGTCGCAGATGAAGACTGGAATAAAGGCTTGTCAAAAGAAGAAGGTATAGAGATTGTTCAAAAAATAATTAAGACTGACAAAGTTGATTTTTTAAATATTATAAGAGGGCATATTGATACTGATGCATCTTTAACAAAGGTAATTCCTACTCAAGGAATGCCATCATCTCCACATCTTGATTTTGCAGGAGAAATAAAGCTTGTTTCGAAATTCCCAGTTTTTCATGCTTCTAAAATTAATGATGTAGCAACAGCTAGGTATGCAATTGAGTCTGGAAAGTTAGATATGGTAGGAATGACAAGAGCTCACATTGCAGATCCACATATCATTAAAAAAATTATAAATGGAAGAGAAAGCACCATAAGACCTTGTGTTGGCGCAACTTACTGTTTGGATAGAATATACGAGGGAAATGAAGCTTTATGTATTCATAATCCAGCTACTGGACGAGAAAAATATATACCTCATGAAATTACTAAAAAAGCAGATAAAAAAAAGAAAATAGTTATTGTTGGTGCTGGACCATCTGGATTAGAGGCTGCTAAAATTTGTTCTGAAAGAGGTCATGAAGTAATTGTTTTTGAAGCAAGTAATATGCCAGGAGGTCAGTTGAATTTAATTATAAGATCAAAAAGAAGAAGAGATATGTTAGGAATTATTGATTGGCGAATTGAAGCTTGTAAAAAAAATAATGTAAAGTTTTATTACAATACTTTTGCAACTAAAGAAATTATTCTTGAAGAAAAACCAAATTCTATCATTATTGCTACAGGAGGAATTCCAAATACAGAAGTATTAGAAGAGGGTAATGAATATTCTTGTTCTACCTGGGACATAATAAGTGGCAGTATAAATATAGAAGATGATGTAATTCTTTTTGACGACAATGGAGCCTACCCTGGATTGCAAGCTGCTGAA